>DBCG01000054.1:366-8751 GCA_002292945.1 Proteobacteria bacterium UBA964 | reverse complement strand
AAGCAGTACCAGTGGGACAACATCAAGCCGCAGGTCGACCACATCATCTTCCCCGACGGCAAGCGCATCACGCTGCTCGCGGAAGGCCGGCTCGTGAACCTCGGCTGCGGAACCGGACACCCGTCGTACGTCATGTCCTCGTCGTTCGCCAACCAGACCATCGCCCAGATCGAGCTCTGGTCGAACCACAACAAGTACCCGGTCGGCGTCCATGTGCTGCCCAAGCACCTCGACGAGAAGGTCGCGCGGCTGCAGCTCCAGAAGCTCGGCGCACGGCTGACCGAGCTCTCCGACCAGCAGGCGAACTACATCGGGGTCACCAAGCAGGGACCCTACAAGCCGGACGCCTACCGGTACTGACTTGGGGACGGCCGTGGCGCTAGCATAGGCGCCATGGCCGTCATCCGCCTGCTGCAGCTCACCGACACCCATCTTGTGGGTGACCCACTGGGTGAGATGCGCGGCGTGCGAACCCTCGAAACGCTGCGCACGGTGCTGCGCGGCGCGGCCGCCGATCTCGAAGCGGCCGATGCGGTGCTGCTGACGGGCGACATCGTCCACGACGACCCCGACGGTTATGCGTGGGTGCGCCACGAACTGGGCTCGCTGGCAAAGCCTGTGCTTTGCATCCCGGGCAACCACGACGACCCGCAACTGCTCCGCGAGGCGCTCGGCGAACCGCCCTTCCGGCATCTCGGCCACCACGATCTGGGCGCGTGGCGGATCGTCATGCTCGACAGCACCGTCCCGGGAGAGGCGGCGGGCGAATTGCCCGCCACCGAGCTGGCGCGCCTCGAGGCTGCGCTCGGGCCTGGCAGTCCATCGCACGCGTTGGTGGTGCTGCACCATCAGCCGATCCCGGTGGGCAGCGCCGGGCTAGACAGCGTCGGTCTGCGCAACAGCACGGCGCTTCAGACGATCATCGCGGGCCTGCCGACGGTGCGCGCCTTGATCGGTGGCCATGTACACCAAGAGAGCGAGCAACGTCTCGGTGCAGTGCGGGTGTTCACCACGCCCTCCACCTGCATGCAGTTCCGGCCGCAGGTCGCCGGGTTCGAGATCGACGATCGCGGTCCCGGCTGCCGCGTGATCGAACTGCATCCCGACGGCGGACTGCAGACCCGCGTCCGCTGGTTCGACTGAGAGATCCGCGATGCGCGCCTTCCTGTGGTTCATGGGACTGTTCGTCGCCGGCTTTGCGGTCATGGCGCTGCTCGCGTGGCCGGCGTACGAATGGCTCTCGCCGCATCTCGACGTCAAGTTCCATCGGCTCGCCAACCGTATCGGTCAGCTCTCGCTGTTGATCGGCATCGTTCTGCTGGCACGACGGTTGGCGCTGGCCGACCGACGCAGCCTCGGCTACGGTCTGCCGCGGAGCGCGTTCCTGCGCGAACTCGCCATCGGGTTGGCGCTCGGTGTGGCCACCATGCTACCGATCGCATTATTGATGTTCGGGTTCGACCTGCGGACATTGCGCGAGGGCATCACGCTCGATGGGGCGCTCTTCGCAAAGCTCGCGGCTGGCGGTCTGATGACGGGGCTCGCCGTCGCCTTCATCGAAGAGACTTTCCTGCGCGGCGCGATGCACACGGCGATCGCGCGCGAGTCGGGCCATCGGCTCGCCATCGCGCTGACCGCCCTGCTCTATTCGGCGGTGCATTTCGTGGGGCGCCACCGCATCCCCGTCGAAGAGCTCGGCCCGGACAGCGGACTGCGGCACATCGCCGGCACGCTGGCGGCGTTCGCGGACCCCCTCGGCATCCTCGATGCGTTCCTTGCGCTCGCGGCGGTGGGCGTGCTGCTGGGGCTCGTGCGCGCGCGTACCGGCCATATCGCCGGCTGCATCGGCCTGCACGCCGGTTGGGTATGGGTGATCAGCGTTCTGCGAGAGTCGTCTGTCCCCGACGGCGCGAGCCCTTGGCGCTTCCTGCTGTCGGATTTCGACGGCGTGGTCGGCTGGCTGGTGCTAGCTTGGACGGTCGTCATCGGCATGGTGGTGCTCCGCTTCTACGGACACCGCACCGCCCAAGGCCCCGACCTCGGGGACGACACAGTCAAGCGTCGGAAGGATCCTCCGGCCGCCGGATGAGGGGAGAGACGGCGGCCAGCCGCTCGAGCGGATCGTCCATCTCGAGGCAGGCCTGTTTGTCGCCGAGAGCGATCGGCAGGATTTCCACCAGGCGCCCACCGACCCAGGCCGCATCGTTGAAACGTGGTTCGATACCGGTATAGACCTCGCCGAGCTCGGGCAACACCCGCCGCAGCACATCGGCCAGATGCCGATGTTCGGCAGGGACGGGGACGACCCTCGGCACGGCGTCCTCCAACCATTCCGCCTCACCCATGTTGAGCCCGTCCTCTTGGCGCCAGCAACGCAGCACGCGGAAGCGCCGTTCACCCCGACAGGTGAGCCCCAACAGACCGTCGGGAAGGAGATTGAAGTCGACGATGCGCGCCGTCGTGCCGATCGCGGCGATCCCGTCGATCGGACCGGTCTCACCACCGCCCTGCAACAAGACCACGCCGAAGCAGCTGCCCTCGCGCATGCAGCGCTTGACCATGTCGACATAGCGGGGCTCGAAGATGCGCAAGCGCAGGGGACCGCAAGGAAACAGCACCGAACTGAGTGGGAACAGCGGCAGCTCGAAGCCCGCCGCGGACATCAGGCCTCCCGGCCCCAAGGTTTCGTCAGCGTATGCGCGATACCGAACTGGTCGAGGATGCGCGCGACGATGAAATCCACGAGCTCGGTGACCTGCGTCGGCTGGTTGTAGAAACCGGGGTTGGCCGGCAGGATGCTCACGCCGAGCCGCGCCAGCTTGAGCATGTTCTCGAGGTGGATCGCGGAGAACGGCGTCTCGCGCGGCACGATCACGAGATCACCGCGCTCCTTGATGACGACATCGGCTGCGCGCTCGAGCAGGTTCTCGCTGGCGCCGTTGGCGATCGCGGAGAGCGTCGCCATGCTCGCGGGGCAGACCACCATGCGCCGCGGCGCACCGGACCCGCTGGCGAGCGGCGAGGTCCACTCCTCCTCACCGAACACCCGCAGTTGACCGTCGCGGGCTTTGAAGAGCGCCGAGAGATGCCGGGTCTGCTCGCTCGCACGGCCCGGAAGCCGACAATCGGTCTCCGCCCCGATGACGATCTGCGCGGCGCGGGTGAAGGTGAGGTAGACCTGCCAATCCGCTTGCAACAGGCATTGCACCAACCGCAGACCGTACTGCGCGCCGGAAGCGCCGGTCATCCCCACCGACATGATGCGCTTCTCGTCAGCTGCCATGATCCGCCTCCCGCGCTGTCAGCGCGTCCAGCAAACGCTGGTGCAAGCCCCCGAACCCACCGTTCGACATGATCAGCACATGGTCGCCCGGGCGCACCGCACGGGCAAGTTGTCGGGTGAGCTCGCCGATGTCCTGCGCGAGCCGGCCACGGCCACCGAGCGCGGCGATCACCGGCGCCGCATCCCACCCGAGATCGGGCGGCGCATAGAGCCAGGTCTCATCGGCAGCGGACAGCGAGCCCGCGAGCGTATGGCAGTGCACGCCGAGACGCATGGTGTTGGAGCGCGGCTCGAGCACGGCGAGGATGCGGGCGCCGGCCCCGCCTCCCGCACCGACCCGACGACGCAGCCCCTCGATCGTGGTGGCGATGGCGGTGGGATGATGCGCGAAGTCGTCATAGACGGTGACGCCGCCCACCACGCCGCGCACCTCCATCCGGCGCTTGATGCCGCGGAACTCGCCAAGCGCCGCACAGGCCACCTCGGGCGGCACCCCGGCATGGCGGGCCGCGGCGACGGCGGCCAGCGCATTGTCGACGTTGTGGCCGCCGATCAGCCCCCAGCGCACCTGCCCCACCGGGCTGCCTTGGAAGAGCACCTCGAAGCACGATCCGTCCTGCCGCCCTTCATCCGTGGAGCGCGCGCTCCACGGCGCGCCACCGCCGCTCGCCCCGCCGCCGCGCGCGAAACCCTCGCAAGAGCTCCAACAGCCCATCGAGAGCGCACGAGCGAGATGCGGATCGTCGGCATGGTGCACGATGAGGCCGGAGGCCGGCACGGTGCGCACGAGATGATGGAACTGACGCTCGATGGACTCGACGTCGGGGTAGATGTCGGCGTGGTCGTGCTCGAGATTGTTGAGGATCGCCGTCCGCGGACGGTAGTGCACGAACTTGGCGCGCTTGTCGAAGAACGCCGTGTCGTATTCGTCGGCCTCGATCACGAAGAACGGCGCTTCGCCCAGACGCGCACTGACCCCGAAGTCGAGCGGCACACCGCCGATCAAGAAACCCGGCGAAAGACCTGCGTACTCGAGGATCCAGGCCAGCATGCTGGAGGTGGTGGTTTTGCCGTGCGTGCCCGCCACCGCCAGCACCCAGCGATCGCGCAACACCTCGCGCGCCAACCATTCGGGGCCGGACTCGTACGGCAAGCCGCGCTCGAGCAGCGCTTCGATGACCGGATGGCCGCGGCTCATGACATTGCCGACCACCACCACATCGGGCGCCGGGTCGAGTTGCGCAGCCTCGAACCCTTGGGTGATCTCGATGCCGAGCGACTCGAGCTGCGTGCTCATCGGCGGATAGACGTTTCGGTCCGAGCCGGTGACACGGTGGCCGGCGGCCCGCGCTATCGCGGCGATGCCACCCATGAAGGTCCCGCAGATGCCGAGGATGTGCAGGTGCACAGCGCGGCGCTCAGGCTGCAGGGGCCGCGCCGCCGAACCCGAGCGCGCCCATCGCCATCACCACGATCAGCTCGCCGATCAGCACCAGCACCAGACACTGGAAGAACGGACGCTCGATCGCCTCGGCAAGGATGCGACCCTGAACGACCAGCAGGTAGAGGCTGGCCGCGAAGACCGCGGCCAGAGCGATCAAGGGAAACGCACCGGCATCGACCGCCGGTTGACCGCCGCCCGCCGCCGTCACCAGCGGCATCGCCAACGCCAGCAGCGGCAGCGTGAAGGGCGCCACGACAAGCATGACCCCAAGCATCGCGGTGGCGGTCTGCACGAAACGTTCCGGCTTGCCATGGATCCGGGTCAGCAGGTAGATCCAACCGAGCGACAGCGCACCGGAGAACAGGGCTCGAGGCAATACCGCACCCGGGTCCTCGCCGAACGCACCGGCGAACAACCCCTGCAGCGCCGCCAACGCGAGGAAGGTCGCCGCCAACAGGCGTGGCGAGGCCGGCAAGTCGGAGGGAGCCGCCTTGCGCCGCAACAGCTCGATGAACAGACGCAGCGTGGAGATCATGCCGATTTAGTCCCCCGTGGAAGGTCGAATTCTTGCATAGTCCCGGGGTGTCGTCGCACGCAAAAATCATCACCACCGCCACGGGCCTGCAAGACCTGCTCGGCGACCTCGCGGGCGAGACCGCGATCGGGCTCGACACCGAATTCATGCGCGAGCGCACGTATCGGGCCGAGCTCTGCCTCCTGCAGCTCACCACCCGCAGCGGCCCGATGTGCATCGATCCGCTCGCCCTGCCGGATCTCAGTCCGCTCGCCGCGGTGCTCGGTGCCGCCGGCCCCCCGGTCGTGTTGCATGCCGGTCGACAGGACCTCGAAGTGTTGGCACCCACACTCGGGTCGATGGCGCCGCTGTTCGATACACAGATCGCGGCAGCGCTCTGCGGACATCCTTCACAGGTCGGCTACGCCGAGTTGGTACGGCGCCTATTGGGTCACGAAGTACCGAAAGGCCAGACCCGCACCGATTGGTCGCGACGACCCCTGAGCATCGAGCAGATCGAGTATGCGCTCGATGACGTGCGCCACCTGTTGCCGCTGCGCGAGCGATTGCTGGCCTCCTTGGAGACGCTCGGCCGACTCGATTGGTTGGCGGAAGAGCTCTCCGCGCTCGAACGGCTTGACGTGCTCGCCGTCGATGCCGACAGGGCCTGGCTGCGATTCCGCGGCGTAGAGGGCTGGGATGAAGGCCGCCTGCGGCTGCTGCGATCGCTCGCCGCTTGGCGTGAGCGGCGCGCCGTCGCACGCAACCGGCCACGCGGCTGGATCCTCGACGACGCTCTGGTGCGCGAGATGGTGCTTCGCATCCCGCGCAGCCGTGACGGCTTGGCACAGATCGAGGGCATGCCGGAGTCGGTCATCAAGCATTCCGGCGACGAGTTGCTCGGCTTGGTCGAGGCGGCTCAGGTGCCTGACCCCGCACCACCCCTGCCCAAACGAGAGCGACCCGACCCCGTATTGGTGGCACGCACGAAACGGCTCTCCGAGATCACTCAGGCCACGGCACAGGAACTCGACCTCGCGCCCGAGGTGCTCGCGACGCGGCGGGTGCTTGAGGAGGTCGCCCGCGGCATCGACCCGACGATCGCGCTAGGCGGTTGGCGCGCCGGCGTGTTGGCCGACCGTTTGCGCGCGGCGGTGTGACCCGATAGGGCTCAGCGCGGCGCGATCGCCGACTCGACGCGCGCCGTCACCAACGGCAGTTCGGCATCCGCATCGATGCTGCGCAAGAGCCCCTGCGCCGCGTAGAAATCCGCCAACGGCCGAGTCTGCGCCTCGTAGACACCGATACGCTTCGCGACGGTCTCTTCCTTGTCGTCCGGACGCTGCATGAGGCGCGGCGCATCGCACTGTCCACCACAGGGCGGGGGCGATGGGGCCGGGGCGGTATGGATGTTGAACACCCGACCGCAGTCCTGACAGGTGCGGCGGCCCGAGATGCGCTTGACCAGCAACTGCGGGTCGATGTCGAACAGCACCACAGCATCGAGCGGCTGCCCGATGCTTGCGAGCATGCGGTCGAGGCCCTCAGCCTGAGGGATGGTGCGCGGGAACCCATCGAGGATGAAGCCGCCGCGGGCGTCAGGTTCGGCAAGCCGCTCGCGAACCATGCCGAGGATGGTCGCATCGTCGACGAGTTGGCCAGCATCCATGACGGCCTTGGCGCGGCGACCGAGTTCGGTAGCGTCGCGCACGTGGGCGCGTAGCAGGTCGCCCGTCGAGATCTGCGGGATGCCATGGCGCTCGACGAGCCGCTGGGCCTGCGTTCCCTTGCCAGAACCGGGCGCACCGAGGAAGACGATTCTCATGAACGGGGACTCCAAGCGTCCGTGCATCGGAATGACAGAGACATGACGGCGAACGGTACCCGCCCGTTCCCGGCAGGTCAAATGCTGCGGTATCCTCGCCTCCCATGAAAAAGACCGTCCGCAAGCCCGCCGCCCGCACCGGCAAGCCCGCTCCCCGCAACGCCTTCTACGCCCAGTCGGGCGGGGTGACCGCCGTCATCAACGCCTCGGCGGCGGGGGTCATCGAGACTGCAGCGCGATATCCGCGCCAGATCGGCAAGGTCTACGCCGGCCGCCACGGCATCGTCGGCGCCCTGGAGGAAGACCTGATCGACTGCTCCAAGGAGAGCAAGGCGACCATCGCGGGCCTGCGCCACACGCCCGCCGGCGCTTTCGGTTCAGCGCGCTTCAAGCTCAAGGGCCTCGACAAGAACCGCGCCGAATACGAGCGCCTGATCCAGGTCTTCAAGGCCCATGACATCGGATATTTCTTCTACAACGGCGGCAACGATTCGATGGACACCGCGCACAAGGTCGCGCAGATGGGCGAGACGCTCGGCTATCCCATCACCTGCATCGGCGTGCCGAAGACCGTGGACAACGACCTGCCCTTCACCGACTGCTGCCCGGGCTTCGGCTCGGTCGCGAAGTATGTCGCCATCTCGACGCTGGAGGCCTCGCTCGACGTCGCCTCGATGGCGCGCACCTCCACCAAAGTGTTCGTGATGGAGGTGATGGGTCGCCACGCCGGCTGGATCGCCGCCGCAGGCGGACTCGCCGGCAAGGGCCGCGATGCGGCGCCGCACATCATCCTGTTCCCGGAGGTCGCCTTCGATCCGGCGGCGTTCTTGGCGCGCGTCAAGGAGACCGTGGAGCGCGTCGGCTACTGCGTGATCGTCGTCTCCGAGGGCACGGCCTACGCAGATGGACGCTTCCTCGCCGACGCCGGCACGAAAGACGCCTTCGGCCACACGCAGTTGGGCGGTGTCGCGCCGTTCGTCGCCAACATGATCCGCGAAGCCCACGGCTACAAGTACCACTGGGCGGTGGCGGACTACCTGCAGCGTGCGGCGCGCCATATCGCCTCGAAGACGGATGTCGAGCAGGCCTATGCGATGGGCAAGGCCGCCGTCGAACTCGCCGTGCGGGGCCACAACGCCGTGATGCCGATCGTGGTCCGCAGATCCTCGCGGCCCTATCGCTGGACGGTGGGTCACGTCGAGCTTGCCAAGGTGGCGAACGTCGAGAAAAAACTGCCGCGCGACTTCATCACGCCGGATGGCTTCGGCATCACGGAGAAGTGCCGCCGCCACCTGCTGCCGCTGATCGGCGGCGGCGAC
>DBCG01000054.1:0-224 GCA_002292945.1 Proteobacteria bacterium UBA964 | reverse complement strand
GCGCCTTTTTTCCTAGGGGGAGCTCATAATGGACCTTAACACTTGGCTCTGGATCGCCGTGGGCGCCGGAGCCCTCGCAGTCGTCTACGGGGCCATCTCGGCCGCCGCCATCAACAACCTGCCCGCCGGCAATGCCCGCATGCAGGAGATCGCCGCCGCCATCCAAGCCGGCGCGCAGGCCTATCTCAACCGCCAGTACTCCACCATCGGCGTGGTCGGCGTGG
>DBCG01000043.1:4387-6949 GCA_002292945.1 Proteobacteria bacterium UBA964 | reverse complement strand
TGATGGCCGCAACCTCTATGACCCGGCGCTCATGCTGCGACTGGGTTTCACCTACTACGGCATCGGTCGTGGGGCGTCGGTTGCGGTAAAATCAACATCATGATCATCCCCGTAGTCCTCTCCGGCGGCGCCGGAACCCGCCTCTGGCCGCTCTCCCGTGAGCATTTCCCCAAGCAGCTCCTTCCCCTGGCTGGGGGTGAGGAGACCATGCTGCAGGCGACCGTGGCCCGCACGGCGGGTCTGCCGGGGGTTGTGGCCCCGGTCGTGGTCTGCAACGAGGCCCACCGCTTCATGGTGGCCGAGCAGCTGCGTCAGGCGGGTGTGGAGGGCGCGCGGATCGTGTTGGAGCCCATCGGGCGCAACACCGCCCCGGCCATCGCCCTGGCCGCTCATGTGGCGCTGGCGGCGGCTGCCGCGTCGGGCGATGCCGCCGACCCAGGTCCGCTGTTGCTTGTCCTGCCCGCCGACCATGTGGTGCGTGACCGGGCGGCCTTCCAGGCGGCCGTGCGGGCGGCCCTGCCGGTGGCCGAGGCGGGGCGTCTTGTGACCTTCGGCGTGGTCCCTGAGGCCCCCGAGACGGGCTACGGCTACATCCGCCGGGCGGCGGCGCCGCTTGCGGGCCTGGCGGGCGCCAGTGCTGCGGACGCGATCTACGCCATCGACCGCTTCGTCGAGAAGCCGGATTTTGCCACCGCCGAGCGCTTCGTCGCCTCCGGCGAGTACTACTGGAACAGCGGCATGTTCCTCTTCGGCGCGCGCCGCTATCTGCGTGAACTGGCGGCACAGGCGCCGGACATCGCGGCGGCCGCGCAGGCGGCGTTCGAGGCCGCCAAGACCGACCTCGATTTCGTGCGGGTCGATGCCGAGACCTTCGGTGCCTGCCGCAGCGACTCGATCGACTACGCCGTGATGGAGAAGACCCGCGATGCGGTGGTGGTGCCGCTCGCCGCCGGTTGGAGCGATGTCGGCTCGTGGTCGTCGCTCCATGCGGCGGTCGAGTCCGATGCCGACGGTAACGTGCTGCGCGGCGATGTGATCGCCGAGGACACGCGCGATTCGTTCGTGTTCAGCGAGAGCCGGCTCGTCGCGACGGTGGGTCTCGATTCGCATGTGGTGGTCGAGACCAAGGACGCGGTGCTCGTCGCGCCTCGCGATCGCGTACAGGATGTGAAGGCGCTGGTCGCGCGCATCAAGGCCGCGGGCCGCTCCGAGCATTCTTTGCACCGCGAGGTGTTCCGCCCTTGGGGCTCCTACGACAGCGTCGAGAGCGGTGAGCGCTACCAAGTGAAGCGGCTCTCGGTGAACCCCGGCGCCTCGATGTCGCTGCAGCTGCATCACCACCGTGCCGAGCACTGGATCGTGGTGTCCGGCACCGCGCGCATCACGCGCAACGATGAGGTGTTCCTGCTCGAGGAGAACGAATCCACCTTCATCCCGTTGGGTGCGAAGCACCGCATCGAGAACCCAGGGAAGATCCCGTTGCACATCATCGAGGTGCAATCGGGCAGCTACCTCGGCGAGGACGACATCGTCCGCTTCGAGGACCGGTACGGGCGGGATAGCAAAAGCAAATGACATGAATCTCTCCGCTTTCAAGGCCTACGACATCCGCGGCCGCATCCCCGACGAGATCAACGAAGACCTCGCGCGTGCGGTCGGCCGTGCCTACGCAGGCTTTGTGAAGCCCAAGCGCGTCGTGGTCGGGCACGACATGCGCCTGACTAGCCCAGCGCTCGCGGCGGCGCTCACGCAGGGCCTGCTCGAGAGCGGCGTCGATGTCTACGACATCGGGCTCTGCGGCACCGAGGGCGTGTACTACGCGACCGCGGCGGGTGACGGCGCGGGCGGCGCGTTCGACGGCGGCATCATGGTCACGGCGAGCCACAACCCGCCCGATTACAATGGCATGAAGTTCGTGCGCGAGGGGTCTCGCCCGATCAGCGCCGACACGGGCCTCAAGGAGATGGCGGCGATGATCCGCGAGGGGCGGCTGCCGGCGCCGGTCGCTGCGACGGGCGGGCGCCCGGGCATGCGCCACACGCTCGATACGCGTGTGCGGTACATCGAGCATCTGCTCTCGTACATCGACCGCAGCAAGCTTCGTCGCCTGAAGGTCGTCGTCGACCCCGGCAACGGTGGGGCGGGGCCGTTCGTCGATCTGCTCGCGCCGCATCTGCCGTTCGAGTTCATCAAGGTGCGTCACGCACCCGATGGCCACTTCCCGAACGGCGTGCCGAACCCGATGCTCGAGGCCAACCGCGCGCCCACCATCGAGGCGATCCGTCAGCACGGCGCCGATGTGGGCCTCGCTTGGGACGGCGACTTCGACCGCTGTTTCTTTTTCGATCACACAGGTCGTTTCATCGAGGGCTACTACCTCGTCGGTCTGCTCGCGCAGTCTTTCCTCGAGCGCGAGCCCGGTGCGCGCATCGTCCACGACCCGCGCCTCACCTGGAACACGCTCGATATCGTGCGCACGCACGGCGGCGTGCCGGTGCTTTGCAAGTCGGGTCATGCGTTCATCAAGCAGAAGATGCGTGAGGTCGACGGCGCCTACGGCGG
>DBCG01000043.1:3471-4319 GCA_002292945.1 Proteobacteria bacterium UBA964 | reverse complement strand
TGGCTCTTGGTGCTCGAGCGCATCTGCGCCTCGGGCCAGTCGCTCGCGGACCTCGTCGGTGAGCGCATGAACCTCTTCCCCTGCAGCGGCGAGATCAACCGCCGCATCCCGGATGTGCCGGGCGCCATCGCCGCCGTGCAGGCGCACTACGAGGCGCAGGCGACCTCGGTCGACCACACGGACGGGTTGTCGATGGAGTTCGAGGGCGCGGCTGGGGCGGGGACGGGCGCGGTCGCGTGGCGCCTGAACCTGCGCGGCTCGAACACCGAACCGCTGATCCGGCTCAACGTGGAAGCCCGCGGCAGCGAGGCCTTGATGCAGCAGAAGACCGCCGAGGTGCTCGCGCTGCTCGCCACCCGAGGGGCGGTGGCGGCGGATCACTGATATCGCTCGATAAATAGCCATTTAGTGAGCGATATCGTGCTAACTTATCGCTCATGCAATGGAATTGGCAGCATCCAGACTGGCCCCGGTTCCGCTACCGACCCGACGCCTTGGCGGCGCGGGAGGCCGAGTTCCTGCGCGGCAGCGGTGTCGCGGTGGGTGCGGCCAGCCATCTGCCTGACGATGAGCGGCTGACGGTCGTCCTCGACCTGATCGGCACCGAGGCGCTCAAGACCTCAGAGATCGAAGGCGAGACGCTGGACCGCGACAGCGTGCAGTCGTCGCTGCGGCGGCAGTTCGGGCTGCAGACCGACGGACGCCGGGTCGGCCCTGCGGAGCGGGGCGTTGCCGCGATGCTGAGCAGCGTCTATCGCAACTTCGACGGACCCCTCACCGAAGCGCTGCTCTTCGAGTGGCATCGCGAGCTCATGCAGGGGCGGACGGATCTCACGCAGCTCGGCGGG
>DBCG01000043.1:2879-3392 GCA_002292945.1 Proteobacteria bacterium UBA964 | reverse complement strand
GGTGATACCGCGCGAGATGGCGGCGTTCCTCGACTGGTTCGCGGCGACGGCGTCCGACGGTGCTGCGCCCTTGCCGGCGATGACGCGCGCAGGTCTTGCACATCTTTACTTTGAGAGCCTGCATCCTTTCGAGGACGGCAACGGCCGCGTGGGGCGCGCGATCGCGGAGATGGCCCTGGCGCAGGGCGCGGGTCGACCGGCGCTCACCGCGCTCTCGCTCGTGCTGCAGCGGCATCGGTCGCGCTACTACGATGCGCTGTCGTCGGCGAGCCGTTCGCTCGAGGTCGACGCGTGGTTGGATTGGTTCGCCGACCGCGTGCTCGAGGCGCAGCGCAGCGCGCTCGCCTCCATCGAGTTCGTCATCCACAAGACGCGGCTGCTCGATCGGCTGCGCGGGCGGCTCAACCCGCGGCAGGAAAAAGCCCTGCTGCGCGTGATGCGCGACGGGCCGGGCGGGTTCGTGGGCGGGCTCTCGGCCAGCAAGTACACGGCGCTGACCGGTGCATCGGCCGC
>DBCG01000043.1:2727-2851 GCA_002292945.1 Proteobacteria bacterium UBA964 | reverse complement strand
ACCGCGGGGCGCGACCTTGCGGAGCTCGTGGAGTGGGGTGCGTTGGTGCGGACCGGCGAGAAGCGCGGGACGCGTTACTCGCTGCCGTTCGACCCCGGGGAGTGATGGTGGGCGGTACTGGGAT
>DBCG01000043.1:0-2686 GCA_002292945.1 Proteobacteria bacterium UBA964 | reverse complement strand
GCCGTGTGAAGGCAGTGCTCTACCGCTGAGCTAACCGCCCGCCCGGGAAAGGGGCGAGATTCTACGACGGGCAGGGCGGCTGCGCTAGACTTCGCGCCCCATGAGCATCGTCACCCGTTTTGCCCCCAGCCCGACCGGCATGCTGCACATCGGCGGCGTCCGGACGGCCCTCTTCTCTTGGCTGTACGCCCGTCGGCATGGCGGCAAGTTCATCCTGCGCGTCGAGGACACCGACCGTGAGCGCTCCACGGACGAGGCGGTGCGGGTGATCCTCGAGGGCATGCAGTGGCTCGGCCTCGCGCACGACGAGGGCCCGTATTTCCAGACGGCGCGCTTCCCGCGCTACAAGGAAGTCATCGCGCAGTGGCTCGCCGAGGGCAAGGCTTACCGCTGCTACTGCACCAAAGAAGAGCTCGAGCAGCTGCGCACCGAGCAGATGGCGCGCAAAGAAAAGCCGCGCTACGACGGACGCTGGCGCGACCGCACAGACTCCCGCCCCGGCGTGGATCCCGTCATCCGCTTCCGCAACCCGCTCGAGGCCGAGGTGGTGGTGGAGGACCTGGTGCACGGCCGTGTGGTGTTCCGCAACAGCGAGCTCGACGATCTCGTGATCGCGCGCGGCGACGGCACGCCGACCTACAACTTCTGCGTGGTGGTGGATGACGCCGACATGGGCGTCACGCATGTCATCCGAGGGGATGATCACCTCAATAACACGCCGCGGCAGATGAACATGCTCGCCGCGCTCGGCGCGAAGGTCCCGGTCTACGCGCATGTGCCGATGATCCTCGGGCCGGACGGCGCCAAGCTCTCCAAGCGCCACGGCGCCGTGAGCGTGCTGCAGTACGAGGAGGACGGTTATCTGCCCGACGCGCTGCTCAACTACCTCGTGCGCCTTGGCTGGTCCCACGGCGACCAGGAGGTCTTTACGCGCGCCGAGATGGTCGCCGCGTTCGACATCGCCGATGTGAACAAGTCGGCCTCGGCCTTCAATCCCGAGAAGCTCCTGTGGCTCAACCAGCAGCACCTGATGCACAGCGACCCCGCGACCGTGGTGCCGTATCTCAAGCCGCACCTCGCGCGCGTGGGCATCGATATCGCGACGGGGCCGGGCGCCGATGATGCTTTCCTGGCGCGCATCGTGGTCGCCCAGCGCGAGCGCGTGAAGACGCTCAAGGAGATGGCGCAGGCGAGCCGCTACTTCTTCGGCGAAGCGGTCGAACT
This sequence comes from Proteobacteria bacterium UBA964, assembly GCA_002292945.1. Taxonomy (GTDB): domain Bacteria; phylum Pseudomonadota; class Gammaproteobacteria; order Steroidobacterales; family Steroidobacteraceae; genus UBA964. The sequence goes on along the minus strand of DBCG01000043.1, from coordinate 1,462 downwards.
CGACGCCAAGGCCGCCGCCAAGCACTTGGGCGATGAGGGTAGGGGGGTGCTCACGGCGCTCCGCGCGACGCTCGAGGGCGTCACGGACTGGACTGCTGCGCCCCTGAATGCCGCCCTGAACGCCTTCGCCACGGACCGCAGCATCGGCCTTGGCAAGGTGGCCCAGCCGCTGCGGGTGGCGGTGACCGGCAACACCATCTCCCCGCCCATCGACCTCACCCTGGAGCTGCTCGGCCGGGAGCGGTCCTTGGCGAGGCTGGATCGGGCGCTGCAACCTTGACTTTATCGGGGGGGTTCCGTACCTTCCGCTCCCTCTTCTGGGGCCATAGCTCAGCTGGGAGAGCGCTTGCATGGCATGCAAGAGGTCGGCGGTTCGATCCCGCCTGGCTCCACCAATTTCGGGGTTTCGGCGTCCCCATCGTCTAGAGGCCTAGGACATTGCCCTTTCACGGCAGTAACAGGGGTTCGAATCCCCTTGGGGACGCCACTTCCATTTCCGATCCTCGCCCGGATCGAGCTTCCGGGCTTCTCGCCCCTGATGCTCGACTTTGTTATCGAGTTCCGATAACCTAGAAATCGTGATCGCATCCTTCGGAAACCGACTGGCCGAAGATCTCTTCCTGGATCGCCGCAGCAAGGAGACGAGGGCGTTCCCGCCGGACCTGCTCCGTGCGGCGCGTCGCAAGGTCCTGTATCTGCACGACGCGGCGGAGTTGGTGGATCTGCGAGTTCCGCCGGGTAACCGTCTCGAAGCGTTGAAGGGCCGTTGGCAAGGCTTCCATTCGATACGGATCAACGACCAATGGCGGGTGGTGTTCCGATGGTCTGAGGGTCGAGCGGATGAGGTCGCGGTCGTCGATTACCACTGAGGAGTTCCGTGAACATGAAAAAGTTCAATAACGAGCAACCCGTGAATCCCTTTCACCCCGGCGAGATCCTCTTAGAGGAATTCTTGGCGCCGGCGAGGATCTCTCAAGTCTCGTTCGCCCGCACTGTGGGCTGGACTCGGGCGCGACTGAATGAGTTGATCAAGGGCAAACGGGGTATCACCGCAGAGGCGGCGCTCGATCTGGCGGAAGCACTGAAGACATCTGCGCGTTTGTGGATGAATCTGCAGGCGACCTACGATCTCGCGCAGGCCGAGAAGCGTCGGCGGGTCGCATGAGCGGCCTCGCTCCCTGGCTGCTGGCCGGCAAGGCCCTCTGCATCGTGCTCTACGCAGCTGCGGTGGGCCACTGGGCGGGCTGGATGCCGTCGGGCGTGATGCCGTTTGCGTCGACCTTGGCGGTGGTATTCCTCGGCCTGCACGCGCTCGAAGTGCCGATCTTCTGGCAGCGGGTGAAGCGCTATCACGGGCCGCTCGCGGTGAGCATCGCCTTCACGCTGCTGTTCGGGTTGCTGCACCTCACGCCGCTGCGGGGTAGCGCAGAAAGCGACGCGCAATCAGCGCGATAGCCGTTCG
>DBCG01000103.1:7661-26037 GCA_002292945.1 Proteobacteria bacterium UBA964 | reverse complement strand
TTCAGAATAACTCCCTCTCCCCCCTCCGCATGCCCCCCGACGCACCCTCGCCCGTTCGCCGCGCCCTTCTCTCCGTCTACGACAAGACCGGCATCGCCGACTTCGCACGGCGGCTCCGATCGCTCGACGTAGAACTCATCTCCACCGGCGGAACCGCCGACACGCTCCGCGACGCCGGCATCGACGTCACCGACGTGGCCGACGTGACGGGCGTGCCCGAGGTGCTGGAGGGACGCGTCAAGACCCTCCACCCGGCCCTCCACGCCGGCATCCTCGCCCGCCGCTCGCGCGAGGACGACATGGCGGCACTGGACGAACACGACTACGCCCCCATCGACCTCGTCGTTGGCAACCTCTACCCCTTCTCCGAAGCGGTCCAGGATCCCGACGCCGACCCGGAGACGGTCATGGAGTACGTCGACATCGGCGGCCCGACGATGCTGCGCGCCGCGGCCAAGAACCACTTTGACGTCGGCGTGGTCTCGGCCCCCGACCAGTACGCCGCCGCCGCCGATGAGCTGGAGCAGAACGACGGACACCTCTCCGCCCCCACACGCCGGCGCCTCGCCGAGGCGGCCTTCGCCCACACGGCCGCCTACGACCAGGACATCGACGCGCACCTGTCTCGCGCCTCCGGGGCCGATGCGGACGGCGATGGCGACCTCCAGCCCACCTACAACGTCGCGTTGCCCCAGGCGCAGTCCCTTCGGTACGGCGAGAACCCGCACCAGGAGGGCGCCCTCTACGGCGATCCGTCCCCGTTCTACGACAAGCTGCACGGCAGGGCCCTCTCCTACAACAACCTGCTCGACACGAGCAGCGCCCTCGCGCTCATCGACGAGTTTCGCGACGCGGGGCCGACCTGTGCGATCCTCAAACACACCAACCCCAGCGGCGTCGCCACCGCCGACACCCTGGAGGAGGCGTGGCACCAGGCCTTTGCCACCGACACCCAGTCTCCCTACGGCGGCATCGTCGTCGTAAACCAGGCCCTCGACCAGGCCACCGCGGAGGCCATCGACGAGATCTTTACCGAGATCGTCATTGCGCCCGAGTTTGAACCCGGCGTGCTCGAGTTCCTCACGGAGCAGGACCGGCGCCGGGTCGTCCGGGCCAAACAGCCGGCTCGGGGCACCGACCGGCTGGACGTCCGCTCCGTGCTGGGCGGGCTGCTGGTGCAGACGCGCGACCCGGCGCTGCCCCCCGCCGCCACCGCCCGGGACGGCTGGGAGGTCCCGACCGCCCGCGCCCCCTCCGACGACGAGCGCGCCGACCTCGACTTTGCCTGGCGCGTGGCCAAGCACGTGAAGAGCAACGCGATCGTGTACGCCCGCGATCAGGCCACCCTCGGCGTCGGGGCCGGGCAGATGAGCCGCATCGACGCCTCCGAGCTGGCGGTGTTCAAGGCCGAAAAGTCGGAACTTGACCTCACCGGCTCCGTGGTAGCGTCCGACGCATTTTTCCCGTTTGCCGACGGCCTGGAAGCCGCGGCCAACGAAGGGGCTCGCGCGGCCATTCAGCCCGGTGGGTCCATCCGCGACGACGACGTCATCGAGGCCGCCGACGCCCACGACGTGGCCATGATTCTCACCGGTCAGCGGCATTTCCGGCACTGAGCGCACGCCGGGGAGCGCCCTCCACGCTCGGAAGGGCCGCCGTGCTCGCGCCCCCTTCCGGGCGCAGGCCATTTCTGAACCGCCGCCCCCACCGTCTCTGCTCCACCGGCCGGCTCAGCCACACCCCCGTTCTCCTCCTCCGGCCCTCATCCGTACAGAACAATCGATGTTTTTCAACCTCTCTCAGGACGTTGCCATTGACCTCGGGACGGCGAACACCCTCGTGTACATCCGCGGTGAGGGCATTGTCCTTAACGAGCCGAGCATCGTCGTGGTCGATTCCGACACGAACGAAGTGCGGGAGATTGGCCACGAGGCCCTCCAGATGCACGAGCGCACCCACCAGGACATCGAGACGATCTGGCCGTTGCGGGACGGCGTCATCGCCGATTTCAAGGTCGCCGAGGAGATGATCCAGGGCCTGCTCCGGAAGGTCAAGAACAACTGGCTCACCTCCATCCGGAGCATGGTCGTGTGCGTCCCGAGCGGCATCACGGAGGTCGAAAAGCGCGCCGTGCGGGACTCCGCCGAGCACGCTGGGGCCCGGAAGGTCAACCTCGTGTCCGAACCGATGGCGGCGGCCATCGGCATTGGCCTCGACATCCAGGAGGCCGTAGGCAACATGGTCGTGGACATTGGCGGCGGGACGACCGAAATTGCCGTGATTGCCCTCTCCGGCATCGTGCTGGACGAGTCGCTCCGGGTCGGAGGGGCCGAACTCGACAAGGCAATCGTGCAGTATTTCAAGCGCAATCACAATCTGCTCATCGGCTCCCGGACCGCCGAGCGCATCAAATGTGAGGTGGGCAGCGCCATCGAGCTCGACACAGAGCTGGACCTGTCCGTAAAAGGACGCGACCTCGTGAGCGGGATCCCCAAGGTGCGCACGATCTCGTCGGTCAATGTGCGCGAGGCCCTCCACGACAACCTCGAACAGATCAGCGCCGCCGTCCTGCGCACGCTCGAGCGCACCCCCCCGGAGCTGGGGGCGGACGTGCTGGAGCGGGGCATCATGATGACCGGGGGTGGGGCCCTCCTCGAAGGCATCGACCAGATGCTCCGCGACCGCGTGGAGCTCCCGGTGTACGTGGCCGAGGACCCCCTGAAGGCCGTCGTGCGCGGCACCGGCGAGGTCTTGGAGAACCTGGAAAACTACGAGCGCGTCCTCACCTGAAACGGCACGATGCGCCCTGTCGGTGCCCTTTCGGACCGGATGTCCCCTTCCACCCATGGCGTCTCAGACCCGCCCCACCGACTGGCTTCTTCTGGGCGCCGTTCTTCTGGTGGCGGCGACCCTGATGCTGACCCAAAACCAGCCGCTGGTGCGCTCCCTGCGGGCCCAGGCCCTGGGGTGGACCGCCCAGGTCGAGAGCACCTTCGCGTGGATGGGCCGCTACCTCCGCGTCCTCGAACGCAACGACGAGCTACGGCGTGAAAACATTCAACTCTCCAGCCAGGTCGCCCGCACCCGCGACGTGCGCCAGCGCAACGACGAGCTGCGGCGCCTGCTCGGCCTCACGGACACGACCGACGCCCGCCTCCGTCCGGCCCGCATTGTCACAAAAGACATCTTCCAGAAGGACAACTTCCTCATCCTCGATGTCGGCACCGCCGACAGCGTGGCGGAGGGGATGCCGGTCGTGCATGAACGGGGCATTGTCGGCACCGTCGTCCTGACCAACGAGCACTACGCCCGGGTCATGCCCTTCCTCAACACGGACTTCCGGGTGCCGGGCACGGTCCTCCCGCTCCGGGCCGAAGGCATTGTCCGCTGGGATGGCGAGCGCCTCGACCGGCTCCAGCTCGACCACGTCGTGGAAACCGAACCCGTGGAGACGGGCCAGCGCGTGGTGACCAGTGGCCACAGCAATGTCTTCCCCCCGGGGCGCCGCATTGGGACCATCGACTCCGTGGCCGCCCCCGCCGGACGAAGCGAGCTCGACATTTTCCTCCGGCCAGCCGTTCCGCTCTACGAGATTAGCCACGCGGTCGTTATTTTGCGGGAGCCTGCCCCGGCGCAACAGGCCCTCGAAGAACCGCCCTCCCGGTAGCCCGCCCCTGTGCGGCACCGCCATTCGTCGACGTGTGAGGGTCGGAGCACGATCCACCAGGCGCCCCGGCTAAAGTTTGGCAAAAAACGCGGCGTGTGACGGTCTGGCCGGTCAGTCTCGAACCGCCCCTCGCGTGAGTCGTACATGTGGGGTGTAAGATTCCTGCTTGTGGAACGCCCCTGCAGGACGCGCTCTCTCCCACTGCGATGTTTCCTTCTTCGTACATGACCGCCGACACCGACTCCCCCCACGCCACGACCGTCCTCGGCGTCCGCCACAACGGGCAGATTGCCCTTGGGTCGGACGGCCAGGCCACCATGAACGAGACGGTCGTCAAGCACAAGGCCGAGAAGGTTCGGTCGCTGTACGACGGGGACATTCTGGCCGGATTTGCCGGGTCCACCGCCGACGCCTTCACCCTGTTCGAACGCTTCGAAGAGAAGCTCCAGGAGTACGGCGGCAACGTGGCCCGGGCGGCCGTGGAACTGGCGAAGGAGTGGCGCACCGACAAGTATCTCCGCCGCCTAGAAGCCCTTTTGGCGGTGGCCTCCCCCGGGGAGCTGCTTCTGATCAGCGGGGCGGGCGACGTCATCGAGCCCGACGACGACATCATCGCGATTGGGTCCGGGGGCTCGTTCGCCCTCGCCGCAAGCCGCGCCCTCCTTCAAAACGCGCAGGGGCTTACCGCTCGTGACATCGTCGAAAACGGCCTCTCAATCGCCGCGGACATTTGCATCTACACGAATCATAACCGAACCATCCGCGACATTGAGGCCGAGTCGGACTAGCGGCGAACGTCAACTGCTGTGCGGCCTTCGGGGGCTCCATTCATGACAAGCGACCGGCCCCGAGGCCTCGACATTATATTTTCCGAAACCAAGGGCACACCTGTTTATGTCCTACGATGCTCCAACCGACGGCGTCCCGCCACGACAGGCCGCCATGTTTGTCGACTACGACAATCTTTATTCCATCCTCAAGTCCCAAAGCGGGCGGGACCGATCGACCAGCGCGTACGCGGAGGAGATTTTCGAGGAGGTTCGCCGCTACCTTGAAGAGGGCGACGACACCCCCACCATTTACGGCCGCGCCTACGGCACCTTCGACACGCTGCTCGACGAGAACGACGCGCCGGTCCCCTCCGCCCTGCACCGGGAGGGCATCAACCCAATTCACGTGCCCGCGGGGATGCAGGACAATACCTCCGAGGTCCGGCTCACGCTCGACGTGACCCAGGCCCTGACGCGCCGCTCGGACCTGCAGACGGTTGTCATTATCACGGGGAATCGCCCCTATCTTCCGCTCGTCCGCTGGATTCGGGAGCAGGGCTGCCGCCCCCTCGTGGCCGCCGTCAATCCCCCACAGACGGCGGATACGCCCTCGTTCGCCGAGGACAGTCGGTACCTCGACGCCCGCAACCTCCTCAGCGAAGAGTCGCGGGAGGACCTGTTGGCGAACGCCCCCACCAGTGGGTCCGCGTACACCCGCGCCCAGTCGCCCGACGCCCCGCCCCCTCAGCAGTTTCAGTCGCTCGACAACCCCGGGGCACGACGGGCCATCAAAATTACGGAGGAGCACTTCGGGCAGTACGACGAGGTGTACCTGACGCCCCTGCTCCGCAAGCTCTCCGACCTTATGGGCCCGGACGAGGACCCCAAATCGCTCGTGAGCGAACTGGAGGCCGCTGGGGCCGCCCGCCTGGAGAAACGGAACGGCTATCCGTACAACTACACGGTCCTCATCGTCAACGACGAGCACCCCGACGTCCAGGACCTCCACGAGACGCTCGGCCGTTCCTCGTCGACCACGGACGCGTCCTCGGGCGGCGACGCCGGCAGCGAATCCCCCGACTCCAGCCCCGATTCGGGCCGCAACGACGACGAAAAGAGGTCCGCCGACGCACACGACATGGACGGAGCCGTCCCGTCGCCGACCGCCTCGGCCTCTACCGTCACGAGCGAAACCGGGGGCGAAACGTCCCCCCGTACGGACACCGAGGAGTAAACCGACCGGCGTCCCTCCCTTCCAAGCATCCTTCCGATTACCCCTGAGTCCGCCCCTGTATGCCTGACGTCACCCAGCACGTTGAAGACCTTACCCCCCGCCAGATCGTCGACGAGCTCGACAAGTACATCATCGGGCAGGAGGACGCCAAGAAGAACGTGGCAATTGCCCTCCGCAACCGATGGCGCCGCCAGAACGCGCCGAAGGACATGCGGGACGAGATCGTGCCGAACAACATCATCATGATCGGCCCCACCGGCGTGGGCAAGACCGAGATCGCCCGCCGCCTCGCGCGCCTCGCGCGCGCGCCCTTCGTGAAGGTGGAGGCCACCAAGTTCACCGAGGTCGGTTATGTCGGCCGCGATGTCGATTCCATCGTCAAGGACCTCGTGGAGGCCTCGATGAAGCTGCTGCGAGAGGAACAGCTCGCGGGCGTGCAGGACCGAGCCGCTGATGCCGCCGAAGAGCGCCTGCTCGATGCGCTCTTGCCGAAGCCACGGATGATGGGCTTCTCGACCGACGAACCCACGGCACCGCGCGATGCCGATACCCGCCAGAAGTTCCGCAAGATGCTGCGCGAAGGCGCGCTCGACGACCGCGAGGTCGAGCTCGAGCTGCAGGGCGCGATGCCGGGTGTCGACATCATGGTGCCGCCCGGCATGGAAGAGATGCAGCAGCAGCTGCGCTCGATGTTCAAGGACCTCGGCGCAGGACGCAGCAAACCGCGCAAACTCAAGGTCCGAGAGGCGCGCAAGATCCTGCTCGAGGAGGAGTCCGGCAAACTCGTCAACGAAGAAGAGCTGCGCGCCGCGGCGGTGCACAACGCCGAACAGAACGGCATCGTGTTCATCGACGAGATCGACAAAGTCTGCCGCCGGCAGGAATCCTATGGCGCCGATGTCTCGCGAGAGGGCGTACAGCGCGACCTGCTGCCGCTGGTCGAAGGCTGCACCGTCAACACCAAGTACGGCGCGCTCAAGACCGATCATGTCCTCTTCATCGCCTCGGGCGCTTTCCACCTCGCCAAGCCCTCGGATCTCATCCCCGAGCTGCAGGGCCGGTTCCCGATCCGCGTCGAGCTCGATTCCTTGCTGGTCGAGGACTTCGTACGCATCCTCACCGAACCCGATGCCTCGCTGACGCGGCAGTACACCGCGCTGCTCGCCACCGAAGGCGTCGGCATCGAGTTCACCACCGAGGGCATCCGCCGCATCGCCGAGATCGCCGCACAGGTCAACTCGAACACCGAGAACATCGGAGCGCGGCGCCTGCACACCGTGATGGAGCGCCTGCTCGAGGAGCTCTCGTACGACGCCGTCGAGCAGCGCGGCAGCACCGTGGTGATCGACGCAAAGCGCGTGGACGAGAGCCTGGGCGCGCTCGCGCAGGACGAGGATGTCAGCCGCTTCATCCTCTGACCGTCTCGGTCGCGTCGGCCAGTGAACGATCTTGCACTCGGCCTCATCGCGCTGATCGTGGCAGCGGTGCCCGTCTCGCTGGGTGTGCTGCTGCTCGCAGATGGCGCCGGGCTCGACGGTGAAGGGCGCACGCGGCGGCGGATCCGGATCGCGCTCGCCGTACTGGCCGTACCAGCACTCGCTTGGACGGGTATCGCCGCCTGGGGCTGGGCGGGCGCCGCGCACCTCGAACCGCTCTGCCAAGCCTTTGCGACGCCCGAGTATCGCGCCACCACCCCCGTGCAGCCGGGCGACATCCTGCTCGATGCGGTGCCCACCGCATCCCCACCGCCGCCTTGGACCCGCGCGTTCGGCGCGCAGCTCATCACCGATCCTGCGTCACCTGCCGCTGCTGCGGCGCCGCTTGAACTCGAAGTGCGGCGACTGACCCACCATCAGAGCTTCTGGTTCAAGGTCGAGATGGACCGTTTCCGGCTGCTGCAGCGGCAGTGGGGCAGCGTCCTCGCCGAGGGCGATGAGATCTGGATCACCGCCGGCCGCGCGCGCTACCACTGCGGCATCGTCAGCGGTCGCCACACCGTGCGCGCCGACCGTAGCCCTTGGCCGGGCGGTGATGGCGTGGCGAAGTTCGTGGAGCAAGGACGGCAACCGGCGCCGGCCGTGGATACGCCGATGACCCCGGCGACGCTGCGACCCTGAAGGTTCCGTCAGGCGAAGAACCCGAGATCCCGCTGCGCGAAATTACCGATGCTCGGCGCCACCTTGGCCAGATCGGTATCGGTGACGCCGAACCAGCGCGCGAGCGTGGCGGCATACTGATCGGCGGAGACCGTCGGGATGATGCGGCCGCCACCGATCTCGAGCGCGCTGCCGATCTCGAGCAACGGATAATCGCCGTAGAAACGACCACCGCGCACAGCGCCACCCGCGACCAGTTGCACGCCACCCCAAGCATGATCGGAGCCGTCGCCGTTCGAGGTCAGCGTACGGCCGAAGTCCGAATGCGTGAACAACGTGACGCTGTCCTGCAGGCCGATCTCCGCAACGGCGTCGCTGAACATCTTGATCGAGCTGCTCACATTGGTCAGCAGGCCCGGCTGGTCGGCGAGCAGCGTGTCGTGCTGGTCGAAGCCGCCGACCGACACGAAGAAGATCTGCCGCGACATCGAAAGTTGCGTACGCGAGGCGATCATCTTGGCGACGGTACGCAGCTGGGTCTGCAACGGCGTGAGCGTGACACCCGTGTTCGGCAGTGCAGCGAAGTTGGGGCCCGCCGCGATCGCCGCGTTGACACGGTCGGCGTACTGCAGCGCACGGCGCTGCACGGTGGCGAAGCTGCGCTCGTACATGGTGTTGGTGGAGGATCCGCTGCTTGCCGTCAGCAAAGCTTCGAACGAACTCCGACGGCCACCCGTCACCCCAGTGGTACCGAAACCGGTGAAGGTAGCCGCCCCGGTCGACCCTGAGACATAAGGTCGCGCGACCTCGCCCGCCTGGAAGAAAGTCTGGCCCGCCAAAGAGACATTGAGCGCGAGCTGTTGATCGGCGGTGCGCGAGGCGAGCACATCAGCCACCCGACCCGCCCAGCCGGAGCGCATGACGGCGCGACCCCGCAGGCTGTGCCACTGGTCTTGCTGATCGTTGTGCGAGAACAGTTGCGGTGGCAGCGTATGCCCGGTGGTCGCAGCGCTCTGGTACTGCGCCTTGGTGGTGGGCCGCACCAACGGCCCGATGTTCGGCAGCACGGCGAGTCGTCCGGCGGCGAACAGGTCACGCACGCCCGTCATGCTCGGATGGAAACCGAAACTCGGGTCACCGGCGGCCTGTCCCACGCGGGTGACCGGCAGCAGCGCCGCACGGTCGATCGCGAGGCTCGAGGCGGTACCGCCGCCGCGCGAGCGCGCGTAGGCGTTGTACTCGGCGGTGCTGGTCGGCACCACCATGTTCCAGGAATCGTTGCCACCGAACATGAAGAGGCAGACCAGCGCCTTGTAGTCGCTGAAGCCCCCAGTGCCGGCCGCCTGCGCCCACACCGTGTCCGGCGTCCGACCGAACGCGTACAGCGCGCCGCCCGCAGCAGCGGCCCGGAGAAACTTGCGGCGTTGGTGATTCATGCGTTCATCTCTGCAGGGCGAACTCGGGCGAAGTCACGATGAAGTAGATCGCATCGGCCGACCGCGTCGCGAGCGCATTGGCCGGGTTGGTCGCTGGCACGGTCGTTCGTTCGATCTGGGTCTTGGTCTCCGCTTTCAGGGCGGCCGACATCTGCCCCGCCCCACCGAGCAGCTTGTCGGCGACGCGGTTGACGAGCGCCTCGGAGTCCGCTGCCAGTGCGAGCTCGTCCGCAGTGTTGATGTACATGTCATCGGCGTTGAGGGTCGCGGCCTGCGCCTGCGTGCGCACGAAGGCTTGGGTGTAGAAATAATTGGTGGTGGAGGCCGCGAGGATCTCGGTGCCGAGCTGCATCTCGGGGGAGACGTATCCACCGTCGGCTATCTCACCGGGCGGCGCGTAGAACGGGCTGAAGAAGTTGAACACGGAGGGCGACAGCCCCTGCCCTTGGCCGAACTGCGTCGAAGGCGAACCACCCGTGAAGTTGCGTGCGACACCGAGTCTGCCGCTCGTCGAGGTCACGTTATAGGCACGCCAGAACTGCGTCAGTCGCAGCAACGGCTCCTTCAGCTTGCCCGCGACCGCGCCCGCGGGGGGATTACGCGCCTCGGCGTCGAGCAGGATCGCACGGACCACCGCGTCGAGGTTGCCACGGCGGCCGCTGCCGTCGTTGTTGAAACGCTCGGCCACACGCTGCACATAGGCGCGCGAAGGGTTGCTCGTCACCAGCTTCTGGATCAGCTGCTTGGAGATGAACGGACCGACATTCGGATGGTTGAAGATGTTGTCCAGCGCGTCCGCGAGATCCTTGGCGCCGGTCTGGTTCGCAGGCAGCAAGCCGTTCGGCAAGGTTACGCCGCTGTAGTTGAGGAGTTGCTTGGTGCCGGTCTCGTGCTGATCGGCGTAGAGCTGCATCGGTTTGACTTGGTTGAAGTTCGCCGAATAGCCGAGCTCGACCCGCGTATTGTTGAAGGTGCAGGTCGGGTTGGTGCTCGGGCAAGCCCAGTTCCAGCCGGTGAACACCCGCGCGAACCCTTCGGTCTCCACTTGGCTGAAGGTCGGGATCGGCTGTCCGGAGGCGTCGTTGCGCACACTGCCATCGATGTTCAGCTGTACGAGACCGACGCTGAACAGCTGCGCCAATTCGCGCGCGTAGTTCTCATCGGGACGCAGGTTGGTGTTGGCGACCGCGCGACGGTTGCCGAGCATCGAGAGGTAGATGCCCATCGCCGGGTGCAGCGTGACGTCCTCGAGCAGCGTGCGGAAGTTGCCGAAGGCGTTGCGCGCCAACATGTCGTGGAAATCAGCGGTGGCGAACGGCAGATTATTGAGTGCACCCACCTGCGAGACCACCATGATCTGCGAGAGCGCGAACGCCACGCGTTGCCGCAATTGGTCCTCGCCACGCAAGGCATTGGCGAACCACTGCTCTTGGCGGAAAGTATTGAGGGTCGACGGATTGAACCCGGTCGGCACCGGATTCGGATATGCCGCGACGACGGTGGGCAGCAGCAACTGTGTGGGCTTCGCGATCTCGGCGTCGAGCCAGCGCGAATAGGCGTTGGTCACATCACCCAGGCCGATCAGTCGGGCTGCCTCGGCCTCGGTCGCGCCGAAGGTGGTCTGGTTGAGGAAGCGGAAAGCCTCGGCTTTGCCGATGGGCAGAGGAGGCGGCGCGGCAGATTGGGGCGATGTCGACGACCCGCCGCCGCCGCCACCGCCACAGGCGGCGAGCAGGCCCAGAAGCCCGGCACAGAGAACCCGGAAGGCGCTGCGACGCGTCGATCTCATGGCATGAAAGTACCGCATGCACCAGCTGAATGCGAGGGACGGTCTCCCGGTCTGCCTGAAAAGATGTGCAAAGCCCGAACCGGTGGATCAGCTGTAGTGCTGCGCCGAGAGCAGATCCAAGCGCTGCTCGAAATCCTGACCTGTGGGCAGCATCACGCAGCCCGGCGGCAGCTCGTCCGTCGACAGCATCCGCGCCGCGAATCCGCCCACCCACACCTCGCAACGACCCCGCAGCGCATCGGCGAGGGCCGCCAACTGCTCGAGCGCCGGCACCTCGTTCTCCGGCATGACGAGCGACACCAACACCGCACGCGCCTCGACCTCGAGGGCGAAGCGGGCGAGCTCTTCCGCCGGGCAATCGGCGCCCAGATAGTGCGTCCGGAACCGGCGCGTCGCCGCCAGCCAACTGCACATCAGGATACCGAGCTCATGGCGCTCGCCGGACAGCGTCGCCAGCACGAGACAGGGCCCCTGGTCGTTGCGCAGGTACCCCCGCGACACGGAGATGATCAGACGGCGCACGATGTCGGTGACCATGTGCTCCTGTGCGATCGACACTTCGCCGCGGTGCCAACGCTCACCGACCTCACGGACCAGCGGCACCAATACCGAGTGCACCACCTCATTGGGCGGCAACAGCGCCACGGCCGAAGTCAGCACTTCCTCGACGCCATAGGGGTCCGAGTGGACCGTGGCGTCGAGCGCCCGGTCCACATAGGACTGCCCACGGGTCGGGCCGGGCCGAGCCTGACCGCCAGAGTCCGCGACCAGTTTGGCGAGCTCGTCCGCATCGAGCTTGGCGAGGCGGCTGATGGTGTGACCGAGTTCAGTGGCGGTGCGCAACAGACGCAATCGGGCGACATCCGCAGCGGTATAGGACCTGCGGCCACCGTCATCCCGGCAGGGCTGTACGACCTCGTATCGACGCTCCCAAGCCCGCAAGGTCTCGACACTCAGTCCGGTGGCCTGGGACACCGCCTTGGTCGTGAACTGCCCACTGAGGGGATACGGCGCGGGCTTGTTCATGTTTTGTTCAGGTTTTGTCCACCTAAAAGATGTACAAGATAGTGACGGACCTCCCGCGGGATGTCACGGCTTTCCCGACGACCCTCCATCTGCCTTCTGCCATGATGTCAGGCACCGACCCGCCGCGAGGTGGCTGCCTGTGACCCTGTCCCGTCGAGATTTCCTGATCTCATCCGCCGCCACCTCCTTCGCGAGCTTGGCGCCTGGCGTGCACGCCGCCGGCAACGGTCAGCCCGATGTGATCGTCATCGGTGCCGGGCTTTCGGGCCTCGAGACCGCACTGACCCTCGAAGAGAGCGGCTTCAAAGTATTGGTGCTCGAGGGGCGTCGTCGCATCGGCGGTCGCCTCTACACCCTGTTCGACCTGCCAGGCCATCCCGAAGCGGGCGGCAATACCGTGTCGAACGCCTATGGCCGTACGCTCGCTGCGGCGCAACGCAACGGCGTCGAGATCGTGAACCTCGCGCCGAGGACGTCCGGCAACCGCGCCGGTCAAGCACTTTTCATCGGCGATGAACATGTGCCGCTTGCGGACTGGGCGGCACATCCACGCAACCCGTTCACAGGTGATCAGCGCAAGCTGCCGCCTTGGGGCTGGGCCGCTGCGATCTTCCAACAGCATATGCCCTTCAAAGACCTCGCGAACTGGCACGACGCCGCGCACGCGCAGCATGACATCTCCGTGCATGATTTCCTCTCAGCGCAAGGGGCGACCGACGCGCAGATCCGCCTCGGCTACGACACCAACATCGCCTACGGCACCACTGCGCACGATGTCTCGCTCTTGCAGCAGGCTTCCGCCAACCACTGGCAGGCCGTGAACCGCAGCGCGGCGACGACGGATTTTCTGCTCGGTGCCTGCAAGGGCGGTAACCAGAACCTGCCGATCGCCATGGCCCGCCGTCTCAAGGGCGATCTGCTGCAAGGCAAGCGTGTCGCAGCGATCGAAGCGGACGCCACCGGCGCGGTCGTGCGCTGCGCCGATGGCTCGCGACACTCCGCCAAGGCGGTCGTCTGCTCGATGCCGTTCTCGACGCTGCGTAATGTCACGATCGATCCGCTGCCGTCCGCGCTGCAGCACAAGGCCATCCAGACACTCGGCTACCTCCCCATCACCCAGTTCCACCTGCTCGCCAAGAAGCCGTTCTGGGAGACGGACGGCCTCTCGCCCTCGATGTGGACCGACGGACCGCTCGGCATGGTGCTCGCCCAACGCTTCGGCCGCAGCGACAGCGAGGTCACGAGCCTCACCGTGTGGTGCCGCGGCCTGAACGGCCTCTCCATCGACCGCTTCGACGTCGAGGAAAGCAAGCGCATGATCCTCGACGAGTTCGCACGGCTGCGGCCCGCTTCCAAGGGTCTGCTCACCGTGGGTGCAGTGCACTCCTGGACCGCCGATCCGTTCGCCGCAGGCAGCTGGGCGATCTTCCAACCCGGACAGGTACGCGAGCTGCGCGCCGCGATGGCGATGCCACACCAGCGGCTGTTTTTCTGCGGCGAACATACCGCCCTCGGTAGCCGCGGCTTCGAAGGCGCGTTCGAATCGGCGGAGCGCGTCTCGCTGGAGGTGCTCACCGCACTTGGCTGACCGGACCGACGACGCATGGAAGCGCGCCGCGAGGGGGCGTATCCTGCGGGGCTCGCCCGAATAGACGGGCCGGACCACGCGCGAGGGATCCCTTATGCCGAATGCGGCCATCACGGGTTGGGGCAAATGCCTGCCGCCCAACATCCTATCGAACGGCGACATCGCCACCTTCATGGAGACCTCGGACGAGTGGATCACCTCCCGCACCGGCATCCGTGAGCGGCGCATCGCCCATACCTCGCTCAACGACCTCTTCCATATCGCCGGCGCCCGAGCCCTCGCCTGCGCGGGCCTGCAGGGCAGCGACATCGACCTCATCGTCGTCGGCTCGACGACCCACGACGACCAGTGTCCGAACATGGCCTCCAGCCTGCAGCAGCGTCTCGGCGCCGACGGCTGCGCCGCGATGGACCTCAACACCGCCTGCACGAGCTTCCTCTATGCGCTCTCCACAGCGACCGCGATGATCCGCAGCGGCGTGGTGCGCACGGCGCTGGTCGCGGGTGGCGAGCTCATCTCGCCCTACATGGACTGGAACGACCGCAATGTCGCCGTGCTGTTCGGCGATGGCGCTGCCGCCGTCGTGCTGCAGGCCACCGACCGCGACGAGGGCCTGCAGATCGAGAAACTCGGCTGCTACGGCGAGTCCCGCGAGATCCTGCGCATCCACGGCATCGGCGGCGCCTACACCCATCAGGGCCGCATGCTCGGGGCCACCGAGTGGCAGTTCGAGGGGCAGGAGATCTTCAAGAAGGCCGTCCACGGTATGGGCAGCGCCTGCGAGGATGTGTTGAAGCGCGCCGGCCTCAGCCCCGACGACATCGACCTCGTGATCCCGCACCAAGCGAACCTGCGCATCATCGAGTCGGTCGCCAAGCGCGCCGGGATCCCGATGGAGCGCGTGTATGTGAACGTGCAGCGCTACGGCAACATGTCGGCGGCGACCGTTCCGGTGGCGCTCTGCGAGGCGCTGGAGGACGGCCGCGTGCGTCCCGGTGCGCAGCTGCTGATGCCGGCCTTCGGCGGCGGTCTCACCTTCTGCGCGCACCTCGTGCGCTGGGGCGAGCGCGTCACGCCGCTCGCCAGCACTGATGTCGACCTGCAACCCGTGTCGCGCAGCGCACTCGAGACCGTGATGCGCTATCGCGCTGCACGCGGGGCTGCGATCGCGTGAGCCCCGCTGCGCCCGGTGCGACCCACGCGCCAGGCGCACCCGATCCACGGCGACGCATGCTGCCGGTCGCCGCGATGGCGCTGTTCATCGACTCGATGGGCATCGGCATCATCATCCCGGTGGCGCCCAAGCTCATCATGGAGCTCTCGGGACTGCCGCTCGCGGAGGCCGCGCCGATCGCCGGCTGGCTCACGCTCTCCTATGCGCTGATGCAGTTCCTGTTCTCGCCGGTGCTCGGCAACCTGAGCGACAAGTATGGCCGCAAGCCCATCTTGCTCGCCTCACTGGCCACACTCGCCATCGACTATGTGCTCATCGGTCTCGCGCCGACGCTGGCGTGGCTCTTCGTGGGGCGGATCATCGCAGGCATCGCGGGCGCCACCTTCGCCACCGCCAACGCGGTGGTCGCCGACATCATCCCGCCCGAGAAGCGGGCCAAATATTTCGGCCTCAACGGCGCCGCTTGGGGCATGGGCTTCGTGATCGGCCCCGTGATCGGCGGCCTGCTCGGGCAGTACGGGCCGCGCGTGCCGTTCTTCGCGGCCGCCGCGTTCACCGCCGTCAACTTCCTCATCGCGCTCGCCGTGATGCGCGAGACCCTGCCGCCCGCCGACCGCCGCGAGTTCTCGGCGCGCCGCGCCAATGCGCTCGGAGCGCTGCAGTCGATGCGCCGCATCCCCGGGGCGATGCTGGTCTTGTTCGTGCTCCTCATGTACCAGATCGGCCACGACACCCTGCCCTCCACTTGGGTCTGGGTCACGATGGCGAAGTTCGGATGGACGGAGCGCGACGTGGGTCTGTCCCTCGCCGTCCTCGGCTTCGGCACCATCATCGTGCAGGGCGGGCTGGTCGGGCTCTTCACCAAGCGCATCGGCGAACACCGCACCGCGCTGCTCGGCCTCGCCTGCGGCGCGGTCGGATTCGTCGGCTATGCGTTCGCGACGACGCCCACGATGCTGTTCGCGAGCGTGCCGCTCGCCTGCCTGATCGGCCTCACCATGCCCGCACTGCGCGCGATCCTCTCCCGCGCGACACCCGCCAACGCCCAGGGCGAGCTGCAGGGCGCGATCGCGGGGATCGTGAGCTTCACCGCCGTCGTCATCCCGTTCACGATGACGCATCTCTTCAGCTGGGCGACGGCGACCCATCCACCCTTCCCGGGCGCCTCGTTCCTCGCGGCGGCGGTGGCGCTCGCGGTGGGCGCAGCCGTGCTGTCGAAGGTCAAGGTGCCGGGGCGATAGCGCCGGCCTAAAAACAGAAGGCCCGCGGAATCGCTCCCGCGGGCCGCTGCGACCTGTGCCCTGACAGGACCGGCTTCGTTATTTCTTGGTGCCGGTCTTCTTGGCGACGCGCTTCTTGGCGCGCACCGGATCCTTCGGACGGCTCTTGCCGAACGAACCCTGATAGATCTTCCCGCGACGGGTCCTGGTGTCTCCCTTGCCCATGTCCTGCTCTCCAACGAGATATCCGCGCATCGTGCGCGGGCGCAAGTGTAGCCCGTCAGCGGTACCGCGCCAACACCTTCTCGAGCGCCTTGGCGCCAGGGACCAGTTTGCCGAACGGCACCCCGTTCAGAGGCTGGTCGGGGGTGCGGTTGAGCGCATGGAACTCGGTATCCGTGGTCGAACGGCAGTGCAGCAGCCCGGTGAGGTACTCGCCCTGGGCGATGTGCTGCTGCACATAATCGTAGGCGGCATGCGCGTCGGTCGGATCATAGCCCTCGGCCAACTTGCGCAGCAGCACACGGCTACCGTCGTGCAGCATCACCGGCACCGCCTCGCCCGCGCCGTAGTCGGTGGTGATCTCGCGCTGGAAGGGGACGAAGTCCGCCTCGACCACCGGTTCGTAGTGCTCCCGGGTGTACTGGTAGCTCTTGGTCGAACCCTCGTGGTCGTTGAAGGTGACGCAGGGCGAAAGCACGTCGATGAGCGCGAAACCCGGGTACTCGAGACCCGCCTGGATGAGCGGCACCAACTGCTTCTTGTCGCCCGAGAAACTGCGCGCGACGAAACCCGCGCCCAAGTTCATGGCGAGCAGCACAGGGTCGATGGGCGGCTGCTGGTTGACCTCGCCTTTTTTGGCCTTGGTACCGATGTCCGCCGAAGCCGAGAACTGGCCCTTGGTCAGGCCATACACACCGTTGTTCTCGATGATGTAGAGCATGTCGGTGTTGCGGCGGATGGCATGGCAGAACTGCCCAAGACCGATGGAAAGCGAATCGCCGTCGCCCGAGATGCCGATGTAGTAAAGGTCGCGGTTGGCGGCGTTGGCGCCCATGGCGATCGAGGGCATGCGCCCGTGCACGGAGTTGAAGCCATGCGCGCCGCCGACGAAATACGCCGTGGTCTTCGAGGAGCAGCCTATCCCTGAGAGCTTGACGAGGTTCTCGGGGCGCAGCGAGATGCCCCAGGAGGCTTCGATGATCGCAGCGGTGATGCTGTCGTGGCCGCAACCGGCGCAGAGCGTCGAGAGCGAGCCTTCGTAGTCGCGCCGCGTGAGGCCGAGCTCGTTGCGCGGCAGCGAGGGGTGGGCGATCTTCGGCTTCGGGATGTAGGTCATGACGCGACTCCCGTGACGGCGCGGCGGCCTTCGCCGAGGTCCGCGAGCACGCCGTCCACGATGAACTTGGAGGACACGGGCAGGCCGCTGTAGTGCAGCAGCGAGCGCAGCTTCGACTTCTCGACGCGGGTCTCGAGGGTCAGCAACGACTTCAGCTGCGCGTCTCGGTTCTGCTCGACCACATAGATGATCTCGTGCTCCGCGAGGAACTTCTCGACCTCCTCGCCGAACGGGAAGCCGCGCACGCGCATGTAATCGAGCTGCACACCGCGCGAGGCGATGACATCGAGCGCCTCGTGTATCGCGCCATCGCAGCTGCCGAGCGAGACGATCGCCGCCTGCGCCTTGCCGCTGCCCTGGAACACAGGCTCCGGCACGAGGCGCTTGGCGGTCGCGAACTTGCGCACGAGCCGATCGAGCACGATCTGGTACTCGGTCGCATCTTCCGTATAGGTGCCGAACTGCGTGTGACCCGAGCCGCGCGTGAAATACGCGCCTTTCGGGTGCACGCCGGGGAAGGTACGGTAGGGGATGCCGTCCTCGTCCTTGTCGACATAGCGGTGGAACTTCTCGATCTTCTCGAGCTCCTCGCGTCCGAGGATCTTGCCCCGGTCCGGCTGCCGGCTGTCGTCCCACTTCAGGTCTCGGCACATCCAGTCGTTCATGCCGATGTCGAGGTCGAGCATCACCATGATCGGCGTCTGCAGGCGCTCGGCGAGATCGAAGGCCTGGACGGCCATATAGAAGCACTCTTCCGGGTTGGCGGGATACAGGCAGACATGCTTCGTGTCGCCGTGCGAGGCATAGGCCGCCGCGAGCAGATCGCACTGCTGCGTCCGCGTCGGCATGCCGGTGGACGGCCCCACACGCTGCACATCGAACAGCACCGCCGGTACCTCCGCGTAGTACGCGAGACCCAGGAACTCGCCCATCAGCGACACGCCGGGCCCGGAGGTCGCCGTGAAGGCGCGCGCGCCGTTCCAGTTGGCACCGAGCACCATGCCGATGGCCGCGAGTTCATCCTCGGCCTGGATGAA
>DBCG01000103.1:6798-7519 GCA_002292945.1 Proteobacteria bacterium UBA964 | reverse complement strand
AGCGCCGCCGCGGTGTTGCCGTCGATCATGATGTGACCGGCCGTCTTGTCCATCCGCTCGACGCGCAGGGGCAGCGGACAGGCGAAGTTCGCCTTCGCGTAGTCGTAGCCCAACTGGATGGCCTGCATATTCGCATCGACCAGCGCAGGCTTCTTGGCGTAGGTCTCGGCCAAGAGTTCCCGGATGCGTGCAAGGTCGAGGTCGAGCAGCGCCGCGAGCACACCCGCGTAGCAGATGTTCTTCATCAGGATGCGCGTGCGCACGCCCTTGAAGTTCTCGTTGCACAGACGCGCGAGCGGCACGCCCATCACCGTGACATCGTCGCGCTTCAGCAGCGCCGGCCGCGGCCAGGTGGAGTCATAGATGAGGTAGCCGCCCGGCGCGACTTCGCGCACATCGCGTGCGTAGGTCTCGGCGTTCATGCAGACCATGATGTCGACCTTACCCGAGCGCGCGACATGGCCATCCTTCGAGACGCGGATCTCGTACCAGGTCGGCAGACCCTGGATGTTGGAGGGGAAGTAGTTCTTGCCCATCACCGGGATGCCGCTGCGGAAGATCGACTTCATCAGCAGCGTGTTGGCGCTCGCCGAACCGGTGCCGTTGACCGAGGCGATCTTGATGACGAAGTCGTTGACGCGAGAAAGCACAGCGTTCATCGGGCGGCCTCTTGGTCGATCGCGTGCGGCCACTTGACCCATGATTTCTGCATGTCCCAGGC
>DBCG01000103.1:253-6714 GCA_002292945.1 Proteobacteria bacterium UBA964 | reverse complement strand
CGGCCCGTGTGCTTGAGCGGCTCGCTGACATAGAGCGCCTGCGTGATGTTCTGCGCTGGCGCCTTGAGCCGCGTTCGCAGATCGGCCTCCTCGCCGTCTGGCGTCATGGTCAGGCAATCGACCGGGCAGATATCGATGCAAGCGTCGCACTCGATGCAGAGCTTGGCGTCGAACACCGTCTGCACATCGCAATTGAGACAGCGCTGCACCTCGGCGGCGGCCTGCTCGGCGGTGAAGCCGAGCTCGACCTCGATGTCGATGTTCTTGAAGCGCTCCTTGAGCGAGACATGCGGCACGAGACGGCGCTCGATGCCGCTGTAGTCGTTGTTGTACGACCACTCATGCATGCCCATCTTGCGGCTCTGCAGGTTGACCCCGGGCGCCATACGCTCGCTGGCCGGCTTGCCCTGGCAATACTGATGGATGGAGATCGCGGCCTGGTGGCCGTGCTCCACCGACCAGATGATGTTCTTGGGGCCGAAGGCTGCGTCACCGCCGAAAAACACGCCCGGACGCGTGCTCTCGTGCGTCACCGCATCGACCTTCGGGACCTCCCACTTGTCGAACTCGATGCCGAGGTCGCGCTCGATCCAGGGGAAGGCGTTCTCCTGGCCGATCGCGAGGATCACGTCGTCGGCTGGCAGGAACTCCTCGGCCGTGACGCGCTCGGCGGTGATGCGGCCACGCGCATCCACCTCGTACTCCATGACATCGAACAGCATGCCCTTGAGCTTTCCGCCCTCGACCACGAAGGATTTGGGCGAGCGGTTGATGACGATCTCGACGCTCTCGGCTTCGGCGTCTTCGAGTTCCCACTCGGATGCCTTGAAGAACTGCCTCGGCTTGCGTGCCATCACCTTCACGCTCTTGGCGCCCAAGCGCAGCGAACTGCGGCAGCAATCCATCGCGGTGTTGCCGACGCCGATGATCAACACGGTCTCGCCCACCGATTTCACATGCTCGAACGCGATCGATTCGAGCCAGGTGATGCCGATGTGGATGTTGGCGGCGCCTTCCTGGCGGCCGGGCAGGGTCAATTCTTTGCCCTTCGGCGCGCCGGATCCGACGAAGACGGCATCGAAGCCCTCTTCCTCGAGGAGCTTGCGCATCGACTCGATGCGATGACCCAGGCGCAGGTCCACACCCATATCGACGATGGCGGCGATCTCCTCGTCGATCACAGACCCGGGAAGGCGGAACGAGGGGATGTTGGTGCGCATCAGCCCACCGGCGATGGCGAACTGCTCGAAGATCGTGACCTCGTAGCCGAGCGGCATCAGGTCATTGGCGACGGTCAGCGAGGCGCAGCCCGCGCCGATGCAGGCGATCTTCTTGCCGTTCTTCTGGGTCGGGATGGGCGGCAGCCGGTCGCGGAATTCGTCCTTGTGGTCGGCCGCGACGCGCTTCAGGCGGCAGATCGCGACCGGTTTCTCCTCGACGCGGCCGCGGCGACAAGCCGGCTCACAGGGCCGGTCGCAGACCCGCCCGAGGATGCCCGGGAAGACGTTCGAGCGTCGGTTGACGAGGTACGCGTCGGTGAAACGCCCTTGGGCGATCAGCCGGATGTACTCCGGCACATCGGTGTGGGCAGGACATGCCCACTGGCAATCCACGACTTTATGGAAATAGTCGGGATGCGAAGTGTCCGTTACAGCCATCAAACCCCCGTCTGACGATCAACCACACATCAGCCGAGTATCGGAGAGCGGCGGACAAATGTCACCGTGGACAAGGGCTGTACGACCGTTAGGATGCGCCCATGGACACACCCCCCCGGAACGACCGTCTGGATATGCCCGTCCCCACCGAGCTGCGCCTGCGCCGCCAGTCGCGGGTGCTGGAGGTCGCCTTCGGCCCGGATGAGCAGTACGCCCTGCCCTTCGAATTCTTGCGCGTGCAGTCGCCCTCGGCCGAGGTGAAAGGGCATGGCCCAGGCCAGGAGACGCTGGTGCTCGGCAAGCAGGCGGTGGGCATCCGCGAGATCGAACCGGTGGGTCAGTACGCCGTGCGGCTCGTGTTCGACGATGGCCACGATAGCGGTCTCTACAGCTGGAAGTACCTGCAGGAACTCGGCCGGGACCAGGCCGCGCTCTGGACGCAGTATCTTGAGCGGGTGGCGGCGGCCGGAAGGTAGACCGGAAGTCGGGGGCGTCCAGACACGGTTTTGTTCCGTCGCGGCGCCGATTGCCAGAGGCAGCCGTTACAATGACCGGATGGACGCGCCGCAGGACGGGAAAACCACGCATTTCGGCTTCGAGGAGGTCGCCTGGGAGGACAAGGCCCGGCGCGTAAGAGGGGTATTCGACTCGGTCGCCCCCCGCTACGACCTCATGAACGATCTGATGTCCGGCGGCCTGCACCGCGTCTGGAAACAGTTCACGCTCTCCCAGACACACCTGCGCCCCGGCCAGCGAGCGCTCGATGTCGCGGGCGGGACCGGCGACCTCGCGCGCGGACTCGCGGCCCAGGTCGGCGAACAGGGGCTCGTCGTGCTCTCGGACATCAACGGCGCGATGCTCGCCCACGGTCGTGACAGGCTCCTCGATGTCGGTCTCACCCGCGGCATCGCCTATGCGCAGGCCAATGCCGAGCGCCTCCCGTTCGCGGACAGCAGCTTCGACTGCGTCACCATCGCCTTCGGCCTGCGCAATGTCACCGACAAGGCGGCCGCCCTCGCCTCGATGCGCCGCGTGCTGCGTCCGGGCGGTCAACTGATGGTGCTCGAGTTCTCTCAACCGGTGGCGCCCGGCCTCAAGCCCCTCTACGACGCCTACTCGTTCCGCGTCCTGCCGTTCCTAGGCCGCATGATCGCGCGCGACGAGGACAGCTACCGCTACCTCGCCGAGTCCATCCGCAAGCATCCCGACCAGGAGACCCTGCTCGGCATGATGCGCGACGCGGGTCTCGAGGATTGCCGCTACCACAACCTCTCCGGTGGGATCGTGGCGCTGCACCGCGGCTACCGTTACTGACCGCCGTCGTCCGCATGCTGACCGAACTCGTCGAAAACCTCTTGAACCGCAATCTCGGCGCCTCGCCCCGGGCGCGCGAGCTCTGCGCCGCGCTGCGCGGCCGCCGCCTGCGCATCACGCTCAGCGGCCTCGGCGTGCGCATCGGGCTCGAATCCTTGGGCAGCACGCTGCGGATCGCACGCGACCCCGACGGCGATTTCGACGCCGAGGTCGAGGGCAGCCCCGTGAACCTCGTCGCTCTCGCAGGCCCCTCACCCGAGCACCTGTTACGGTCGGGCACCGTACAGGTACGTGGCGACACGGAGCTTCTGCAGCGCTATCGCGAACTCGGCCTTCTGTTGCGCCCGGACCTCGAAGAGGAGCTGTCCCGCTTCGTCGGCGATGCGCCCGCGCATCAGGTCATGCGGTTCGCAGGCAGCGTATTCGGCTTCGGTCGCCACGCCGCCGACACCGCGGTCCGCAACGCCGCCGAGTATTTCGCCCACGAACGCGGCGACCTCGTGCCTGCCGCCGAAGCAGAGGCGTTCATGAGCGATGTCGACCGCCTGCGCGAGGATATCGATCGCGCAGAGGCGCAGATCGCCCACCTCGAAGCGCGCTTGGCTGCCACCACAGAGCCGGCACCATGAAGCTTCAAGTGATGGCGCGCCTCATCCAGATCCAGCGCGTTCTGGTGCGCCACGGGCTCGACGAGTTCGTGCGCGAGACCCACCTCTACCGCCCGCTGCGCTTCGTGTTCCTCGCCTCACCCTGGACCTGGCTCGAGCGGCGTAAACAGGCCCCGCGTGCCGAGCGCCTACGGCTCGCGCTCGAAGAGCTCGGCCCCATCTTCATCAAGTTCGGGCAGGCGCTCTCCACGCGTCGCGACCTTCTGCCACCCGATATCGCCGTCGAGCTCGCCAAGCTCCAGGACCGCGTGCCGCCGTTCGACAACGCGACCGCGCGCGCCATCATCGAGAAGTCGCTCGGCAGACCCGTCACCGAATCCTTCGCGAGCTTCGAAGCGCAACCGCTCGCGGCAGCCTCGATCGCACAGGTGCACGCGGCGACGCTGAAGAACGGTGACGATGTGGTCATCAAGGTGCTGCGCCCCGGCATGCGCGGGATCATCTCGCGCGATCTCGAGGTGATGCACGAACTCGCGCGCCTCGCCAAGACCCACTCCACCGAGGCCCGACGGCTGCGCGTCGACGAGATCGTCGATGAATACGAGAAGACCATCCTCGACGAGCTCGACCTGATGCGCGAAGCCGCCAACGCCTCGCAGCTCAAACGCAACTTCGAAGGGTCGCCGCTGCTGCATGTCCCGGCGGTGTACTGGGACCTCTGCCGCATCGATGTGATGGTGATGGAGCGCATCCGCGGCGTGACCATCAGCGACATGGACACACTGCGCGCCAAGGGCGCGAACATCGCGATGCTCGCCCAGAACGGCGTGAAGATCTTCTTCACACAGGTGTTCCGGCACAACTTCTTCCACGCCGACATGCACCCCGGCAACATCTTCGTGCTGATCGACGACCCCGCGAACCCGCGCTACGCCGCCATCGATTTCGGCATCGTGGGCACGCTCGATATCCGCGACCAGCACTACTTGGCCGAGAATTTCCTCGCCGTGTTCGACCGGGATTACCGCCGCGTGGCCGAGCTACACGTGCAATCGGGCTGGGTACCTCCGGACACCCGCGTCGACGAGATGGAATCCGCCATCCGCACCGTGCTCGAACCCATCTTCGACCGGCCGCTCAAGGACATCTCCTTCGGCACCATCCTGCTGCGCCTGTTCGACATCTCGCGCCGCTTCGACATGCGCATCCAACCGCAGCTGATCCTGCTGCAGAAGACGCTGCTCAACATCGAAGGCCTCGGCCGCGACCTCTACCCGGAGCTCGACATCTGGCAGACCGCCGCGCCGATCCTGCGCGAGTGGATGTCGGACCGGATCAGCCCGCGGGCGCAGTTCAAGCATATCCGCCGGAACCTCCCCGACATCCTCACCTCGCTGCACGCACTACCGTCACTCATGAAAGTGGCCGTGCAGCAGGCCGAAGACGGCAAGCTCGCCCTCGGCGTGCGGTCGCAGGAGATCACCACGCTGCGGCGCGAGATGCTCGAGTCCGAGCAGCGCCGCAACCGCACCCTCATCGGCACGGCGCTCGGCTTCGGCAGCCTGCTGTGGTTCGGCTTCGAGCTCGCCCCGGGTCCCGTGGGCTGGCTGCTGCTGATCGTTGCTGCGGTCGTGCTGTGGAGCGCACGGCGGCGCTGAGCGCTCCGTTCGTTCAACCCCCGCGCAGCGCGCGGAGCCAAGCGGTCGGGTCTTCTCCGCGCTCCAGCACCTCGACGAGCGCAGAGCCGACCACCGCACCCTCGACCGTACCGCGCAGGCGCGCGACCTGCGCCGCCGAGCGGATGCCGAAACCCGCACAGACCGGCACCGGCGACGCGGCACGCACGCGCGCGAGGTACTCGAGCACGCTGTCGGGCACCTCGACGGACTTGCCGGTGGTACCGGTCATGGTGACGGCGTAGACGAAACCCTCGCTGGCGGTGCAGACCTGCGCGAGACGCGCGGGAGTCGTCACCGGGGTCACCATCTGAACGAGCGCGACACCTACCGTCCGCAACGCAGCGCGCAGATCGTCGCCTTCGTCGAACGGCAGATCAGGCACGATGAAGCCGCAGACGCCGACCGCCGCCGCATCGGCGGCGAGGCGCTCATAGCCGTACTGCAGCAGCGGGTTGAGGTAGCTCATCAAGACGAGCGGCGCCGCCGGACGCTGCATCGCACCGAGCTCGGCGAGGATCCAGCGCAGACTCACGCCCTGCTTGAGCGCCACCTGGCTCGATCGCTGGATGGTCATGCCGTCGGCCATCGGATCGGTGAACGGTACGCCGATCTCGACCACATCCGCACCCGCCGCCACGGCGTGCAGGTGCTCACGGAACTTTTGGGCTTCGGGGAAGCCGGCGGTGAGGAAGGCGACGATGGCGGGGCCACCGTCGGCCGATGCGGCGCGGATCGCCGCGCTCAAGCGGTCATGCGGCTTCATCGCTCGACTCCCTGTGCGTGGACGCCTGCCCGCTTGCCATCGAGCAGCGTACGCTGCAGCGTCGGCATGTCCTTGTCGCCGCGTCCCGACATGTTGAGCAGCAGGTGTTTACCCGGATTCCGTGCGGCCCAGCGCTTGGCGCCGTGCAGGGCGTGTGCGGTCTCGAGCGCAGGCAGGATGCCCTCCATGCGAGCGCACTCCTGCAGCGCCTCGAGCGCCTCCTCGTCGGTCGCAGACTCGTATTGCACACGACCTGCGGCGAGCAGCAGCGCGTGCTCGGGGCCGACGCCGGGATAGTCGAGGCCCGCAGAGATGGAGTCGGTCTCGTAGATCTGTCCGTTCTCGTCCTGTAGCAGCAACGAATAGCATCCCTGCAACACGCCCGGCCAGCCGTAAGAGAGACTCGCAGCGTTCTGGCCGAGCGCACTGCCGCGCCCAC
>DBCG01000103.1:0-198 GCA_002292945.1 Proteobacteria bacterium UBA964 | reverse complement strand
GCCGATGGCGTTGGAGCCGCCGCCCACACAAGCGAACACGGCGTCCGGCAAGCGCCCCTCACGCGCCAGGAACTGCTCCCGGGCTTCGCGACCGATGATGGATTGCAGTTCGCGAACGAGATAGGGATAGGGATGCGGCCCCACCGCCGAACCGAGCAGGTAGAAGGTGCCGTTCGGATCGGAGACCCAATCGCGCAG
>DBCG01000141.1:20851-21001 GCA_002292945.1 Proteobacteria bacterium UBA964 | reverse complement strand
CAGACGCCCGGACCGGGCACGCTCGCCTCCAATGACGATCCCGGCTACTCGGCGCGCGATGCGCAGATCATCGAGACCGGCGCGGACGGCAAGCCGCGCTACATCCTGCGCGCCGGCCTGATCCGCCAGGATCCCGCCACCGGCAGCGTC
>DBCG01000141.1:0-20787 GCA_002292945.1 Proteobacteria bacterium UBA964 | reverse complement strand
GCAAGACCCGCCGTGGCGGGTCCGTTCAGCCCAAGGAAGACTGCCGCAAGATGCACGCTCGGTGGTGCTGGAAGGCAGCGTCCTGCTGGAGGGGGAAGCCGCACCCGGTCAGGGTACGCTTCGCATCCGCACCGAACGCCTCGACTACGACCTCACCGCGGGACGGGTCACCGTCCCGGACGCCGTGAGGCTCGAGATGGCCGGCCGCACCCTCGAAGCGGTCGGCCTCGAGGCAGACCTCAACCGCCGCGAGGCGCAACTGCTCTCCAAGGTCCATGGCCGCTTCCAACCCTGACATCCCGGGACGGCAGCCGAGGCCCACCCGCGTCGCCTTCGCGGCGATCCTCGCGCTCGTGCTTGCGATGCCGACGATCGCAGCGCAGCCGGCCAAAGGCCGCAACGCGGAGATCGTGGTCGATGCAGCGTCGTCGGATGTCGATTACCGCAGCAACACGCTGCTCTTCCGCGATGTGGTGATCACCCAAGGCCCGCTGCGTGTGCAGGCCGAGCGCGCCCGGGCCACCGGCCTCGATTTCAAGGACGCGACCTGGACCTTCAGCGGCAAGGTGAGGATCGATGTCGAGGGCGGGACGATGCGCGCCGAGGAGGCCGTCGTGAACTTCATCGCCGATCAACTGGCGCGCGCCACGGTGCGCGGCAAACCCGCAGAGTTCGAGCAACAGATGAAGACCGGCGGCAAAGCGCGCGGCCGCGCCGGTTCGTTGGTCTATGAGACCCGCGGCGGCACGGTGACCCTCAAGGAGAACGCGTGGCTCAGCGACGGTCGTAGCGAGATCCGCGGCGAGCAACTGGTCTACGAGATCGCGGCGCAGCGTGTCCAGGCCGGCAAGACCACAGGCAGCGACGAGCGCGTGAGGATCGTGATCCGACCGCAGGAAGCCACCCCGCCGAAGGTGACCCCGTGAGCGCATCGATCGCGGTCGACGGCGGTCGACGACTGATCGCCCGCAACCTCGCCAAGGCCTATGGCACACGCACCGTGGTCCGTGACCTGTCGCTCGAGGTCGGTGCGGGCGAGATCATCGGCCTGCTCGGTCCGAACGGCGCAGGCAAGACCACTGCTTTCTACATGATCGTCGGGCTCGTCCCGGCGGATGCCGGCCGCATCCTGCTCGATGAACTCGACTTGACGCACGAGCCCATCCATCGCCGCGCCCGCGCCGGCATCGGCTATCTGCCGCAGGAAGCCTCCGTATTCCGTAAGTTGAGCGTCGAGGACAACATCCTCGCGATCCTCGAGACCCGCGCGGGTCTCGATCGTGAGGCACGACGCGCGCGTTGCGAGGAGATCCTCGCCGACCTGCGCATCGACCATGTGCGGCGCTCGCCCGGCATGGCGCTCTCCGGCGGCGAGCGGCGTCGCGTCGAGATCGCGCGCGCGCTGGCCGCAGACCCGAAGTTCCTGCTGCTCGATGAGCCGTTCGCGGGCGTGGATCCGATCTCGGTGCTCGACATCCAGCGCATCGTGCGCGAACTCGCGGCGCGCGGCATCGGTGTGCTGATCACCGACCACAACGTGCGCGAGACCCTCGGCGTATGCCGACGCTCGTACATCATCGGCGACGGCGTCGTCATCGCCCAAGGCGAGGCCGAGGAAATCCTTGCCAATCCCCGCGTGCGTGAGGTGTACTTGGGTGAGTCCTTCCGCCTGTAGGTGACGTCCCAGGGACGCCTCACGAGTCTTCTCGATGCTCAAGCAGTCGCTGCAACTCAAGCTCGGCCAATCGCTGACGATGACGCCGCAGTTGCAGCAGGCCATCCGCCTCCTGCAGATGCCGACGCTCGAACTGCAGGCGCACCTCGCCGAGGTGCTCGAATCCAACGTCATGCTGGAGCAAGAGGAGCCCGAAGCCGAGGAGGCCGTGGACTTCGAGCTCGGCGCACACTTCACGGCCGCAGCGCCACCCACCGAGGAGGCGGGCTCCACCGAACCGGTCGAAGTCGAGGTCGTCGACCAGCCGTGGGCCGACCGCGCCGGCACCGGCAGCGATGCCGGTCGGGCCGAGGATGACGAAGACCGCCCCCGCGACCTCGCCGACGAGCGCGGTGAATCGCTTCGCGAACACCTGCTCGGCCAGCTGACGCTGCTAGGACTCTCCGAATCCGACCTCGAGGTCGCCGCCGCGTTGGTCGATGCGCTCGATGACGACGGCTACCTGACCGAGACCTTCGCCGAGGTCGCCGAAGACCTTGCCCGCCATGGACCGATCGGCGCCGCTCTTCATGACGAGGAGGAGATCGAGCGCGTCTTGCTGCTGGTGCAGAAGCTCGATCCGGTCGGCGTCGGCGCGCGCGATCTCGTCGAATGTCTGCAACTGCAGTTGTCCGCGCTCACCCCGGCGACACCGGGCCTCGGTCTGGCGCACCGCATCGTCGATCGGCACCTGAAGCTGCTCGCGCATCGCGACCTCGGGCCGCTGCGCCGGGCGCTCGAAGCGGAAGGCCTGCAGGACGAAGATGATGCGACCGACGATGAGACGCTGGTCGCCGCCGTGGCCCTGGTCCGCGCCTGCCACCCGAAACCCGGCAGCCTCATCAGCGCCCTGCGACCCGAGTACATCGTCCCCGATGCCATGGTGCGGCGCACCACACGCGGATGGTCGGTGGAGCTCAACGGCCGCACCCTGCCCCGCCTACGCGTCAACAACGAATACGCCGGCCTCCTCGGCCAAGGCGCCGGGAGCGGCCATGCCGTGCTGCGTTCGCAGCTGCAGGAGGCACGTTGGCTCCTCAAAAGCCTCGAGATCCGCCACGACACGCTCCTGAAGGTCGCCCGGGCGGTCGTCGAACGTCAGAGCGAGTTCCTCGCCCAAGGCGAGGAGCACATGAAACCCATGATCCTGAAGGACATCGCCGCTGCGATCGGCATGCATGAATCGACGGTCTCCCGGGTCACCTCTGGAAAATATCTGCATACCCCCCGCGGGGTGTTCGAACTGCGATACTTCTTCTCGAGCCAGGTCGAGGGCGATGACGGCGCCGGGACGTCCTCTACCGCGATCCGGGCGAAGATCCGGCGCCTGATCACCGACGAACCCGCCGGTGAGCCGCTGTCGGACGGCAGACTCGCCGAGTTGCTCTCGGCGCAGGGCATCCCGGTCGCCCGCCGCACGGTCGCCAAGTACCGCGAGGCGATCGGTATCGCCTCTTCCGCCGAGCGCAAGCGGGACAGTTCGCGCTAACCTCATCCTTCCGGATGGGACCTACCGAAGACGATCAGGAGGATCAAGCCATGCAGATCGAAGTCACCGGACGCCATATCGAGGTCACCGAATCGATGCGCGCCTATGTGTTCAAGAAGATGGAACGCATCGTGCGCCACTTCGACCAGCTGATCGATGCCCATTGCGTGCTGTCCGTCGAGAAGCTGCGGCACACGGCGGAGGCCACGCTGCGCGTGCCGGGCGGCGACATCCATGCCGAAGCGACCGCAGAGGACATGTATGCCGCCATCGATGCGCTCGCCGACAAGCTCGACCGCTTGGTGAAGAAGCGCAAGGAGAAAGGCGCCGATCACCATGCCGAGGAAGGCCGCGCCGCGCGGCACTGAGACCTCGTCATGCCGGGCATGCGGATCATCCTCGTGAGCGGCCTCTCTGGGGCCGGCAAAAGCGTCGTGTTGCACGCGCTCGAGGATGTCGGCTACTTCTGCGTGGACAACCTGCCGGCGAGCCTGCTCGAATACTTCGTCTCGCACTCGCTGCGAAGCAGCGAGACCGGCGTATTCGACCAGACCGCCATCGGCATCGACGCGCGCGACAACGCCCTCACCCCCACTGATCTACCTCGCACCCTCGAAGCGCTGCGGCGCAGCGGTTTACGCTGCGAACTCCTGGCGGTGACCTCGGCCGACACCGAACTGCTGCGCCGGTTCGGCGAGACCAAACGCCGCCATCCGCTCGCGCGAGCCGGCGAGTCGTTGCAGCAGGCGATCTCGCGCGAGCGGGAGCTCCTCGACCCGGTCATCCAAGCCGCCGATCTCGTCATCGACACCACGCACCTCGGCGTGCACCAACTGCGCGAACTGATCGTCCAGCGGGTGGACAACCGGCGTTCTGAGCAGCTGTCCGTGACGCTCGTGTCGTTCGGCTTCAAGCATGGCGTACCGGGTGACTGCGACTTCGTCTTCGATGCCCGCACACTGCCGAACCCGTACTGGGACACCGCCCTTCGACCGCTCACGGGGCGCGATCCGGCGGTGGTCCGCTGGCTCGACGAACGGCCCGAAGTGCAGCGCATGCTCGATGAGTACGCGCAGTTCATCAGCGCACGCATCGCCGAACACCGTGCCGCCCACCGCCGATACCTCACCCTCGGCATCGGTTGCACCGGTGGCCAGCACCGCTCGGTCTATCTCGTCGAGCACCTCGCCCAACGCCTCGCACCTGATGTGCCGGGGCTCAGCCGGCGCCATCACTCCCTCGACCTGCCGGGCCGGACATGACCGAACCCGCAGGCAAGCAGGTGCGGCTCGGCGCGCTGCGCCAGGCCCTCGACGCCGGCACGCTGCGCTCGGCCGAGCGCATGGTGGCGGCGCTGCACCCCGCCGAGATCGCCTTGCTGCTCGAGTCCGTGCCGCCACGACAACGCGAACTCGTCTGGGAGATGGTCGAGCGGGACCTCGAGGGCGATGTGCTCATCGAGCTCAACGAGAAAGTGCGCCTGGAGCTCATCGACGCCATGGAGCCCGGCGAACTGGTGGCGGCGACCGAGGGTCTCGAGGTCGATGACCTCGCCGACCTCGTCGGTGACCTGCCCGAGGCGGTCACTCGCCAGGTGCTCCACTCCATGGACCAGCGCGACCGCGAGCGGCTGCGTACCGTGCTGTCTTGGCCCGAGGACAGCGCCGGCGGACTCATGAACACCGACACGGTGAGCGTCCGCGCCGATGTCTCGCTCGAAGTGGTGCTGCGCTACCTCCGCATGCGCGGCGATCTGCCGCCCCGCACCGACAGCCTGTTCGTCGTCGATCGCGACGACCGCTACCTCGGCACCATCGCCCTGACCCGGCTCATCACCGGCGATGCCGAGGCGACCGTCGGCCAGAGCCTCGATGCGGAGGCCGCGCGCATCGACCCGTCGACGGCGGCGCACGATGTGGCCCAGCTCTTCCAAGACCGCGACTTCGTGTCGGCGGCCGTGGTCGACGCGGAAGGCCGATTGATCGGACGCATCACCATCGACGATGTCGTCGATGTCATCCGCGAGGAAGCGGAACACTCGGTGCTGTCGATGGCCGGCCTGCAGGATGACGAGGACCTGTTCGCAGGCATCCTCCCCTCGACGCGCCGCCGGTTGCTGTGGCTCGGCATCAACCTCGTCACGGCGTTCCTGGCTGCCGCGGTGGTCAAGACCTTCGAGGGCACCATCGAGAAGGTCGCTGTCTTGGCAGCCCTGATGCCGATCGTCGCATCGATGGGCGGCATCGCCGGCACCCAGACCGTGACGCTCATCATCCGCGGACTCGCGCTCGGGCAGGTGCAATGGTCGAACGCCCGCTGGCTGCTGTTCAAGGAGATCGCGGTAGGCGGCCTGAACGGCCTGCTGTGGGCCTTGGTGGTCGGTCTCGTGACGGTGTACTGGTTCGGCACCTGGCAGATCGCCGCCATCATCGCCGCCGCGATGCTCATCAACCTGCTGGCCGCCGCCGCCGTAGGCGTGCTGGTGCCGCTCGCGCTGCGCCGTCTCGAGATCGACCCGGCGCTGTCAGCCGGGGTGATCATCACCACCTTCACCGACTGCATCGGTTTCGCGACATTGCTCGGGCTCGGCGCGATCTTCCTCACTTGAGGGCGGTGCGATCCCGCCACGATCGTCACTTCAACCTGCAGCCAATCGCCCCGACTGGAAGTCACGGATCGCCTGGTCGATCTCCTCACGGGTGTTCATGACGAACGGCCCGTACTGCACCACCGGCTCCCCGATCGGCCGTGCCGCGAGCAGCAAAGCTCGGCCGCCGCTCTGCGCCGCGCGCAGCGTTACGCGCGACGCTGTCCCTTGCGCGGCGCTGCCGGGGACCGCATCGTCCATGCCGCCCAACACGCCTCCCTGACGGGCCCGCAGCATCACCTCACCGCCGGTCGCGCCCGGGACGCCGAGCGCGCCTTCGTAGACATAGCAATACGCATGGTGCGAGGCCGGGATGTCCACGGAGATGGCGGTCCCCGGAGGCAGCTCGATATCGATGAACAGCGGTTGCGTGCTGATGCCTGTCACGGGACCGCTCGCATGTCCGCCACCGAGCGACAGTTCCCCTGCGACGATCTTGGCCCGCACGCCTGTGGCGTCGACGAGTTCGGGGATGGCAGCGGCGGGGATATCCCGGTACTCGGCAGGCCGCATCTTCTCGGCGGCGGGCAGGTTCACCCACAACTGGAAGCCGCGCATCAGACCGCTCTCCTGCTGCGGCATCTCCGAGTGGATGATGCCGCGACCGGCAGACATCCATTGCACATCACCCGCGCGCAGATGCCCGCGGTTGCCGAGGTGATCCTCGTGCAGCATGTGGCCCGCGAGCATGTAGGTCACCGTCTGGAAGCCGCGGTGCGGATGCGGTGGGAAGCCCTTGATGTATTCGTCCGGGCGGTCGCTGCCGAACTCATCGAGCATCAGGAACGGATCGAGCCGCGCGAACGGACCCGCGCCGAGGCTGCGCCACAAGGTGACGCCCGCACCGTCCGAGGTGCGTTGAGCGTCGATGATGCGCCGCAGCACGCGCACAGCGGTGTCGGTGTCGGAAGTCATGAGGCTCGCGTAGGATACCCGTCCCGCGACTGTTGCGCGCGCGAGCAGATGGCCCGGACCATGGTCCCAGACACCCCCCCCAACGACCGTCCCCATATCGTCATCGTCGGCGGCGGTGCCGGCGGCCTCGAGCTTGCTACCCGTCTCGGCGATACCCTCGGTCGACGCGGTCGTGCGACGGTCACGCTCATCGAGCGCGGTCGCACGCATTTCTGGAAGCCCCACCTGCACGAGCTCGCGGCCGGCTCCGTCGATCTCGATGTGCACGAACTCGACTACCTCGCGCAGTCGCATTGGCACGGCTTCAAATACCGCTACGGCGAGATGATCGGCCTCGACCGGGCCTCGCGCGAGGTGCTGGTCGGCCCGGTGATGGACGAGGAGCAAGGCGAGGAGATCGTGCCCGCCCGGCGCATCCGATACGATCTGTTGGTGTTGGCCGTGGGCAGCAATATCAACGATTTCGGCACGCCGGGCGTCATCGACCATGCGATGGCCCTCGACAGCACGGCCCAAGCCGACCGCTTCCATCGCCGCTTGGTCAACGCCTTCCTGCGCGCGCATGCCCAGACCGTTCCGCTGCGGCGCGGACAGCTCGATGTGGCGATCGTCGGGGCGGGTGCGACAGGTGTCGAACTCGCTGCCGAGCTGCACAACGCGACACGCGAACTCGTGTCGTTCAGCCTCGACAACATCGATCCCGACAAACACATCCGCCTGCACCTCATCGAGGCCTCACCGCGCATCCTGCCAGCGCTGCCCGAGCGCATCTCCGTCGCCGCTCGCCGCATGCTCGATGAACTGAACGTGGAGGTGCACTGCGACGCCCGCGTCGCCGAGGTGCTCCCGCAAGCGGTGCGGCTCGCCGACGGTCGCGTGATCGACGCCGCGATGGTGGTGTGGGCGGCCGGCGTCAAAGCCGCACCGTTCCTCGCCAAGCTCGGTATCGCCACCAACGCCCTCAACCAGGTGAAGGTGGATGCCCGGCTGCGCTCGGTGGACGACCCCGACATCTACGCCCTCGGCGACTGCGCGGCGGTCGAGTGGGCGGGGCATCCGGGACGGCTCGTGCCGCCGCGCGCCCAGGCGGCGCACCAGCAGGCGATGTACCTCGTGAAGGCCTTGCGACGACGGCTCGCGGGCAAGACGAGTCCGGCCTGGCGTTATCGGGACTTCGGCTCGCTCGTCTCGCTCGGCGAATATTCGACCGTCGGCAACCTGATGGGCAACTTCGTCGGCGGAAATCTTTGGCTGGAAGGGCTGTTCGCGCGCTGGATGTACCAGTCGCTCTACAAGATGCACGAGATCGCGCTGCACGGCTGGTGGAAGACCTCGCTCACCACCCTCGCCCGCCTGATCGCGCGGCAGACTGAACCGCGCGTGAAGCTGCACTGACCGGGCGCAGCCTCCGCAACGACGCGCAACGCGGCGCGAACCACCAACCACGCGGCCCGAAAGCCGTCCAGCGCCCCCGATCGATGCGGCAAGCACGCGGCACCACACCGAGCGGAGAGCCCCCGCGACCGCGGGGGACGGTTGACGCGCACGGAGCGCAGAGCAGGTTTTTTCTCATGGCATGAGGGGATACGACCCTCTGCCAAGATAACGGACAGTCAAATGACTTTCGGCAGGGTGCTCAGCGCCGCGCGGACGTTGCGGCCGGCACCAAGGCCTGCAAAAGGTCGTCGATCGCGTAGAAATGGAAGGTGCGATCGTCGGACATCGCGACCAGCAACCCGCCGGGAAAACCAGGAAGATCGCCGGTGACGAGGTCGATGCCGTCGGTCTCGCGTGCTGCGAAACGCACATGCCCGATGAAGCGCGGCTCTTCGGGGCTGCCGGGCGATCCTGCGAGGTCGAACACCCGCAACGCGCCGGCCTGTTGGTCCGACACCCAGAGCCAGGCCCGCCCTGCGGCATCGCGCATCACCGCGCTGCCCTCGTGGTCGCGCGCGAAACCCGTCAGCCCGAAGGCCGCGAGTTCGTCGTCCGCATCCTCCGCTGCCGGATCGACGCGGTGCTTGCGCAGACCGAAGGTCTCATCGCTCGCGAAGAGGTGCCCACCCTTCGCATCGACCGACAGCGCCTCGATCTCCTTGCGACCGCTCCACTCGCCGAAAGCACGCACGAACAGCCCGGCGAGGCGACCCGCGCCGTCATCGACCAATCGGTACTGGTGAAGATAGCCCTGCTTGGGCGCATGACGGTCCGAGCGACTCACGGCGACGAGCAGCGCGCCATCCACCGGGCGCACCCAAGCGGCGACACCCATGACATCACGGGCGCGCTCGCCCTCGAACACCGGGATGCCCCCGCCATCGACCGGCTGCATCCCCGGGAGCGCGTAGACGCGCAGGCGGTTGGCGAAGCGCTCGGCGACGATGACGACATCCACCGGCTTGCCGCCCAGCATCACGCCACGGGCGATATCGACGTTGTTCGGGCGCAGCAGCCCGCGCACCACCCGCTCCGGCTTGATCCGGCCGTCGAGACCGAAAACATAGAGCGCGCCGTCGATGTCCTTGTCGGTGCCGACGATCAGCGTGCGCGCGGGATCGGCCGGATCGACCCATATGGCCGGGTCGTCGGTATCGTGGCGGACCGGCTCGCTGACCACCCGCGGCTGCACCGGTGCGCGGACGGCGGAGGACTGTGCTACAGCCGCCGCCCCCGCACCCGCCCCTGCGGCCATCGACACGGCGAGCAGGGCGAGGAATGCGACGGACCTCTGGCGATGGCGCTCCATCGACCCGATCTTACAGTTTGAGTCTCGCACCCACGAATACGCTGTAGCCGAACTGCTCGTACTCGTAGACGCGACTCGGCCGACCGTAGTAGCGGATGCCCTTGGAGTTGGTCAGGTTCTTGGCCTCGACGAAACCCTCGAGCATCTTGCTGAACTGGTAGCTGGCGGTGAAATCGATCTGGTCGCGGCCGGCGACATAGAGATCGAGCGCACCGTCCTCCGCGTTGATCTCGTCGAGGTAGTCGCTGCGGTCGGTGAAGCTCAGCCGCAGGCTGACCGGACCCTTCTCGTAGAACAGCGCGAAGTTCGACACCGTCTCGGACTGCCCGGGCAACGGGAAGTACGTCCGACCGCCGTAGCTGCGGCCGACATCGATCGAGGCATCGACATAGGTGAAGTTCGCGAACACGCCGAATCCCGACAGCCAACCCGGCAGCTGCGTGAACTGCTGCTGCCATGCGAGCTCGACGCCGTACAACTCACCGTCCGCGTTCTCCGGCGTGATGATCGCCGCCGGCGCACCGAGGTAGGTCCCCGTGCTGCGCAGCGTGTAGTTGTAGTCGGAGAGATCTTTGTAGAAGCCGCTGGTCGACAGGAGGCCGATCGGCTCGAAGTAGTACTCGAGCGACGCGTCGAAGTTGTTCGACAGCGTCGGCTTCAGCGCCGGATTTCCCTGCTGGACGACGAGCAGCGTGCCTTCCTGCGACTCGACGGCGCGCGGGACGATGTCAGTGAAGTCCGGGCGCATCATGCCGCGGGTGACGGCGGCACGGGCGATGAGCGCATCGGTGAGCTCGTAGCGGAGCGTCAGGCCGGGAAAGACATCGGTGTAGCTGCGCTCGTCGGTACGGGTGCTGAGGGCGCCCGTCGCTTGATTGAACACCGGGGCGGACCCTTCGGTCTCGGTGCGCTCGACGCGCAACCCCGCCACCATGCTCAAGCGGCCGAAGTCGAGATCGGCCATGGCATAGCCTGCGAGCACGGTCTCATCGGCCGTGTAGTCGGCGGTCGCCGACGCCTCGACGCGGATCGGCGAGCTCGCCTTGGTGGCGTCGTAGTAGGCGTTCGCCAGCGAGGTATCGACCTT
The DNA here is from genome assembly GCA_002292945.1 of Proteobacteria bacterium UBA964. Lineage (GTDB taxonomy): Bacteria > Pseudomonadota > Gammaproteobacteria > Steroidobacterales > Steroidobacteraceae > UBA964. The sequence goes on along the minus strand of DBCG01000141.1, from coordinate 10,189 downwards.
GAAACCGAGGTCGTAGCCGTAGTTCCGGCTCGGGAGGCTGGAGAGGTAGCCCGAGAGCGGACGACCGAGCGAGGCTGACGATGCCCGGTCACGGAAACGGTTCTCGTCCGCCTTCCGCTCGCCGACCTTGTACTTGGCGCCGAACTTCAAGCGGCCCTCAGCACCACCCCACTGCACCGGGAGGCCCGCATTGATGACCGCCGCGATCGCGTCGTCGGAGGTGTCGGCGGTGCGATACGCGTTCTCGCGGAACGAGAAGCTCGCCGGGTCGAGGTGCTGGTTGGTGGTGAACAGCGAGATCGCGGGCTCGCGGACATCGCCCGTGTAATCGTAGCTGATCGGCGCGGTCGCGGTGCCGAGCGCTGCAGTGCGCCACAGCAGCTCGTCGCGGCGGGGGTAGGTCTGCTCGGTGCTGGCGATCGACACCGAACCATCGAGCGTCCACGTGTCGAAGTCCTTCGAGCCACCGATCTCACCGGTGACGATCTCGTTGCGCACGGTGCGATGGCGGATCTGCTTGGCGACGCGGATGTTGCGGAACGAGGCTTTCTCGTCCGTCGCGCCGGGCAGCAGTACGCCCTCGGACCACAGCACGAGCAACTGATTGCGGTACTCGTCGTCCGTGAAGCGCGACCATGTACCGCGGGCGAAAAGGCGGCCGCCGTCATCGGTGCGCATCTCCGCCGCGCCGGTCAAGGCCATCCGCTCGCGCTGGGTATCGTAGTCCTTGAACAGCGTCTCGACCGCGCCGAACACCTGCCCGCCTTCGGGTCGGTTCAACCGGGCCCATGCGGTCTCGATGTTGTCGACCTGGCGGTCGGTCTCAGAGTAGCTGCCCGAGAGCAGAAGCCCGAAGCGTTGATCGCCGTCCCAGATATCGCTGACGGTGAACGAGCCACGCTTGTCGTGGGTACCACCGAACTCGTTGTAGGAACCACCGAGCGAGCCGCGGGCACGGAAACCTTTGTAGTCGAAGGGTGACTGGGTCTTGATGTTGACCGCGCCCGTGATCGAGTCCGCATCCTGGTCCGGACGCAGGGTCTTGGTGATCTCGAGCGAGCTGACGATGTCCGAAGGCACGGTATCGAGGTCGATGGCGCGTGTCGTGGGGTCGGGCGCCGCGACGCTGACGCCGTCGATGGTCACAGCCGAGAATTCAGACGGGCCGCCACGGACATTGATGTACCGGCCCTCGCCCTGATCGCGCGAGATCGCGACACCGACGACGCGCTGCAGCGCCTCCGCGATGTTCGGGTCCGGGAAGCGGCCGATGGCATCCGCGGCCACCACGTTGGTCACGCCGCTCGCGTTCTTCTGCTGATCCGCCGCGCGCTTCGCCGAGTCGATGATGGCGGTGATGACCACCTCCTCCAGTGCCTCGGCGCCGACCGGCGCGTTCGATACAGGGGCCTGTTGCGCGAGCGCGCCCGTCGGGGCGAGCAGGGCGGCGACGATGGCAGTGCGACAGGCGGCGTGGACGCCGGAATTGATGGGCATGATGACCTCGGACAGACCTGGTTCGGGCAGGCCGTCATGGTGGTCACCCCGCGTGACGGAAAGATTACGGACCTGTTACCGACAGATGACCGTGAAGGTATTTCCAGCGCCCATCAGGCGGCAGCACGGCGTGTCAGGGTCACGAAAGACATGTCGCAAGCATGCCGTTCATCGGCCGGCCAACGTTCTCGCGTGATCTCTTGCCACACCTGCGGATCGAACGGCGCCAGATGAGCATCGCCTTCCGGTCTTGCGTGGACCTCGGTGAGGAGGATGCGACCGGCCAAGGGCAGCGCGAGTGCGTAGACCTGCGCGCCGCCGATGACCGTCACCTCGGATACTTCGCCGGCAACGGCCAGAGCCGTATCGAGGTCCGGCACCACCTGCACGGCGGGATCCTGCGGCAGCCAGCCCGCTTGACGCGTGAGGACGATATTGAGGCGCCCCGGCAAGGCACGCCCGATCGAGTCGAACGTCTTGCGGCCCATGATCACCGGCTTACCGATCGTCGCCGCCTTGAAGCGCCGCAGATCCTCCGGCAAACGCCACGGCAGCGCGCCGTCGCGGCCGATCACGCCGTTGTCGGCCACGGCGACCGCGAGCGTGATCGACGGTGTCGGCATGTCAGCGTCGGCGACCGGCCTTGGCGCGGGAAACAGGCTTCTTGGCCGGCTTCTTGACCGTTTTCTTGGCCTTCTTCTTCGGTACCTTCTTCACCGGCTTCTCGGCCGGATACAGCATGGTGCCGCGGCACTTGGGGCTGCCACAGCGGCAGGCGAAGATCTCATCGACATTATCCGGATCGTCCTTCTCGCGCCCGATCTCATAGTCATAGCCGAGTTCTTCGCCCTTCTCGATGAGGCGGGTCGACTCGATGAAGACGCGGCGCTCCTGGATCACCGATTCGCAGTTGCCATCGCAGGAGTGGTTGATGAAACGCGCTCCGTTGCCGCCGACACCCGCATCGATCACCACATGGCGGTCCACGATGAAAAGGAAAGTGTGGTTGTCGTTCGGGTCGTGGTCCTCGTAACGATCGTCTGCTTGCTTGTGCGTGATCCGGTCACCGAGATACTCGATGACCCGGGTGCCCTTCGGGATGCGGCGCGCGGCGAATACGCCCTTGCCGTGTATGGGGGAATTACGGACCTCGATCCAGCGGCTGGTGCGCATTTCGGGAATCGGCACGGTGGGGTCTCTCCTGTTGGGCTACGAGCGTGACGGGCTACAAACGTGACGGGCTCAGACCGCCACCGGCGCACGGATGGCCGGGTGCGGGTCGTAGCCGCGGAAATCGAAGTCATCGAAAGCATAGTCGAACAAGCTGGTCGGACGCCGGAGGATCGCCAGTGTCGGCAGCGACCGCGGTTCACGCGCGAGCTGCAGATCAGCCTGCTCGAGATGATTGAGATAGAGATGGCAGTCGCCGCCGGTCCACACGAAGTCACCGACATCGAGCGCACATTGCTCGGCCACCATGTGGGTGAGCAACGCGTAAGAGGCGATGTTGAACGGCACTCCGAGGAAGATGTCGGCGCTGCGCTGGTAGAGCTGGCAAGAAAGCCGGCCTTCCGCCACATGGAACTGGAAGAACGCGTGGCAAGGCATCAACGCCATCTTCGAGAGTTCACCCACATTCCAGGCGCTGACGATGATGCGCCTGGAATCGGGCTGCGTACGAAGCTGGCGAAGCACCTCGGCGATCTGGTCGATGCTGCCGCCATCGGGGGTCGGCCAAGAGCGCCACTGCTTGCCGTAGACCGGCCCCAGCTCCCCATCGGCATCCGCCCATTCGTCCCAGATCGAGACTCCGTGCTCGCGCAGGTAGGCGACATTGGTGTCGCCGCGCAGGAACCAGAGCAGTTCGTGCACCACCGACTTCAGGTGCACCTTTTTGGTGGTGACCAGCGGAAAACCGCGCCGCAGGTCGAAACGCATCTGATGACCGAACACCGAGAGCGTGCCGGTTCCGGTGCGGTCTGTCTTGCGGACACCGTGGTCGCGCACGAGACGCAGCAGATCCTGGTACTGCTGCATCGGTCAGCGCCGCTCCGCCACCCGCTCGTTCCCGCTCGTCTCGCCGCGACGATACGCGAGCGACAACAAGGCGAGTCCGGCGATGAGCATCGGCAGGGTCAGCAGGTGTCCCATGGTGAGCCAGTCACCGTAGAGGTAACCGATGTGTTCGTCAGGCAACCGCCAGAACTCTACCGTGAGGCGCCCGAGGGCGTACATCACGAGGAACAGGCCAGCAGGCGCGAAACGCGGCCGCGGCTTCGAGGTGAACCACCAGAGCACGGCGGCGAGCAGCAGACCCTCGAGCAGCGCTTCGTAGACCTGGGTCGGGTGACGCGGCAGCCCATCCACCAGCATGACCCAGGGCGCATCACCCGGCCGACCCCACAGTTCGCCGTTGATGAAGTTGCCCATGCGCACGGCGAAGATGCCGATCCCCGGCAAGGCGGCGGCGAAGTCGAAGACATCGGCGATCTGCCGGCCGCGGCTGCGCGCGAACCACGCAAGCGCCAGCAGTACGCCGATCAAGCCGCCGTGGAAGGACATGCCCCCGCTCGTGATGCGCAGCGGATACCACGGATCTTCGGCCCAGAAGCTGAGGCCGTAGAAGAGCACATAGCCGAGGCGCCCCCCGAGGATCACCCCGAGCATCGCGAAAAACACGAAGTCATCGACATCGACCGCGCTCCAGGTCGAACCCGGCCGTGCCGCACGGCGACGGGCGAGCCACCACGCCGCGGCGAAGGCGATGACGTAGGTGAGCCCGTACCACCGCACGTGCAGAGGTCCCAGCGAGAAGGCGACCGGATCGAAGCCGGGATAGGTCAGCATGCCGAGATTCTAACTACAGCGCCCGGCTGACGCGGCAGAAAAACGCCTTGAGGTAACGCGTCTCGGGGATGGCGGGGTGGACAGGGTGATCCGGCGACTGGCCGCCTTGATGCAGCACCTGAACGAAACGATCGACATGCCGGGCCGCGGACTGGATCGCACCGCGAAGCTCCTCGCCGGGCATGTGGAAGGAGCAGGAACAGGACACCAGCAGGCCCTCCGGTTCGAGCACCCGCAGCGCGAGCTGGTTGAGCTTGCGGTAGGCGGCCTGTCCCTGCGGGAATTCCTTGCGGCGCTTGATGAATGCCGGCGGATCGACGATCACGGCATCGAACCGCTCACCGGCGGCGGCGAGGGCGGCAAGCGCATCGAACGCATCATCTCGCAACAGGGTCGGCACCACGGGCGCTGCACCCTGCCCTGCCACCGCTGCCTGCACATGTGCCCCCGCACGGGCGAGGGCGCTGGCGGATGAATCGATGCAGGTGATCGCACTGGCGCCGAGGACCGCAGCCGTCGTCGCCCAACCGCCGGCGTAACTGCAGACATCGAGCACACGCTTCCCCGGGGGTAGAAAGCGCCCGAGCAAGCTGCGGTTGAACGTCTGGTCGTAGAACCAACCGGTCTTCTGGGCGCTCTCGAACGGGATGGCGAAACGCAGCTCGCGCCCGTCGGGCAGCGTCTCGAGCACCTCGAGCTCCGTCGGCCTGTCGCCTTGGACGCAGACGATCTCGCTCGGCAGATCCTCGATGCTCCGTGCGCCCGAGTCGTTCTTCCAGAGAAGCACCCGTGGTGCGATCACCTTGGCGAGTGCGGCTTCGATGACCGGCCGCAGCCGTTCCATGCCGGCGGTTCCGATCTGGCCGACGAGGACATCGCCGTAACGGTCGATGACGAGACCTGGCAGGCCGTCAGACTCGCCGAACACCAATCGATAATAAGGCTTGGGATACAGGCTCTCGCGCAATGCCAGCGCCGCACGCAGCCGCGTGAGGACCCACGCCCGCCCGACCGGCGTCTCAGCGTCACGCGTCAGCAACCGCGCGGCGATCAGCGTCGCCGGGTTCACATAGGCGATGCCGAGAGGCTGTCCCCGGTCGGTCACCACCCGCGCCTGCTGACCTGGCTCGAACGCGGTGAGGGGTGTCGCAGAGGTATCGACCTCGTTGCTGAAGACCCAAAGATGCCCCGCACGCAGGCGTCGCTCTTCGCCGCGACGCAGGCGCAATTCGGGCAGGTTCGGGGAGGTTGTGCTCAAGGGGAAACCTGCGGGTCCGTGGCGAGGCGCGGATTCTAGACTGTTCCGCAACCCTGCGGGACCGGGTGTCCCGAGCGAAGCGCCGCCCGCGGCGGGACGACGGACCTAGCGCAGCGCCCGGTCCTGCCGGATGGGCGTCGTGGTCGCCGCAGCGACCGGTGTAGCGCCCGCACAAGCTTTCGCGCGACGAGCCGCCATCTCGGCGTGCAGACGCTGCATCGCCTCGGACCCGGTGGTCACACACAGGAAGGGGAACAGGCCGTGCAGCACGCAGGCCATCCCTGCGGCGATCATCCGAAGGCCGAAGGCCGTGGCTTGCATGAGGTGCCCGACATAGCTCTCACCGACCGAAGCCGGGTGTTCTTTGAAATGTCGCAGCGGATCCATGAGTGCCCACGATATCGCGCAGAGCGGGTAACCGGGTTGCGTTCCTCCGTCCGACAGGGGTGACGGAAGAAACAAAATACCTTAAAATATTATTTTCACGCAACGGTGTTTCGTGGACAAGCTAGATCGCAAGATACTCGACCTGCTGCAGAAGGATGCCGACCTGACGGCCGCCGAGATCGCCGAGCGCGTCGGCCTCTCGAAGGCGCCCTGTTGGCGACGCATCCAACGCCTGCGCGAGACCGGGGTGATCCGCCGCACGGTGGCCTTGCTCGATGCGCGAGCACTTGATGTCGGCACCACGGTGTTCGTCACCATCAAAGCCCCGAGCCACAGCGCCAACTGGTTCGAGCGCTTCTCGAAGGTGGTTCGCGATCTGCCTGAGGTCACCGAGCTGCACCGGATGAGCGGCGACGTCGATTATCTGCTGAGGGTGGTGGTGCCTGACATCGCCGCCTACGACGCGGTCTACAAGCGCCTGATCGCAGCGATCGACATGCTGGATGTCAGCGCCAGTTTCTCGCTCGAGACCATCAAGTCGACCACCGCGCTGCCGTTGCACTACGCCAAGCTGTCCTGACGCCTCGGCATGCTCAACCGGTGTCGATTCCGAGGGTGCGCAACGCCCGGAGAGTGCTGTCCACACCTTCATGCTGCACCGCCCGCCAGCCGCGGGCCTGCGCAGCGACGATGTTCTCGCGCCGATCGTCGATGAACACCGTGCGCTCCGGGTCTAGCCCGAAGCGCCGCTCGGCCGCGAGATAGATGGCGGGGTCGGGCTTCATGCAGCCCTGCAGGAACGAGGCCATCGCGTCATGCCCGACCTCGTGGATCCGGTACCGGTCCTGCAGGAGCGACCAGTGCAGGTCGCCGACGTTCGAGAGCAGGAAGACGCCATGGGTGACCCGCAGCCGTGCTGCCAGCGCGAACATCCGCGGCTCCGGCTCGAACATGTCGAGCCACGCCGCGCGCAACGCTTGCGGCTCAGGCTGGCGCGGCGCGAGCGCCGCCACATTGGCGAGCAGACCGGCACCGTCGAGACGGCCGGTCTCGTGCTCTACGATGCCGACACGATGCGCGACGCGCTCGAGGTCGTCAGGCTCGTAGCCGTGCGCCGACAGCAGCGCGAACAGCGGCGCCGGGCGAAGGCGCACGAGCACCTGGCCGATATCGAAGACGACCGAGCGGATGCGGCCGGCATGGACATCCGGATCGGCAGGAGCGCTCACGCGGACCACCGCCGCAACTCGAGCCACCCCTCGCCCGAGCGTCCAAGCACCACCGCGAACGGAACCTGATCGAGCGCGGTGCAGAGCGCGAAATCGCCCTCCGGCGCCCAATCGGCCGCAGGGTCGAAGAACTTCGCCGCAGCGGGCGCAGCGCGCAGACGCGCCGGCAGGTCCGCTTCTCCCGGGGAGCCACCCTGAGACTCCTCGCCAAGCCGCGTCGCCAACAAGGCCGCGCAGGACTCGTCCTCGACGCAGGGCTCGCGCGCCTCGTGACCCATCGCGACCAGCGTCACGACGGGTGGATGCAGCGCGCGGATCGCCGCCACCGTCGCCGCGGCGTTGACGAAGGCCCCCGTGAACACCCTCTGCGCCGAGCGTGCGGCGGCCACGAGACCTTGGGTGCCGGCATGGGTGGTATGGATGATCGTCCGGCCAGCAAGCGGCTGCGCAAGGACGTCTGTCGGCGAATTACCGCAGTCGAACCCCGGCAGCGGCCGGGCATGTCGCTCTCCGACGAGCAAGGCATCAGGCAGGATCACCTTGAGCGCCCGCGCTTCTTCGATCCCGGACACCGGCAATACGCGCTCAGCCCCCGCCGCCAGGGCATGGGCCACGAGCGAGCAGGCACGGAACACGTCGATGATGACGGCGACGCCGGTCGCCGAAGCGGCGCCGGCGAGCAGCGATGCACGTCGGACGGTCAGCCCGCCCAGGCGCGCACCGCGCCGGTGTCGAGATGCACGAACGCGGAACGGCGGTAGTAGCCCACCCCGCCCCGGCCAGCCGACATGGCGACATCGCGTAACGCCGCGCAATCGACGCCGTGCAAACGCACGTCGATCGCGCGACCCTGCATGTGCAGGCTCTTGCGCGCGACGCCACCGCCACCGGTGCGGCGCAACATCTCATTGGTATGCGAGGAGCGGAAGCCCGAGATGACCTGATATCGCGGCTCGACGCCGAGCTTGGCGGCGGCATCCGCGAGCCAGTCGAACAACGCCGGATCGATGCGTCCGGCTTCGTTGGCACGATGGTCGCGCAGCAACCACTGCAACTTCTCGAGCGAACCGCCGATCAGCCCGGTGGCATCTCGGTAGGCGAGCTGCAGGGATTCGGAGGTGTGGGTGTTGACGAGTTCGATCCAGCGCGTGAGCGCGCGTCCACCCGATTGCACGGCGGGGATCAGCGGTTCTGCTTCGGCCGAACGGGGAAGCGGACACAGCACGGCACCCGCGGCGGCGGCACCAAGCATCAGGAAACGACGGCGATCGGGTCTCGTAGGTGGCGTCATCTGCTGCTCCACTTGACTCTGAGGTTGATCGACTTGGGCCGGGCAGCCGCGGATGCTCCCAGAGACGGCTTCGCGGGGCAACCCCGACGCAGAAATCTCCGCTGCCACGGAACTTCCGGCGGCCGCGAAGGTCAGCGATCGATGCTCATGACCCGGCCGCGGTCGCCAGGCTCGAGGTTCGCCGAGACCACCGTCGCCCGCGGGAAAAAATTGAACTCCGAGGCGCTCGCCCAGGTGTAGGCGCCCATGGCGCGACCGACCACGAGATCTCCCTCGTCCAACAAGGGCAACGAGAGGTTCTCGGCGATCACGTCGATGCTGTCGCAGGTGGGGCCCGCGAGCACGGCCGGCTCGCGCTTGCCGCCGCGCTTGAGCGCCTCGAGCGGATAGCGCGCATGGTCGAACAACTGGCCGCTGTAGGACCCGTATAACCCATCGTCAAGGTAGTACCACCAACGACCCTCGCGCCGCGCGCGGCCCATCACGCTCGATACGCCGATGGCCGAGGGTCCGGCGATGTAGCGGCCGGGCTCGGCGATCACGCGGACCCGCTTCGGCAGTTTCGCGAGCGCTGTCCGCAACGGCGCGCAGAAGTAGCCGATCTCCGGGGCGCGCGTGCCGTAGTCGATGGGGAACCCGCCACCGATGTCGAGGGTGTCGCAAGGTCCGAGCCGTTCGCGCCGCGCAGCCGCGAGCAGCTTGCCGCAGACCTCGATGGCCTCGACGTGCTTGCCCGGATCCGGCGCCTGCGAACCGACATGGAACGACAATCCTTGGACCGTGAGCCCGAGGTCGTGGGCGCGACGCGCGAGCGGCAACAATTGTTCGGGGTCGCAGCCGAACTTGCGCGAGAGGTCCGATACCGCACCCGGGCTGCGGAAGGAGACCCGCAACAACAAAGCGGCACGGTCGGCATAGGGCACGAACTTGCGCAGCTCGTCGGGGTTGTCGGCCACGAACACGCGCACCCCGCGATCGAGCGCGGCGCGGATGTCGATATCCCGCTTGATGGGGTGGGTGTGGATGCAAAGCGCCGGATCGACACCCATGCGTGCGATCAGCTCCACCTCGCCGGTGGTCGCGAGATCGAGAAAACCGCCCTCCTCCAACACCGTGCGCACCACCGCCGGATGCGGCAACGGCTTGAGCGCATAGTGCAGGTCGACCCCAGGTAGCGCCTGCTGCAACTGCCGGAACTGCCGCCGAACGCGTTCGCAGTCGACGATGAGCAACGGCGATCCGAACTCGGCCACCAGGCGACGGATCTCGCGGGGCGCGAACGGATCGATGAACGCGGCGCGCGCAGGGCGCGTCGCAGGACGGCGGTTCTTCATGGGGCGCGATGTTTGCACGATGACGGGCAGCGCGCCTAGCGGAACGTGGCGGCGGCACGGGCCAAGCGATCGCGTACGGCCTCCCATTCGGGTGTCGCTGGCGCCTCCTCGACCAGCAGACGGTCGACGCCGCGCGCATCGAGTCCGCGCAAGTCCGCATAGAGCGCTCGCCCGTAGGCCGCAGCATCACAGCCCGGCGGACATCCGAGCGTCGCCACCCGCAGGCCCTCGGCCGTCGCGCGCGCTGCCGCGGCAGCGAGGCCGCCGGCGGGCACCAGTTCGAGAGGCGTGCGCGGCGCATAGTGCTGCGCCGTGCTGCCGGGGACACGCGGCGCAGACGCGGCGG
>DBCG01000016.1 GCA_002292945.1 Proteobacteria bacterium UBA964 | reverse complement strand
CGAGTACAAGGGCTTCGACAAGACCACCGATGCGGATTGGACCACCACCGATGTGATGGTCTCCACCGAGATCGATGGCGTCGGCAAGCTCAGCATCGGCAAGATCAAAGAATTCCATTCCTACGAGATGGTGGGCGATGCGGCGAACCTGCCGCATAGCGAGCGACTCCTGAGCCCGTTCTTCATCTCGCGCAACAACGGAATTTCATTGTCGAACACGATGCTCGACCAGCGTGCGACCTGGACCGTCGGCGGATACTGGGGCACGGGCACGGATGCGACCGCGCGCGTCACAGCGCTGCCGATGATCTCGGAGTCCGGGAACGAGTATCTGCATGTGGCGGCGAGCGTCCGTTACTACGCCGGTGACGGGGATAAGCTGCGCTTCAAGGGCAAGCCCGCTTCCAATGTCGCCTCGAACTATGTCGACACCGGCACGCTCGCCGCCGACCACGCCTGGAACACAGGTCTCGAAGTCCTGTGGGCCAAGGGCGGCTATTCATTGTTGGGCGAGTACATCACCTCCTCGGTGCGCAGCGAATCGCTCGGTACGCCGCGCTTCGACGGCTGGTATCTCACCGCGGGCTGGGTGCTCTCGGGTGAGCACCGCCCGTACGATCGCAAGGCTGGCTACGCGCGTCGCGTGCAGCCCAAGGGCCGATGGGGCGCGCTCGAGGCCGTCGCCCGCGTCGGTCGCGTCGACCTCGCCGATGGTCGCATCGACGGCGGCGAGATGGATGGCTACTGGCTCGGCCTGAACTGGTGGGCGACGCGCCGTTGGAAGGCGAGCGTGGGCTACGGGAACATCGATCTCGACAAGGGCGGCCTCACCGGCAACACCGACACCTGGCTCGGCCGTATCCAGTGGATCTATTGACATTCTTTGAACTAACGGGGATCAGACCATGACGCACGAACATCCTTCGAACCGCCGCTTGGGCGGACCTGCCGTCGCGGGTCTCGCCTGCATGGCGTTGCTGGCTGCCTGCAGCAAGTCCCCGACTCCGGCGCCGGTGGCACCGGAGGCCGCTGCCGCGACGCCTGCCGTTGCACCCGCCGACGCGACTACGGTGACCCCCATGCCGACCGCTGCACCTGCCGATGCGAGCGCGCTCGCGCCGTCCGCATCGCCCGAGGCCATGACGCCCGCTGCGCTCGAGGAACTGCTCGCGCCGATCGCGCTGTATCCGGATTCTTTGCTCGGGGTGCTGCTGAGCTCTGCGACGCATCCCCAGGAAGTGATGGACGGCGGAAACTGGCTGTTGCAGCAGAAAGCGACCGGTGAGGCGCTCGATGCCGAGGCTCAGCAGGCGGGGTTCGGTCCCAGTGTGCGTGCCTTGCTGCAGTTCCCGACCGTCGTCGACATGATGTGTCAGAACTTCGACTGGACGCAGCAGCTCGGTTCGGCGATGAACACCGATCAGACCGCGGTGCTCGCCGCCGTGCAGCGTCTTCGCGGTCAGGCGGTCGATTCCGGCAACCTGAAGTCCTCGCCGCAGATGAAAGTCTCGACGCAGGTCGTCGAGAAGCAGAAGGTCGTCGTGGTCGAGTCCCCCGAGCCCAAAGTGGTGTATGTCCCTCAGTACGATCCGCAGGTGGTGTACCAGCCTGCCGTCGCGACGACGGTCGCACCGGTACCGGCGGTCGCCACCACCACGACCACCGTCACCGAGAAGAGCGGCCCGTCGACGGGTGATGTGATCGCGGCCGGCATCTTCGGCTTCGCCGCTGGCGCGATCGTCGCCAACATCCTCGACGACGATGATGATCGCTACCCGTATCCGTATCCGCGCTGGGGTTACGGCGGCATGTACTACGGCGGCTCTGCCTGGTACGGCGGCGGCTATGTCTACCGCCCGAACTACGGCCACGGTGGTTATGGTGGCGGGTACAACCCGGGCTATGGCTATCGCCCGCCCGTGAACTATCCGAATGCCTGGAACCGCCCGGGAAGCTGGTCGCGGCCGCCCATCTACACCCGCCCTGGGATCAACAACAACAACGTCTTCATCAACGTCAACAATCAGAACAACTACTACAACCGCTTCGACGATAAGAAGAACCTGCGTGTCGCCGACGCACAGCGCCCGCAGTTGGTGTCGCCGAAGGTGCGTAACCAGGTCGACACCAGCTATCGGCCGCCGTCGCGACCGATGCCTGCGGGCGCGGTCAACTCGCAGGGACGCCCGGGTGGTATGCAGCCGGGTGAGCGGCGCGACGATCGCGCCGACTGGAAGGGTCAAAGTGGCTATCAGGGCGCGCGGCCAGCCGCCGCTGGGGCGGGCGGAATCGCCGCCGGCAGCGCTGCCGGTAGCAAGGTGCCGCAGAACGTGCCGAAGATCAGTGATCGCGAAGTGCGCGAGAAACTTCCGGCTGGCAATCAGCGTCCCGCGCCGCAGCAGCGACCCGCTGCCGCCCAGCAGCGTCCGACGCCCCAGCAGCGCCCGGCGGTGCAGCAGCGACCGGCGGTGCAGCAGCGACCGAATGTCGATCGACCCGTGCAGCGACCGGCGGTGGAGCGTCCGACGCCGCGTCCGGAGTCACGCCCGATGCCGCAGCAGCGTCCGGCGGTGGAGCGTCCGGCGCCGCGTCCGGAATCGCGTCCGATGCCGCAGCAGCGACCGGCCGCTGAACGACCGACGCGTGACACCGGAACACGCGAGGGCGTTCGGCAGCGCGAAGGTCGGTAGCCCACGGCGCCTCGCGTCGCAGGCGACGGCGGCGTAGTATCGACTTTTGATGGACCATCGTCAGCGGATCGGGTCAAGCGCTCCGCGGCGGGTGGATGGCCGTTTTCTGCGGCTTTTTGCGCTGTGGCTGGTGTCAGCGGCGAGCCTCGCCGGCTGCGCCGCGCTGCCGTCGCTGGAGGATCGCCCGGTGTCGACGCCGCTTGCCGCGTCTGCTTCCTCTGCGTTGGTCGACGCGGTACGGACCTTGCGCACTGGCCAGGCCGCGACACTCAACGGCGTCCACACGCTCGGCGACGGCACGGATGCCTTCGCGGCGCGGATCGCGTTGATCGATGCAGCGACCCGCAGCCTCGACCTGCAGTACTACATCTGGCACGACGACCTCACCGGCGGGCTGCTGCTCGATGCGTTGCGTCGCGCCGCCGATCGTGGTGTGCGCGTGCGTTTGCTGCTCGACGACAACAACACCTCAGGGATGGATGGCCTCCTCGCCGCGCTCGATGAGCATCCGTCCGTCGAACTGCGGCTCTTCAACCCGTTCATGCAGCGCAAGCTGCGCGTCGCCGGGTATCTCTCGGATTTCAGTCGTCTCAACAGACGCATGCACAACAAGGCATTGATCGCGGACGGTGTCGCCTGCGTCGTCGGGGGCCGCAACATCGGGGACGAATACTTCGATGCCGGCGCCGCCACCGGGTTCATCGATCTCGATGTGGTCGTCATCGGGCCGGTGGTCGACGAGGTCATCGCCTCGTTCCAGTCCTTCTGGGACAGCGATTCGAGCCATCCCGCAGATCGTGTGATCAAGCCGCCGACCGAGAACGACCGCGGACGGCTGCGGTCCTTGGGTGAGTCGGTTCGGCAACGGCCCGAGGCGGTGCGCTACACCGCCGCGGTGCGCGACTCGCGTCTGCTCGCGGACTATGCGGCGGGGCGCTTGGCGCTCGAGTGGGCGCCTGCGCGGTTGGTCGCCGACGAGCCGGGCAAGGGTCTCGGGAATGCCGGTGCGGCGGATCTTCTGGTGGGGCGGCTCAGTCGCAGCGTCGACGGTGATGTGAACGAAGAGTTGTTGTTGGTGTCACCGTACTTCGTGCCGGGTAAGGCCGGGCTCGAGGCCTTGCTCAAGATCGCGGCGCGCGGTGTACGGGTGCGCGTGCTGACCAATTCGCTCGAAGCCACCGATGTCGGGGCGGTGCACGCCGGTTACACGCGCTATCGCAAGGCCTTGTTGAAGGGCGGTGTGCAGATCTACGAGCTGCGCCGGGAGAGTGGCGCGAGGCCGCCGATCTTGCGCGCGATGGACGGCAGCTCGGCCGGCAGTTCTGGCGCGAGCCTGCACGCCAAGACCTTCGCCGTGGACCGCGAGCGCATCTTCGTCGGTTCGTTCAACTTCGATCCTCGGTCCGCGATCTACAACACCGAGCTCGGTCTCGTGATCCGCTCACCGCGCATGGCGACCGAATTGTCGGTGCTGTTCGACACCCAGATCCCGGCGCTCGCCTACGAAGTGCGCCTCGATGAAGGGGGGGATCTCGAATGGGTGGAGCGTGAAGGCGGCGTCACGCGCGTGCTGCGCCGCGAACCAGGCCGTACTGCGCTCCGTTCGATCGGACTGGGTGTTTTGTCGATCCTGCCGATCGAGAAGCTGTTGTAGAACTCGATCAGTCGGCGCGAGGCTTCAACTCCCTGTCCCGACTTTCTTTGCACTAAATTAGTGCATAAAGAGCTTATCCGCATTTTTTTAGTGCATTTAAGGCATAAAATCAGGCCGAGACCAGCGCGTAATCTCTTGTATTTCCGATATTTCGGTGCATCGGCACGTCCGTTGCATCATACTGGCATCGTTTTTCCAACCGGCAGATGAATGGAGCCAACATGAGCACCGCCAACGACGTCATCAAGATGATCCAGGACCGTGAAGTGAAGTGGGCCGACCTGCGCTTCACCGACACGCGCGGCAAGGAGCAGCACGTGACGATCCCCGCCAAGACCGTGGACGAGGGTCTGTTCCGCGACGGCAAGATGTTCGACGGTTCCTCGATCGCCGGTTGGAAGGGCATCAACGAGTCCGACATGATCCTGATGCTCGACCCGAGCACGGCGATCCTCGATCCTTTCTTTGAAGATTCGACGGTCAACATCCGTTGCGACATCATCGAGCCGGCCACCATGCAGGGCTATGAGCGCGACCCGCGCTCGCTCGGCAAGCGCGCCGAGGCCTATCTCAAGAGCACCGGCATCGCTGATGGTGCGATGTTCGGCCCCGAGAACGAGTTCTTCATCTTCGACAGCGTCCGCTGGAAGAACGAGATGCACAGCTCGTCCTACGAGATCGACTCGGTGCAGGGCGCCTGGAACAGCAACACCCAGTACCCCGAGGGCAACAAGGGTCACCGCCCGGGCGTGAAGGGCGGCTATTTCCCCGTCCCGCCGGTCGATGCCTTCCAGGACATCCGCAACGCGATGTGCTCGGCCTGTGAAGAGCTGGGCCTCGTCGTCGAGGTGCACCACCACGAGGTCGCCACCGGCGGCCAGTGCGAGATCGGCATCGGTGCGGGCGGCCTCGTGAAGAAGGCCGACGAAGTGCAGATCCTCAAGTACGCCGTGCACAACGTCGCGCACGGCTACGGCAAGACCGCGACCTTCATGCCGAAGCCGCTGGTGGGCGACAACGGTTCGGGCATGCATGTCCACCAGTCGCTGCAGAAGGACGGCAAGGCGCTCTTCGCCGGCGACAAGTACGGCGGCCTCTCCGAGACGGCGCTCTACTACATCGGTGGCATCATCAAGCACGCCAAGGCGCTCAACGCCTTCACCAACGCCGGCACCAACAGCTACAAGCGCCTGGTCCCGGGCTTCGAGGCGCCGGTGATGCTCGCCTATTCGGCGCGCAACCGCTCCGCGTCGATCCGTATCCCTTGGGTCGCGAACCCGAAGGCGCGCCGCATCGAAGTGCGCTTCCCGGATTCGTCGGCGAACCCGTACTTCGCGTTCGCGGCGATGATGATGGCCGGCCTCGACGGCATCCAGAACAAGATCCACCCGGGCGACCCGGCGGACAAGGACCTCTACGACCTTGAGCCCGAGGAGGCGAAGCACATCCCGACGGTGTGCCACTCGCTCGACATGGCGCTCGAGCACCTCGACAAGGATCGCGAGTTCCTGACCCGCGGCGGCGTGTTCACGAACGACGTGATCGACGCCTACATGAACCTGAAGCTGCAAGAAGTCACTCGTTTCCGGATGAGCACCCATCCGATCGAGCTCGACCTCTACTACAGCTGCTGACGGCGGGGAGCCGCCTCCGTCATGGCGGTCGAGCGCCTGTTCGCCACCTTCGCCGCGCACCACGATCCGTCGGATCTGCTGGATGCGCTGGCGACAGGTGTCGTGCTGCTCGATGCCGCCGATGGCGTCATCCACGCCAACGTCGCGGCGCAGGGGCTGCTCGGCGTCGGGCTGAACCAGGCGCGTGGGCGGCCTTTCTTAGACCTCTTCGTCGAGCACCTGCCGCTGCAGGCCCTGCTGCAGCGTGC
>DBCG01000094.1:4235-6170 GCA_002292945.1 Proteobacteria bacterium UBA964 | reverse complement strand
GGCTACCCCGCCCGGGGCTTGCGCACCTATCTCGCGGTGCGCGGCGGGTTCGAAGTACAAGGGACACTCGGTAGCGCATCGCGCGACACCTTGGCGGCTCTCGGGCCGGCGCCGATCGTGAAGGGCGATAGCCTTGCCGTAAAGACGCTCTCGCAGGGTGATGCCGATCCGCTGGCAAAGGACGGGACCGCCGCTCGAGAGGCCATACAGTCGCTGCCGGCCTCCGGCGAGACGATCGAGCTCGATGTGACCCTCGGACCGCGGGCGGAGGGGTTCACGGACGAGGCCATCGCTGATCTCTGCGGGCAGGAGTGGAAGGTCACACCGCAGTCGAGCCGCGTCGGGCTGCGGCTCCAGGGTGCTCGGTCGCTCACGCGGCGGGATGCGGCCGAGCTGCAAAGCGAAGGGTTGGTCCGAGGTGCGATCCAGGTGCCGCACGATGGCCAGCCGGTGTTGCTGCTCGCGGATCATCCCCTGACGGGGGGATATCCCGTCATCGCCGTGGTGGCCGAGCACCACCTCGATCTCGCCGGACAGATACCGCCCGGAGCGAAGATCCGCTTCCAGGCCTGACACAGCGCGGGCGTCGATCGTACGACAGCAGTCGGTCAGGGCGACCTATAATCCTGATCGGGCCTCAGAAAAATCGATGCCGAGGGGGTTGTTCATATGACACTACTGATGTTCATCGCCGGGCTCGTGGCCTTGATCGCAGGCGCGGAATTTTTGGTCCGGGGTGCTTCAAAGCTCGCATTGTCCTTCGGTATCTCGCCGCTGGTGGTGGGTCTCACCATCGTCGCCTTCGGCACGAGCGCGCCCGAGGTCGCGGTGTCGGTGGGCGCCGTGATGGACGGCCGAACGGACATCGCGCTCGGCAACGTGGTGGGCAGCAACATCTTCAACGTGTTGTTCATCCTCGGCGTTGCGGCGCTCATCACGCCGCTGGTGGTGCACATCCAGCTGATCCGGCAGGAAGGCCCGATCATGCTCGGCGCCTCGCTGCTGCTGCTTTTGCTGTCGCTCGACGGCCGCCTCGGCCTCGTGGACGGGCTGATGCTGGTCGCGCTGCTCGTCGTCTATACCGTATTCCTCGTCGTGCAGTCGCGACGCGAGACGAAGGCCGCCCAAGAAGAATATGCGGCGGAGTTCAAAGCGGCACCCGTGGGCGGCTGGGACGCATCGCTCCCGGTGCAGTTGCTCCTGATCGCGATAGGCCTTGGTCTTTTGGTCGCTGGATCGGGTTGGTTGGTGGATGCCGCGGTCATCTTCGCCAAGTCCATGGGCGTGAGCGACCTCGTCATCGGCCTGACGATCGTCGCCGCCGGCACCTCGATGCCGGAGGTCGCGACTTCGGTGATGGCGGCGATCAAAGGTGAGCGCGACATCGCCGTCGGCAATGTGGTGGGCAGCAACACCTTCAACATCTTGGGTTGCCTCGGCCTCTCGGGTCTCGTTGCCGGTTCGGCGGGTCTCGCGGTGCCTGCCTCGGTGCTCAACTTCGACATCTGGGTCATGCTTGCCGTGGCGCTGGCATGCCTTCCGGTATTCCTGACCGGCCGCGAGATCGCGCGCTGGGAGGGTGCCGTGTTCCTCGCGTACTACGCCGCCTACGTCGCTTATCTCATCCTCGCCGCCCAGCAGCACGATGCCCTGGGCGCCTATTCCTCGGTGATGATGGGTTTCGTCATCCCCCTCACCGTCATCACGCTGGTGGTCGTCCTGCTGCGGCGCCCCCCCGCCGAAGCGGCCTGATCCGCCATCCGCACCTCAGGAGACCCGCATGACCCGTCTTCCACCTCTATCTTTCGCTATTGCGTTGCTCATCGCCCTATCGTCGGTCGCCGAAGCCGGTGAGATCTTCGGCAAGATCAATCTCAACGGCGCAGCCGTCGGGGAGGGCGTGATGGTCGCGGCACGCTGCGGCGAGAAGGTCTA
>DBCG01000094.1:1832-4215 GCA_002292945.1 Proteobacteria bacterium UBA964 | reverse complement strand
CCCCGCCGTGAAGACCGACCGCACCGGCACCTACAACCTGGTCGTCACCGAGACCGGCAAGTGCACGCTCACGATCACACACCAAGGCAAGACCGCGACCGTCGATGTCGCCTCCTACGACGACGCTGCGCAGGCCGATATCGTCCTCGAGCTCAAAGAAGGGCGACTCGTTGCCCGCCGCCGATGAAAGAGCCGGCGCCGATGAGAGAGAAGGACGTCTGGGACAAGTTCGCGATCCTGCTCGCGCCGATCGGTGGACTGCTCACCGCGTTCGCGGTCGCTTTCGTGGGCATCAAGGGCTCGCAGCTGCTCGAGCGGCGCCAGTCGCTCGATACCAATGCGCGCCTGTATTCGGAGCTCATGAGCCGGCGTGAGGAGGCCGAGGCGAGCCTTCGCAAGGACATGTTCCAGTCGATCATCACGAGCTTCCTGACGCCGACCAGCGACGAGCTGTCGGCGCGAGTGTTGAACCTCGAACTGCTCGCCTACAACTTCCACGACTCGCTGAACCTCAAGCCGCTCTTCCTCGAGGTGCAGCGGCAGTTGCTGCGTTCGAACGATCCCGGTAAAGCGGACTACTTCGTGCGCCTCAACCGTGTGGCGCGCGAGATCTCGGCGAAGCAGTTGTTCGCGCTGGAGGGTAAGGGGCAGAGTTACCGCCGCACGGTTGATCTCGAGGCGCTCGCCGCGGCAGGTGCGGCGGGTGTCGCGCTCGATCCGGAGACGGTCACCGTCGATGGGCAAACCTTCGAGGTCGGGATGCGGGTGCTCAAGGCGGATGTGACGCAGCAGCAACTCACGGTACGGATGCGCGTGACGGCCGCCGATGGCAGCGCAGCGTTGCCGGATTCGCGTGCGCAGTTCACCGTCGGCTTCTACGATTTCCCGGTGATCGACAACACGCGCTTGCCGACCGGGGTGCGCTGCGCGACGACGCTCGCAAACTTCTCACCGGTCGCTGCCGACCTCGTGACGGTCTGTTTCCCGGGCGAGTACGCGAGTCTCAAGGACCGCCCATACTACGACGAAGTGATCCAGCAGCTGCGCGAGGCGAACAAGCAGGAGCAGATCGCGCTCGGGGCGGGCCCCTAGTCCGCCATCGGCACCACGCGCCCGCCTTTCATCACGAACTGCACGGTCTTGAGGCCCGTGATGTCCTTGAGCGGGTCGCCGGGCACTGCGATGAGATCCGCCGCCATGCCGGGACGCAGCGCGCCGACGTCCTTGGCGACGCCGAGCAGCTCCGCGGCGTTGGTCGTCGCCGCGACGATCGCCGTCGCGGGCGTCATGCCGTGCTTCACCATCAGCTCGAACTCGTCGGCGTTGCGGCCGTGCTTGGAGACACCGGCATCGGTGCCGAAGGCGATCTTGACACCCGCAGGTACGGACTTCTCCAACGCCTTGCCGGTGACTTCGAGCCGCCACATCACCTTCTCCAGCACCGCGGGCGGATAGGCGTTCGGGTCCTTGGCGAGGCGTTCGCGGTAGCCGTTCACGGTCGAGAGCGTCGGCACATAGAACGCGCCGCCCTGCTTGAAGAGCCGCAGCGTCTCGTCGTTCGGCATGGTGCCGTGCTCGATGGAATCCGCGCCGGCGGCGAGCGCGACGTTGATGCCGTCCGTGCCGTGCGCGTGCACCGCGACCTTCTTGCCGTGCAGATGCGCAGTCTCGACCACCGCCTTCGCTTCGTCCGCGAACATCTGCTGGCCGAGGCCTGCGCCGATACGGCTGTTGACGCCGCCTGTGGTCGCGATCTTGATGACGTCCACGCCGCGCCGTACCTGCCGTCGCACCGCCTCGCGACAGCTGTCTGCACCGTTGCAGAGGTTGTCCTGCGTGATCCCAGGGTGCAGGTTCTCCGCCACGCTCAGGGTGCTGTCCATGTGGCCTGAGGTGACCGAGATCGAGCGGCCGGCGTCGATGATGCGTGGGCCCATGACCCAGCCGTTGTCGATGGCATCGCGCAGCGCGAGCGTTGCGCCGCTGCCGTCGCCCAAGTTGCGCACGGTGGTGAAGCCCGCACGCAGGGTCTTCATGCCGTTCCACTGCGCCCGCAGGGCGTTGTGGCCCGGGCTCGAGCTCACTGCCTCGAGGAGCGCCGCCTGGCCGCCGGCGTCGGAGTCGAGATGCACATGGCTGTCGATGAGGCCGGGTAGCACGAACCGATCGCCGAGATCGATCACGCGCGCACCGACCGGACCGGATTGCCGGCCGTCGAGGAGCGCGGTGATGCGCCCGTTCTCGATCACGATGCTGGTGGAGCCGCGGGGTGCCTTGCCCGGTTCGGCGAGGACGCGGGCGGCCTGGACGACCACGACATCGGCGAGCGCGGCCGGGGTGAACGACAGCGAGAGCGCGCACGCGAGGGTGAACGGGGTGGCGG
>DBCG01000094.1:0-1818 GCA_002292945.1 Proteobacteria bacterium UBA964 | reverse complement strand
GGATCGGGACATGGTGGCCTCGGGCGGTCGCGGTGGAGGAACGGAAGACGGGAGCTAGGATACGCAGGGAACTGGTGCCCGGTCGAGCGTCCGCGCGCGTTAGAATCATCCCATCCCCCGTCCTTGGCCAGGTCCTGCATGTCCGCCGACAACTTGCTGATCGCCGTCATCGTGCTCTTGATCCTGGCCCTGGTCTGCCTCGCGGTGCTGTTGTTCCGCCCGCGGCCGCCGGTCACGGACTCGGCGGCGCTCGAGGCGGTCGATCGCAGCGGCCGCGAGATGCGCGAGGAGATCGGGCGCGTGCGGCGCGACCTCGGCGAGGTCGGCAGCGCGCAGCGTACGGAGCTCTCGGGCAGCCTCAACAACTTCAGCCAGACGCTCGCGACGCAGATGTCGGGGATCGCCACTGTGCAGGATGGCAAGATCGACGGCTTCGCCGCACAGCTCGCCAAGCTCACCGAGGCCAATGAGGCGCGGCTCACCGAGATCCGCAACACCCTCGAGACCAAGCTGCGCGAGCTGCAGGGCGAGAACGCCGCCAAGCTCGAAGAGATGCGCAAGACGGTCGACGAGCGCTTGCACGCCACCCTCGAGCATCGCTTGGGAGAGTCCTTCAAGCTCGTCTCTGATCGCCTCGAGCAGGTGCACCGTGGCCTGGGTGAGATGCAGACCCTTGCCGCGGGTGTCGGCGATCTCAAGCGCGTGCTCACCAACGTCAAGACGCGCGGCACTTGGGGCGAGGTACAGCTCGAGGCGCTGCTCGAGCAGATGCTGGTGCGCGAGCAGTTCGAGAAGAATGTGGCGACGCGGCCGGGGTCGAGCGAGCGCGTCGAGTTCGCGATCCGCATGCCGGGCAGGGTGGACGGCGCTCAGGTCTGGCTGCCCATCGACTCGAAGTTCCCGGCCGAGGACTACGACCGCCTGATCGCCGCACAGGATCGCGCCGATGCCGCGGCCGTCGAAGAATCTGCGCGCGCCCTGGAGATGCGCATCCGCCTCGAGGCCAAGACCATCCGTGACAAGTACATCGAGCCGCCGTACACCACGGACTTTGCGCTGCTGTTCCTGCCGACCGAGGGACTCTATGCCGAGGTGCTGCGGCGCCCGGGTCTCGCCGACACGCTGCAGCGCGATTTCCGGGTGGTGATCGCAGGTCCCACCACGCTCGCCGCCATCCTGAACAGTCTGCAGATGGGCTTCCGCACGCTGGCCATCGAGCAGCGTTCTGGAGAGATCCAGCTGCTGCTCGGCGCGGTGAAGACCGAGTTCGGTCGGTTCGGCGAAGTGCTCGCCAACACCAAAAAACAGCTCGAGACCGTCACCAACTCCATCGGCAAGGCCGAGGTCCGCACGCGCGCCATCGAGCGCAAGCTGCGCGATGTGGAGGCGCTCCCGACGAGCGATGCGCAGGTGGTGCTCGGCAAGGCATCCGATCCAGGGGACGAAGAGGAGGGTTGAGCGCCATGTCAGACAGGATCCGTATCGGGCTTCGCAGATCTGCCTCGAGAACCTCGGCGATCATGTTCTCGGTCCTCGCGCTCGGGTCGGCCGCACCGCTCTGGGCGCAGACCTCCCGCACCCCGATCGAAGCGCTCGATCTTTACCGTCTCGAACAACCGGTCGATCCGCAGTTGTCGCCGGATGGTCGCACGATCGCGGTGTTGCGCCAGACACGCGATATCAATACCGACCGCGTCAACCACGAACTTTGGCTGGTCTCGGTCGTGGACGGTACGCGCCGGATGCTGGTGGGGGCGGACCGCTCGGCGGGCGGAGTGCGGTGGTCGCCGGACGGTACGCGTCTCGCCTTCATCGGCC
>DBCG01000072.1:13969-14289 GCA_002292945.1 Proteobacteria bacterium UBA964 | reverse complement strand
GCCGCATAGAGTTTGCGGAAATCGTGCCCGCCACGCTTGAGTGCGTCGATCTCGGCGGGCGACATGTGTGCGACCAAGGCCCGGAGTTCAGGATCGAGCCCGAAGAATTTCTCTTGGTTGTAGGCGCCGTCGTTCGCGCCCAAGGTCTGGTACTGGCCATCGACCGTGTTGGCGAACGCGCGCAGCAGGGAATGTTGCTTGTCGCGGGCGAACAGCGGATCCCAGTCCGATCCCCAGAGCACCTTGATGACATTCCAGCCCGCGCCGGTGAAGAGCGCCTCGAGCTCTTGGATGATCTGACCGTTGCCGCGCACCGGCCC
>DBCG01000072.1:0-13963 GCA_002292945.1 Proteobacteria bacterium UBA964 | reverse complement strand
TCGAGACGCTGCAGGTTGCAGTTGATGATGAACGTCAGGTTGTCGAGCTTCTCGCGCGCTGCCAGCGTGAGCCCGCCCACCGATTCCGGCTCATCCATCTCGCCATCACCGAAGATGCCCCAGACATGCTGCGCACCGGTGTCGAGGAGACCGCGGTGGTCGAGATAGCGCAGGAACCGCGCCTGGTAGATGGAGTTGATCGGGCCGATGCCCATCGAGCCGGTCGGGAACTGCCAAAAGTCCGGCATCAACCACGGGTGCGGATAGGAGCTGAGCCCCTGCCCGCCCGTCTCCTGACGGTAATTGGCGAGCTGCGTCTCGCCGAGCCGCCCCTCGAGGAAGGCGCGTGCATACACGCCAGGCGCGGAGTGCGGCTGGAAGAACACGAGGTCGCCACCCCCCGGCGCGTCCGGGCCGCGGAAGAAATGGTTGAAGCCGGTCTCGAAGATCTCCGCCGAGGATGCATAGGTCGCGACATGCCCACCGAGTTCGCCGTAGGCCTTGTTGGCACGCACGACCATCGCGAGCGCGTTCCAGCGCATGATCGCCGTGAGCCGCTCCTCGAGCGCGACATCGCCGGGATGCACCGCCTGCTCATCGAGCCGTACGGTGTTCTGGTAGGCCGAATAGGGCATGACATGGGCGACGACACCCAACTGCTGCGCCTCCTGCTCGAGCTGTGTCAGAAGGTAAAGGCCGCGCTCGCGGCCGCCCGCAGCGACCGCGGCGCGCAGCGCCTCGAGCCATTCACGGGTCTCTTCGGGATCGGTGTCGTGGGGGGCGGTCATGGGGTGGATTGTACCGCTCCCGAAGCGCGCCGCCGCTCACCCCCGGTCCTGCCTCAGGCCCGAACCGCCGGCATCGTCGGTCGCCGAGGTGACAGACCGCCGCGACGCTTGCGCTACGCGACGCTTCCGCGGCACCCTGCCCGACGTTCGGCTTCTGCCCGACCCCTGACACCCGCCAACTCAGCGAGAGCCTCACATGAACCGACTCGGTACCAGCTTGGCGACGATCATGCTGCTGACCGCGTGCGGCGGTTCACCGCCACCCCCCGTCGCCACGACGACACCGCCCGACACGGCAGCGCGCTCCGCGCAACCGATCGACGCGCCCGTGACCCCGCTCCGTCGGCATTGGTCGAACATCGGCGGGGGCATCGGCTATTCCCTGCAGCTCGAAGGGTCACGTGGGGTCCTCGTCGAATGCGAGACGGGGGGTTATTGCACCGTCTACCCCATCGAGCAGGTGACCTGGAGCGGCGCCGACCTGACCCTGACGGTGCGGTACCCGGGCGCCGCGCAGACCTGGAAAGCGAGCCAAAGGCCGGAGGGCCGGCTGCAGATCGAGGGCGGCATCTGGCGTGCACAGACACTCTTCGATTGCGACAACGCGTGGTCTGACGAGCAAGCGCCAGCGTACCTCTGCCCAGAGCGGCTGCCCCTCGCCTCGATCGAGCGGTCTGAAGGAGCCGATGCGGACCGGCCTGCCGCGGAGGGCGCAGCCCCCGAGTACACCGGGCGGCTGGTTCCGGGATCGGGTGCGCCGGATTGGCGACCGATCACATCATGGCCCAAGGGCGTGGCTGGAATTCTTTGGGGACAGGAGGCGAACGGTGCCGATGCCTGCGCGCCGGTCCTCGAACCGCCCCCTGATGCCGAGCACGGATGGAGCCGGTTCTGGACGTGGAGCGTCTACGACCGCGAATCGCTCACGGAGTACGTCATCCTGCACCGCATCTTGGTATGGGGCAGCAAGACCCAGAGCGAGCTGTCCGTCGTGAAGCGTCCCGCGCTCGTCGCGTGGCAGGCGGGCACGCCGCGTTTCGCCACCACCTTCATGACCTACCACCCGCCCGCGCCGCGCGACATCCACTCGCAGTTCCGGATCCAGACGCGGGTGCAGCAGGACACGATGCAGGCGGGATTACAGAGCCGTGACCTGATCGATCGATCCGGTGAAGACGTGGATTTCACCTATGCGATGCAACGCCACCGCCAGGGTTCGCCGCTCCAGGCCACGGAGCATGTCGAGATGGGCATCGGTCGAGCGGGCGGCACCGAGATCGCCTGCCGGCCCGCAGATCTCGGCGTGCTCGCCAGTCAACGCTACCGGATGCGTGATGTCTCGCGCGGCACGGACACCTACGGTTCGATGGGCGACCTGCTGCAGCGCCTCGTCGGTGGTTGAGGTGGTGGACCGAGCGACACCTGCTCCTTCGCACGGTGCCGAGCCCCGCCCCCCTAGCCCTGCGCCTCGGCTATCACAGAATTGTTACAAACTGTTGACAACGGCCCCGCCCGGAGTAATTTCGGTCGAAACCCTCATCCATAGAGACCGCAAGGGGAATCGACATGAAGGCATACCTACATCGCATCGGGCTTTCCGCCCTGCTTGTTTTCGCCGCAGCCGGGACCCAGGCCCAGGAACCGACCGGCTGGACCCTCAACCCCGACAGGTCGGAGCTCACGGCGCGTACGGCCGTCGCTGGACCGGCGACGTTGCCCACCGGCTTGGTGCTCGCCTCCACCGGCATCGCAGCGCGGGGGCTTGAGCGGACCCTGGTGCTGAGCGGCGATGAACTGTCGCTGGAGTCCGAGGTACGATTCAAGGCACGACTCGATGGCCGCGACTACCCGATCCACGGCCTGCCGATGGGCGACACCATCGCCATCGACACGGGCGACGGTGACGCTGTGACCTCGGTGATCAAGGCCGGCGGCGAGAAGGTCGCGACCTTCCGTCGTTCGTTGTCCGAGGACCAGCGCACCATGATCGTGACCGCCCGCTACTACGGCGACGGCGGCCGCGTGGCTCGCGAGAAGATGGTGTTCGAGCGGCGTTGAGGGCGCGGCCCCACGCCAGACGCGGGGCATGACGAGCGATCGCGGCGCTGGCTGGATCCTGCGCCGCGATGCCTCGTCACTTCAACCGAGCCAGCCCTCGCGCTCCGCCTTGCGTGAGAGCAACAGGAGCGACAGGGCGATCGCGAACACGAGTCCCTGCAAAAAGATCACGACGAGATCACCGCGGACCTCAGGACGAGAGAACAAGGCGATGTCCTGCGCGATCAGCCCGAGCAGGGACAGCACGAACAGCGGCTTCGCCCATCGCTTGCGCAGCAGCAGCGCTAGCGAACCAGCGACGCCGAACCATACGGCGCAAGCGTATGCCGCCACGAACCACACGGGACGTGACGCGTACATCGCCTGCTCGGCGATACCCATCTTCGCCACCGCCTCGGGCGAGATCGTGACGTCCATCAGGTAGGCCGACGCGCCCAGGAGATTCCAGAGCAGCGCGAGGATAGCGACGGGGGTGAGCCACTTGGGCGGCACGGACATGGAGGCCTCCGCAGGAGGTGGTGGAAAGGGAGGGACTCGAACCCTCGACCCCGGCATTATGAGTGCCGTGCTCTAACCAGCTGAGCTACCTTTCCAAGCGGTCTTTTACGGCCCGGACAGCGGGCCGGGAGTGTGTTCGCGGGGCGCAGGGCTGTCAAGTTTCGGGGGGGCACGGCGCCCCCGTGCCGCACCCGACGGGCAGATCAAACCCGGGTCAGCCACGCGTGCGGATCGGGCGCCCTGCCCTGCTGTATGGCGACCAAGGCCTCGCGCAGACGGCGGGTCTCGGGGCCGATCTCGCCGTTGCCCACCGGGATGGCCTTGCCGCCGCGTACGAGCGTGCCGACGCCCGCCAGCACTGCGGCGGTGCCCGAGAGCGCCGCCTCGCCGTCGCGCACCCACTCCAGCATCTCCTCCACGGTGAACACGCGCTCCTCGACCGCATAACCGAGATCGCGGGCGATGGCGAGCAGCGAATCGCGGGTCACGCCGTGCAGGAAAGTGCTGTCGAGGCCGCGGGTGAGCAGCCGACCGGGGCGCAGCAGGATGAAGTTCGCGGCGCCCGTCTCCTGCACCTCGCCGCCTGGGCAGAAGAGCACCTGGTCGACGCCGTGCTCGCGGCGCGCGGCGAGGGTCGGGCCCATCGCTGCAGCGTAGTTGCCGCCGGTCTTGACACGCCCGAGGTGCGGCGCGCAACGCTGCGCCTGCTCTTCGACCAATATTTTGAGGGGCTTCATGCCGCCCGCGAAGTAATCCCACACAGGGCTCGCGAGCACCACGAGGCAGGCCTCGTTCGAGGGCTGTGCCGCAGCACCGATGTTGGGCATGGTGCCGAAGAGCAGCGGCCGCAGGTACAGCGACCCCGGCGCCTCGGGGACGATATCGCGCACGCGATCGACGAGCGAGATGACCATCGAGGACACCTGCGCCGCATCGGGCTCGGGGAGCATCAGCGCGCGGGCGCTCTGCTGCAGACGCGCGACATGGCGGTCGAGCCGGAAGATCTGCACTGAACCGTCTGCATGACGGTAGGCCTTGAAGCCCTCGAAGCACTCGCTGCCGTAGTGCAGCGCGTGAGCGGCCGGGTGGATGGGCAGCGGACCCGTGGGCACCAACCCTGCGGGCGTCCAAGCGCCATCGCGGTACCAGGCAAGGCTCATGGTATCGGCGAGCACGCTGCCGAACGGCGAGGACTTCGCACGCTGGATGGTGGCGGCGGCGGCCGTGGCGGCAGCGGTGGACGCGGTGTCTGGGGTCGTCATGTCGTCAGGTCTCCAAAGATGTCTTGCGGCGTCTCGAGGCGCGCCTTCAGCGCCTGCACCAAAGCTGCGGCATCGTAGCCGTCGACGAAACGATGATCGAACGACGACGACAGATTCATGATACGACGGATCGCGATCTCACCGTGATGCACCACCACGCGCTCGACCGCTTTGTTGATGCCGATGATGGCGACCTCGGGGGCGTTCAGGATGGGCGTCGAAACGATGCCGCCCAGCTTGCCGAGGCTGGTGAGAGTGATGGTCGAGCCGCCGAGCTCCTCGCGCCGCGCCCTACCGCTGCGGGCGGCCTCGGTGACGCGGCGGATCTCGGTGGCCAGGTCGTCGAGGCCGCGGCGCGCGACATCTCGCACCACCGGCACTTTGAGGCCATCCGGGGTCTGGGTGGCGATGCCCAAGTGCACGGCGGCATGACGCAGCAGCACATTGCGTGCGGCGTCGTACTGCGCATTGCACTGCGGGAATCCGGCGAGCGCGTCGGAGAGCGCACGGGCGATGAACGGCAGATAGGTCAGGGACTCGCCACCCGCTGCTTTGCGTGCGGCGTTCAGTCGGACACGCAGCGCTTCGAGGTCGGTGACATCGACCTCTTCGACATACGCGAAATGCGGCGCGTTGCGCTTGGCCTCGGCCATGCGCTGGGCGATGACCCGGCGCACACCGATGACGGGGATCTCGGTGATGCCGGGCGTACCGCGCTGCGCACGCTCGAGGTCGGCCTCGACGATGCGTCCGCCGGGTCCGGTGCCTTGCACACGCGCCAGATCGAGCCCTATCTCAGCGGCGCGGCGGCGGGTCGCAGGCGAGGCCATCACGCGCGCCGGAAGCAACGAGTCTTGGGTGGCGGGTGCCGGGGCCGCCACGGCGACGGGCGGCGCAGGCGGCGCAGGCGGTGCAGGCGATGCAGGCCGCGCAGCCGGTGCAGTTGACGCAGGCCGCGCAGACGGGGCTGCGCTCGGCACGCCCGCCCCCTCGAGTGCGCCCTCGACCTCGAACACGGCCAATTCGCTGCCCACGGCGAGCGTGTCGCCCGGCTTGCCGCTCACGGAGACGACGAGGCCACTCACCGGCGAGGGCACCTCGACCACGGCCTTGTCGGTGGACATCTCGACGAGCGGCGCGTCCTCGCGCACCGTATCGCCCGCTGCGACCTTCCACGCGATGACCTCGGCAGAGACCGAGCCCTCACCGAGATCGGGCACACGCATCACGAAACGCGTCATGCCGAGACCTGCATCAGCGCCTCGAGCGCCCGGCGCACGCGCAGGCGCCCCGGGAAGTACTCCCACTCGAAGGCATGCGGATACGGGGTGTCCCATCCGGCGACGCGCTGGATGGGGGCCTGCAGGTGCCAGAAGCAGCGTTCCTGCAGCGACGCGGAGAGCTCCGCGCCATAGCCGCCGAAACGGGTCGCCTCGTGGGCGATCAGGCAACGGCCGGTCTTGGCGACCGATGCGGCGAGCGTGTCGATGTCGAGCGGGACCATGCTGCGCACATCGACCACCTCGGCGTCGAGCCCGAGATCGGCGACGGCTGCGAGGCAGACATGCACCATCGTGCCGTAGGTCACCACCGTGACGGCGTTGCCCGCGCGGACCACGGCGGCCTTGCCGATGGGGACGGTGTAATGGCCCTCGGGTACATCGCCCATGGGATGACCGGCCCAGGATTCGGCGGCCTTGTGCGGATCACCATCGAAAGGGCCGTTGTACAAGCGCTTGGGCTCAAAGAATATGACCGGGTCGTCGTCCTCGATCGCAGCGATCAGCATGCCCTTCGCGTCGTAGGGGTTCGAGGGCATGACGACCTTCAGACCGCTGACATGCGCGAACACACCCTCCGGGCTCTGTGAGTGCGTCTGGCCGCCACGGATGCCACCGCCGCAGGGCGTACGGATGGTGACGGGCGCGGTGAAGGCGGCGGCGCTGCGGTAACGCATGCGGGCGAGCTCGCTCACGATCTGGTCGTAGGCGGGATAGATGTAGTCGGCGAACTGGATCTCCGCGACCGGACGCAGACCGTTTGCCGCCATGCCGATCGCGGCACCGACGATGCCGCCCTCTGCGATAGGGGTATCGATGACGCGATGCGCGCCATAGCGGCTCTGCAAACCCTCGGTGGCCCGGAACACGCCGCCGAAGTAGCCGACGTCTTCGCCCAGGATCACGACCCGGGGATCGCGCGCGAGCATGACCTCCATCGCCGAATTGAGCGCCTGCACCATGCTCATCGCGGTCATGTCGCAGCTCCGGCGTCACGCGCAGCGGCCAGTTCGGCCTCGAGCTCGGCTCGCTGCGCCTCGAGATGGGGCGGAAGCACCTTGAAGACATCGTCGAACATGAGCGCCGGGTCGAGCCTCGCGCCATCGTTGTTCGTGCCGAAAGACATCGCCTGCTTCCAGGCGGCCGCGACCTCGGTCTCGAGTTCGGCGAGGAGCGCGGCGTGACGGGTGTCGTCCCATTCGCCGAGGCCGATCAGGTGCTTCTTCAATCGCTCGACCGGATCGCCGAGCGGCCACGCGGGGAACTCGTCCTTCGGGCGATAGCGGGACGGATCGTCGCTGGTCGAGTGGGCGCCCGCACGGTAGGTGACATGTTCGATGAGGGTCGCGCCATGGCCGGCGCGGGCGCGCTCCGCCGCCCAAGCCGTGGCGGCGTACACCGCGAGGAAATCGTTCCCATCGACACGCAGGCCGGCGAGACCGAGACCCGGGCCCCGTGCCGCGAACGAACGCTGTTCGCCGCCGGCATAGCCTTGGAAAGTGGAGATCGCCCACTGGTTGTTGACCACGTTGAGCACCACCGGCGCGCGATAGACCTTGGCGAACAGCATCGCGTGATGGAAATCGGCTTCCGCCGTGCTGCCCTCGCCGACCCACGCCGCGGCGATGTGATCTTCGCCCTTGATCGCCGCCGCCATCGCCCAGCCGACCGCCTGCGGGTACTGTGTCGCAAGATTGCCGGAGATCGAGAACAGACGACGCGTCGCATCGTGGTACATCACGGGCAGCTGCCGACCCTTGCACATGTCGCGGGTGTTGGAGAGCAGCTGGCACATGAGATCGAGCACCGGGGTACCGCGACCGATGAAGAGCCCTTGGTTGCGGTAGGACGGGAACAACATGTCGCCGGTTCGCAGCGCATGCGCCGCGGCGACCGAGACCGCCTCCTCACCCCAAGAGCGCACATAAAAGCTGATGCGGCCCTGGCGCTGCGTACGCTGCATGCGATCGTCGAAGACCCGCGTCAACAGCATCTCGCGCAGACCGGCGCGCAGCGTGTCAGGCGGCAGCTTCGGGTCCCAAGGCCCGATCGCGGCGCCCTCGTCGTCGAGGACGCGGATGAGATCCTCGGCGAGCGGCACGGTCTCGCGCACCGCGACGCCGATCGGCGGACGCGGCACCGCTCCCGCAGGGGAGATCCTGACATAACTGAAATCCGGTTCCTCACCCGGCCGGGCGGGGACTTCGGGCACATGCAGACGGGATTCGATCCTGGTCACCCGCTGGATTTTATTCGATATCGGAATGGATAGGCAGGGAGAGATCCATGCCCGCGATCTCGAAGCCTCGGCGGTAATCGCGGATGTGTTTGTCGCACCAACTGCGCGCGGCGGCGGCATCGCCAGACTCGATGGCAGAGAGGATGCGTCGCTGGGCGACTGCGATTCGTGAGCGCGACTGCGGCACCGCCTCGATCATCCTGCGCATCGAAGAATCGACTAAGTGCAGCAACGGCTCCTGCGTGAGCGAGAGCACGCTGTTGCCCGTGACGCGCACCAACACTCGCAAGAAATCGGCGACCTGCGCGGCAGCCCGCGGTATCTGCGGGTCCTCGGCGACGGCCACGACCGCTGCGAGCGCGACCAGCCCGTCGGCATCGCGGCGCTGCGCGGCGATCTCGGCCACCGGCGGCTCGATGATCGCCAATGTCTCCCACACCTCTCCGACCGTCGCGTGGTGCAAGACGAGCGCCCGCGATACGCCCGTCGCGACCTGCTGCGGATCCGGCCGGCTGACCATCATCAGTTTTGACCCGCGCTCGCGCCGCAAGAGCCCGGAGGACTCGAGTTCTCGCAGCGCCTCGCGTACGGTCGAGCGATGGACGCCCAGTTGGAGAGCCAGCTCGGTTTCGCTCGGCAGGCGCTCGCCGAACCCCAACGAGCCGTCGGTGATGCGGGCGGTGAGTGCCGTCGCCGCCTTGCGGTAGGCCGGCTCAACCTTGATCTTGGCGAAACGCGCGACCACGCCGCAGCCCGTCAGGCCGACTGCTCGAGCCGGCGAACCGACTCTCGAGCCTCAGCGGCCGCCTCACCCTCGACGGGATCGATCGCGAATGCTTCCAGTTCGGGCATACCTTGCCTCCGACCTTGATGTCAGTACGGTTGACCGAAAATACCAGAACCCATGCAATAAAATTATAGCTCCATGCAAGTGCCTTAGAACGCACCGCAAGGCGTCACGCTCGTGGAATTCGAGCCAGGCTGATCCCGGGGGTTCCGCCCCCCCAAAACGAAACCGCCGGTGCCGCTTGCGCGACACCGGCGGTGGGATCAATCAGTCGAAGTCCGGACTTACTGCGGCTTGTCGCAGTCCGTACGGCGCAGGACGACGCGGCGATTCTCCGCGCGGCCCTCGGCGGTCTTGTTGTCGGCCACCGGCTGGCTCTCGCCGAAACCGGTCGGGGCCATACGCGACTCTGCGATGCCCTGAGCGATCAGGTACTCGCGAACCGTCGCAGCGCGACGCTCCGAGAGCTTCTGGTTGTACGCGTCAGAGCCGATCGAATCCGTGTGGCCCTCGATGACGCCGCTCGTCCAGTTGAGGCGCTTGAGCTCCGCGACAGCGGCGTCAAGCTGGGCCTTGTCCGAGTCCGTCAGGGCGGAGGAGTCGAAGGCGAAGTTCAGCTTGAGCGTGAGGTCGCAGGGGCAGCCCTGCACACCGACGCGCGTGCCGCGCGGCGTGTCCGGGCACAGGTCGTTGGGATCGATGACGCCATCGCCATCGCTATCCAACGGTGCGACCGGCTTCGCCACCACCGCAGGCGCGATGGCTGCGACGGCGACCACGGCCGGCGCCGCGGTGGCACCGAAGCGGTAGCCGAGGTTCAGCGAGTAGATCATCGGATCAAGGGCCGCATCGCCCACGCGGTTGCCGTTGAGCTTGACCTTCGAGTCCATGTCGACCCAGCGGGCCGAGAGGTTCACGAAGAAGCGCTGGGTGACGCCAAGGTCGATACCAGCCACAGCGGCCGGGCCCCACGAGCTGCCGAGGGACAAGCCGGCCGGGCGCTCACCCGAGAACTGGCCGTAGCCGAGGCCTGCACCCACATAGGGACGCATGCGGCCGAGCGGGTTGAAGTGGTACTGAGCGGTCAGGGTCTGGATGAGCGGCTCGACCTTGCCGTACTGAGCGACCGAGCGCCCGGTGATGGCGGTGGTCGTGTGGTTCAGCGAAGGCGCAGCGAAAAGCTCGACACCCCACTTCTGCGACAGCATGGCGGTGACATCGAAGGAGAAGCCAGTGTCGTCATCGACGCCGAGCGTGGTGGTCGGCGACAGCGAGAGATCGCCCGACTTCGGGTCGACCTGACTCACACCACCGCGGACGATCCAGTCGGTGCGCTCCCACGGAGCTTCGGCGGAGGCGACCGGCGCGAGCAGCGCGGCGGTCAACAAAACAGCGGCCGCAACGGCGGGACGGGAGTTCAACATGGCTAGGCCCTCAAAAACGATGGATTCAAGCCCACTAAGGATACAAGGTGTTCCCGTCCCGTGATATCCAAGGCGTATTAAACTTTGGTCTAATATCCAGCGACTCCTAGGCGAAGTTCAAAAAAATTCCGCGCTCAGCCGCCTACCCCCGCCAGAACCAATACCCCGAGCACCAAAAATAGGACGGCCGCGATGCCATGCACGAGCCGCATCGGCAACTTGGTCGCAGCCACCTCCCCGAGCAACACCGCCGGCACATTGGCGATCATCATGCCCAGCGTGGTTCCGGCGACCACCGCCCAGAGATCGGCGTATTGGGCGGCGAGCGCAACCGTCGCGATCTGGGTCTTATCCCCCATCTCGAGCAGAAAAAACGCGACCAGCGTAGCGAGGAACACCCCGTGCCGCGGGCTCGCGACGGCCTCCCCGTCATCCACCTTGTCGGGCACCAGGATCCAGGCCGCCATGGCGAGGAACGAGACCCCGAGTATCCAGCGCATCCATTCGGGGCCGACCGTCGCCGCGACCCACGCGCCCACCACGCCGGCGAGGGCATGGTTCAGCAAGGTTGCGACGAAGATGCCGAGGATGATCGGCACGGGCTTTCGGTACCTCGCCGCCAGAACCAGCGCGAGCAGCTGCGTCTTGTCGCCGATCTCGGCGAGCGCGACGACACCCGTGGAGACGAGCAGGGCTTGCAGGGCGTCCGTCATGGTGACGGCGCGCCGGTTTGGGCCCGATCAGACATTGAAACGGAAATGCATGACATCGCCCTCTTTCACCACGTACTCCTTGCCCTCGAGCCGCAGCTTTCCGGATTCTTTGGCGCCCTGCTCGCCCTTGAGCGTGATGTAGTCGTCGAAGGCGATCACCTCGGCACGGATGAATCCGCGCTCGAAATCGGTGTGGATGACACCCGCGGCCTGCGGCGCCGTCGCGCCCTCGCGCACCGTCCAGGCGCGGACCTCCTTGGGGCCTGCCGTGAAGTAGGTCTGCAGACCGAGCAGCGCGTAGCCGGCACGGATCACGCGGTTGAGCCCAGGCTCCTCGAGGCCGAGGTCTTTGAGGAAGTCCGCGCGGTCGGCATCCTCGAGCTGCGAGATCTCGGCCTCGATCGCTGCGCAGACGGCGACCACTTGGGCGCCTTCCTTCGCTGCCAGCGCCTTCACGGCCTCCAGCATCGGGTTTTCCTTGAAGCCACCCTCGGCCACATTGGCGACATACAGAACCGGCTTGTAGGTCATCAACTGCAGCCCGCGCACGATGGGGCGCTCGGTGTCGTCGAACGACAGGGCGCGCACCGGCGTGCCGGCATCGAGCGCCTCGCGCACCCGACGGATCACTTCGCGGGCCTTGATGGCGTCCTTGTCCTGCGCCTTAGCGGCTTTATCGGCACGCTGCAGGGCCTTCTCGGCGGTCTCGAGGTCGGCGAGCGCGAGCTCGGTGTTGATGATCTCGATGTCCGACAGCGGATCGATCCGACCGCTCACATGCACCACATCATCATCGACGAAACAGCGCACGACATGCGCGATGGCATCGACCTCACGGATGTTGGCGAGGAACTTGTTGCCGAGCCCTTCGCCGGTGGAGGCGCCTTTGACGATGCCCGCGATGTCCACGAACTCGACCGTGGTCGGCAAGATACGCTCGGGTTTGACGATGGCGGCGAGCGCATCGAGCCGCGGGTCGGGCACCGGGACGATGCCGACGTTCGGCTCGATGGTGCAGAACGGGTAGTTCTCGGCCGCGATGGCCGCGCGCGTGAGCGCATTGAAGAGGGTCGACTTGCCGACGTTGGGCAGGCCGACGATGCCGCATTTGATTCCCATGCTGTGTGTCCTTCGGTGTCAGTCCTTGGTGTGCAGGCGGGTCATGGCCTTCTCGGCGCCCTCTTCGAGCAGCACCGGCAGCGCATCGAGCGCGCGGTCGACCGCGACCTCGATGGCGCGCTCATCCTCGATCGCCGCGCGCTGCAACACGTAGTCGAGGACGAGATCCTTGTGGCCGGGATGGCCGATGCCGATCCGCAGCCGCCAGTAGTCGGGGCCGAGCGCGGCGCTGGTGTCGCGCAGACCGTTGTGGCCGCCATGACCACCGCCGAGCTTGAGGCGTGCCGTGCCGGACGGCAGATCGAGTTCGTCGTGAGCGATCAGGATCTCGGCCGGGGTGATCCGGTGGAAGTGCGCGAGCGAGGCGACCGCGCCGCCGCTCTTGTTCATGAAGGTGGTGGGCTTGAGCAACCAGAGTTCGCTCACGGCGCCGCCCGGCAGCGGCATCCGCAGCCGCGCCACCTCGCCCTGATGGCGGGACTCGGCACGGAACTCGGCGCCATGCCGTCGCGCCAAGGCCTCCACGAACCACCAACCGGCGTTGTGGCGCGTCCGGGCGTACTTGGCGCCCGGATTGCCGAGACCGACGACCAACTTGAGGGCTGCTCCCGTCATCCGATCTCCTCAAAGACAGAGGCCGCCCGACGGGCGGCCTCTGCTGATGCAGCGAAGCCCAACGATTACTTCTTCGCAGCGTCCTTCTTGGGCTCTTCCTTCTTGCCTTCGGCCTTCTTGGCCTCGGCAGCGGGCGCCGCGGCGACCTCGGCGGTCTTCGCATCGGGCTCCTCGGCGCGCGGGCTGTGCATCGAGACCACGACCTGGTCCTTGCCTTGGATCACGGCGGTCGCGACGACACCGTCCGGCAGCGGGATATCGGAGATGTGCTTGGTCTCGTTGAGCTTCATCTGCGAGAGATCGAGCACGATCTCCTCCGGCAGATCCTTCGGCAGACACTGCACCTCGATGTCGGCGAGCCGATGGGAGACGAGGCCACCCTGCAGCTTGACGCCCGGGCTGCCCGCCTCGCCCTTGAAGTGGATCGGCAGACGCAGCCGGATCTTCTCGTCATCGAAGACGCGCTGCAGGTCGACATGCAACACCTGCGGCTTGGCCGGGTGCATCTGCAGATCTTTGACGACGGCTGCCTGGGTCTCGGCACCGACCTTCACGCCGATGATGGTGGAATAGAACTTCTCGTTGTCGACCAGGAGCACGAGCTTCTGGTGGTCGAGCGAGAGCATGCGGGGCGGCTGCGCGCCACCGTAGAGGATGGCCGGCACGCGCCCCGCGTGACGCAGGCGGCGGCTCGCACCCTTGCCTTCGTCGTTGCGGAACTCGGCGGCGAGTTCGATCGAGATCTTCATTTATTTGGCTCCAGTGGGTTGAGGACACCCGTCCCGCGACCAGGACGGGTTCAGTCGACGTACAACGAGCTCACGGACTCCTCGTCACGGATCCGTCGTATCGTCTCGCCGAGCAGACCCGCCACAGAGAGCTGGCGGATCTGCGGGCATTGGCGCGCCGCGGGCGACAGCGGGATGGTGTCGGTCACCACCAGCTGGTCGAGCGCGGACTTGGAGATCTTCTCGACGGCGCTGCCGGAGAGGATCGGATGGGTGATGTAGGCGACGACGCGCACCGCGCCCTCGTCCTTCAGGGCTTGGGCGGCGATGCAGAGGGTGCCGGCGGTGTCGACCATGTCGTCGATCAGCACGCAGGTCTTGCCCACCACCTCGCCGATGATGTTCATCACCTTGGATTCATTGGGCCGCGGACGGCGCTTGTCGATGATCGC
>DBCG01000059.1:6758-12931 GCA_002292945.1 Proteobacteria bacterium UBA964 | reverse complement strand
TTCTTCCCCGAGGCCTCGCTCGCCGCACGCTATACCCGCGCCGAAGGCGGCCGCGAGATCACGCTGCCGCTCTCGGGCGCATTCAATCCGGTCTACGGGACGCTCAACGAACTGCTGGCCGCCGATGGCAAGCCACCGCGCTTCGGCAGCATCGAAGACCCGTCCTTTTCGTTGCTTCGTGAGCGCGAACAGGACACCCGGATATCGGTGGTGCAGCCGCTCTTCGCGCCGGCGATCCCCGCGGCTATGCGGGCGCGCCGCTCGGCGCTCGAAGCGAGCGAGTTCGCACGCCTCGCGCTCGCCCAACGCCTGCGTCGCGACATCACCATCGGCTATCTCGATTGGTTGCGCGCCGGCCGTGCTGCCTCGCTCACCGAGGCCAGCCAGACCTTGCTCGCAGAGAACCTGCGGGTCACCGATTCGCTGTTCCGCAACGGCAAGGTCACACAAGATCAGGTGTTGCGTGCCCGCGCCGAGCTTCTCTCCGTCGAGCAACAGGTGATCGAGACCGAAGCCGTGCGCGACCAACTGCGCGGCTTCGTCAATTTCCTGATGAACCAACCCCTCGACACGCCGCTCGAGTCCGCCGACACCGAGGGTGAACTACAACGGGCCACGCGCGACCTGGCGGCGCTGCGTGAGGGAGCGCTGACACGACGACCGGAGCTCGCGCAAGCCGGCAGCGCCGTCGATGCGGCGCGCTCACAGACCGATATCGCACGCGCCGCCCGTCTGCCGACGCTCGCACTCGGGGTGGATGGCGGCACACAAGGGGAACGCTACGAGTTCGGCAGCGGCCGCAACTTCGCCACCGTCTCGTTGTTGCTCAATTGGACGCTGTTCGACGGCGGCGCACGCCGCGCCGACGAACGCGCGGCGAAACTCGCCGAACGACAGGCCGGAAACCGTCGTGACGAACTCGCGTTGCAGGTGCAACTCGAGGTCCAGACTGCGCTCGACCGTCTCACGGCCAGCGAACGATCGCTGCAGGCGGCCGAGACCCGCGCCGAAGCTGCGCGCGCGGCGTTCCGTATCGCCGGTCGCAAACGCGACGAGGGCATGGTGAGCCAGGTCGAGTTCCTCGACTCGCGCACCAGCCTCACCAGCGCCGAATTGAATCTCAACGCCGTGCGCTTCCAGCTGCTCGCACGTCAAGCCGAACTCGATTACGCCACCGGAGCGCCGCAGCCGTAAGGCGCGCGCGAACTCGCCATGTCTGTCCGTCGTACTGCACCGTCTTCCCCATCACGCCTGTCCTCGGCGGTCCTCGCCGGGATCGTCCTGCTGACGCTCACCGCTTGCAGCGCCAAAGACGCCCCGGTGGACACGCCTGCCGAGGAGGAGGAGTCGATCCCGGTGCGCACGGCGCCCTCCACCTCAGGGCCTGCTGGTCCGTCGATCGGCACCAACGGATTGATCGCGAGCGAGGACGAGATGCGGCTGTCGTTCAAGACCGGCGGCATCATCCGGCGTCTCGCGGTTCGCGAGGGCGACGTGGTGCGCAAGGGCCAGCTGCTCGCCGAGCTCGAGCTCGCCGAGGTCGGTGCGCAGGCCGAACAGGCCGACCAAGCCGCCGCCAAGGCCGAACGCGACCTCGAACGCGGGGAGCGCCTGCATGCCGATCAGGTCATCAGCCTCGAGACGCTGCAGAACCTGCGCACACAGGCGGCGGTCGCGCGTGCAGGCCGCAAGGCCGCACGCTTCAACCTCGGCTATTCGACGATCGTGGCACCGCGCGACGGACGCGTGCTGCGCCGCCTGGCCGAGGAGCGCGAGTTCATCCCGCCCGGCCAGCCGGTGGTGGTGCTGGGCTCTGCCGCGCGTGGCCATGTGGTGCGGACCGGACTCGCCGACCGCGAGATCGTCCGGGTCTCACTGGGCGACATCGCTGAAGTGCGCCTCGACGCGTATCCGGACCGCGTCTTTCCCGCCACGGTCAGCGAAGTGGCTGCCGCAGCGGATCCGCGCAACGGTCTGTTCCCGGTGGAAGTGCGCATCGCACCCCAGACCGGTGTCGTCCTCGCGACCGGTCTCGTCGCCAAAGTGGACATCGTGCCCGCGGCGAGCCGCCGCAGCACGCTCACGCACATCCCCATCGCTGCGCTCATAGAGGGTCGCGGCGATCAGGCGAGCGTATTCGTGCTGGACGGCGCAGTGGCCCGCAAGCGGGCGGTCACGGTCGCGTTCTTCAACGGCGAGCGGGTCGCACTCACCACCGGCCTCAAGCCAGATGAGAGGGTGATCACCGAAGGTGCGCTCTATCTGCAGGACGGCGATCGCGTCCGCATCGTCGCCGATCTGCCACCGGCGGCCTCGACGCCTCGGAACTGACCGATGACATTCCTTGAATTCCCGATCAGACGCTACCAGTTCACGCTGGTCGCGTTCTTGTGCTTGGTCGCGATCGGGCTCTACAGCTTCTCGTCGATCCCGCGCGAAGAGGACCCTTCCTTCGAGATCTCCGGTTTCGACATCTCGGCGGTGCTGCCCGGCGCCGACCCGAAAGACCTCGAACGCCTCGTCACCAAGCCGCTAGAGGATCGTCTCGCGGAGCTCGACGATCTGCGGCAGATGGAGAGCGTGGTCGCGGACGGGGTGTCCTTCACCATCGTCGAGTTCCTCGCCAGCACCGACGCCGACAAAAAGTACGAAGAGGTGATCCGCGAGATCAACGCGCTGCGCCCCTCGCTTCCACCGGAGCTGCGGCAGCTGCATATCCGTCGCTTCAGTCCCGGCCTCGTCAACATCGTGCAGTACGCCCTCGTCTCCGAAGAGGCGAACTACGGCGACCTGCAGGATCAGGCCCGGGAACTGAAGGACACGCTCAAGTCGGTGCCGGGGGTGCGTACGGCCGAGACCTGGGCCTTCCCGCAACGCGAACTGCGCATCGAGGTGGACCTGCGCCGGATCGCGGAGCTCGGCATCAGCCCGGCGCTCATCGCCCAGGCCCTTGAGAGCGAGAACGCCAACATCCCGGCGGGCATCGTCGATATCGGACCGCGCAGCTTCACCCTCAAGAGCACCGGTGCCTATACAGACCTTGAGCAGGTGCGCGACACGGTCGTCACCGCGGTCGGCGGTCGCGTGGTACGGGTGCGCGACCTCGGTGAGGTGAAGTGGTCCGAGGGCGAGTGGGGGCACGTCGGTCGTTTCGACGGCAAACGTGCGGTGTTCGTCACCGCCAACATGAAATCCGGCTACAACGTCCTCGAGGTGCGCGAGTCGATCGTCGAGACCGTCGATCGTTGGTCGATCGGCCTTCCGAAGCGCATCGCACTCGAGCTCGCCTTCGACCAGTCACGCAACGTCGCGACGCGGCTCGATCGGCTCTACCTCGACTTCGGCATCGCGATAGCGGTGGTGTTGCTGACGCTGTTGCCGCTCGGCCTGCGTGCAGCCGGCATCGTGATGATCTCCATCCCGCTGTCGTTGGCTTTCGGCGTCGCCATGCTCTATTTCCTCGGCTACTCGCTCAACCAGCTGTCGATCGCAGGCTTCGTGGTGGCGCTCGGCCTGCTGGTCGACGACTCCATCGTCGCCGTCGAGAACATCGCCCGTCACCTGCGCATGGGCTACGACCGCACCCGTGCCGCGATCGCCGGGACCCGGCAGATCTTCATCGCCATCCTGGGCTGCACCGCCACACTCGTGTTCGCGTTCCTGCCGCTCATGGCGCTACCGGGTACCGCCGGCAAGTTCATCCGCGTGCTGCCCACCGCCGTCGTCGCGACCATCATCGGTTCGCTGCTGATCGCCCTCTTCATCATCCCGTTCCTCGCGAGCCGGATGCTGAGCAAAGAAGAGCACAGCGAGGGGAACCGGTTTCTGCAGCGGATCATGGATGGCATCCATCGCTACTACCGCCCAGCGCTGCACTATTGTCTTGCCCGACCGAAAGCCACCGTCGCAGTCGCCATCGGCGGCTCGCTGCTGGCGTCGGTGCTGCTGGTGCCGGTGCTCGGTTCCAGCCTGTTCCCGAAAGCGGACACGCCACAGTTCTTGGTGCAGATCGACACCCCGACCGGCACCAGCTATGCGGAGACCGACCGTGCGCTGCGCTTCGTCGAGGCTGAAGTGGGCAAGGTGCCGGGCATCCGATCCGTGTCCGCGAACCTCGGCCGCGGCAACCCGCAGGTCTACTACAACCATATCCAACGCCAGCAATCCGCGTCCTACGCCGAGGTGCTCGGGGTGCTTGAACGGTACGATCCGGGGCGCACGCCAGCCGACCTCGATGCGCTGCGGCTGCGCCTCGACGGCTATCCCGGTGCGCGGATCTCGGTGCTCGAATTCCGGAACGGGCCACCGGTCGCAGCGCCGATCGCAGTGCGCGTCGTCGGCCCCGATCTTGCGATGCTCGACCGGCTTGCGCGTGAGGTGGAGGGCCTGCTGGAAGCGACGCCCGGCACCCGCGATGTCCGCAACCCGCTGAAGTTCACCCGCACGAACCTGCGTGTGGAGGCCGATACCGCCAAGGCCGCCCTGCTCGGCGTGCCGGCGGTCGAGATCGACCGTACGGTACGGCTCGCCGTATCCGGTCTGCAGGCCGGCACCTTCAAAGACGACGACGGCGACCAGTACCCGATCGTGGTGCGCCCGCCCTTCGAGGCACGCGCCGACCTGCGCAACCTCGGGGAGGCGCGTTTGACGAGTGTCACCGGTGAATCCTTGCCGCTCTCGCAGATCGCGAAGGTCACGTTAGAGCCTGCGCCGGTGCTGATCTCACGCTTCGCCCGCGAGCGTGCCGTCACCGTCACCGCGCAGGTCGAACGCGACCTCAACACCGGCAAGGTCACCGCTGGCGTCGTCGATCGGCTCGATGAGATGGAGTGGCCGCGCGGCTACCGGTATGTCCTCGGCGGTGATGCCGAGGCCGGCTCCGAGTCGTTCGCCGGTATCGGTACCGCAGCGATCGTCGCGATCTTCGGCATCTTCGCGATCCTGGTGCTGGAGTTCGGCAGCTTCCGTTCGACGCTGATCGTGCTCACCGTCGTACCGCTCGGTGTGGTCGGCGGCATGCTCATGCTGCTCATCACCGGTAACGAGATCTCCTTCACCGCGAGCATCGGATTCATCGCATTGATCGGCATCGAGATCAAGAACTCGATATTGTTGGTCGACTTCACCAACCAGCTGCGCGAGGATGGCGTGCCGCTCGATGAAGCCATCGAACAGGCCGGAGAGATCCGTTTCCTGCCCATCCTGTTGACCTCGGCCACGGCGATCGGCGGACTGCTGCCGCTCGCTGTGCAGAACTCGGGGCTCTACTCGCCCATGGCCTGGGTGATCATCGGGGGACTCATCACCTCGACGCTGCTCGCACGGCTCGTCACGCCGGTGATGTACAAATTGATGCCGCCCGACGGACACGAACCGAAGAACATCGCACCCAGCACCCAGCCGGATGCCGCAGGCGTGCTGCTCTGACGCCGGCCTTGGGCCGCATCACGGCTGCGTAGCGGTCTTAGGCAAGGGCGGCAACCATCCGAGCCACGGGGCGTGCAGGCTCTGCACATAAAGACGCGAGGGCGTCTCGGTGATCGCCGTCGTCTCCGGATAAGCACCCGACGGGTCCTGCAGATCGGCGACGATCCGGCCGTCCTCGGTGAAGGCGATGACATGCCCATAGGGCTTCGGCACCGGCCACCACGCGCGGGGCAACCGCAAGGTCAGTTTGCGCAGCGACGGCCAAGCCGCGAGCCGGTCGATCACGGCGCTGCGGGGTTTGGCGAAGCCGAGCCAGATACGGCCATCGAGGCCGTGCATGAGGTTGTCAGGATAGCCCGGCAGGTCATCGAGTAGCACCCGCGCGAGGGCGCCGGGCGCGGGTTGCGAAAGATCCAGACCGCGGGCCGATGGGTCGATGCGCCACACCCGATAGCGCCCGGTCTCATTCACGAGCAAACTTTGGCCATCCCGCGTGAGCACGATGCCATTGGCGAAGCTCAGTCCACCGGCGACCAATTGGACCGCGGCGCCACCGCTTGCTGCCGCCGTCGGATCGTAGACCAGCACGCGTCCCGTCGCGCTGTTCTCGAGGATGTCGAGCACGCTGGCCTCGAAAGTACCGCCCCAGTCGCGCGGCGCGAACCGCCGCGACGCATCGGTGAAGTAGACCTTGCCATCGGCCGCCACGGCCACGGCATCGGCATAGCGGATCGGCTCGCCTGCCA
>DBCG01000059.1:6323-6727 GCA_002292945.1 Proteobacteria bacterium UBA964 | reverse complement strand
GCCATCGCGTCGGCGAGCACCCGCAGCTTGCCCGACCGATCTATCGACAGCAGGCCACGGATGGCATCGGCCGCATACAGCGTACCGGCGGCATCGAAATCGAAGCCCAGCACGCGGCCTCCGGTCTCGATGAACACCTCGC
This sequence comes from Proteobacteria bacterium UBA964, assembly GCA_002292945.1. Lineage (GTDB taxonomy): Bacteria > Pseudomonadota > Gammaproteobacteria > Steroidobacterales > Steroidobacteraceae > UBA964. The sequence continues at coordinate 6,585 of DBCG01000059.1, read as the reverse complement.
GTTCGCTGCCATCAGGCGCCATGCGCAACACGCGCCCCGCCTCGACCGCGACATAGAGTCGGCCGTCCGGGCCGAGGGCGACATGCTCAGGACCCGCCGCACCGTCGAGCTCGATGCGTTGCAGACCGGCCAGACGATTGTTGACCGAATGCACGCCGGTATAGCCCGGCGACGGAGCAGGCTGCCACGCGACCGGCTCGATCGGTACCGGCCACGCGGCGAGATAGCCCGCGAGCGCCACGACCAGGAGCGCGAGCGCGGG
>DBCG01000059.1:0-6260 GCA_002292945.1 Proteobacteria bacterium UBA964 | reverse complement strand
TCGCGCAGGATCGACTTCTGCATCTTGCCGGTCGCGCCGAGCGGGATCGCATCGACGAACACGACATCATCCGGGACCTGCCACTTGGCGACCTTCCCGTCGTAGAAGGTACGCAGCTCCGCCGCGGTCGGCGTGGTGCCCGGCTTCGGCACCACCACCAACAACGGACGCTCGTCCCACTTCGGATGCGGCACGGCGATGCACGCGGCCATCGCGACCGCCGGGTGGGCCATCGCGATGTTCTCGATGTCGATGGAGCTGATCCATTCGCCGCCCGACTTGATGACATCCTTGCTGCGGTCGGTGATCTGCATGAAGCCGTCTTCATCGATGGTGGCGACATCGCCGGTCGGGAACCAGCCGTCTTGCAGCAAGGGCTCGTGTTCGCGCCGGAAGTAACTGGACACCACCCACGGGCCGCGCACCAGAAGATCGCCCGCCGACTGGCCATCCCAAGGGAGTTCGCGCCCCTCTGGGTCGACCACCTTCATGTCGACGCCGAAGATCGCTCGGCCCTGCTTGGCGAGCACCGCGATCTTGCCCTCTTCGTCGAGACCGGCGTGCATGGACTTGAAGCTGCTGCCGGTGCCGAGCGGCGAAGTCTCGGTCATGCCCCAGCCGTGCAGCACATCGACGCCCATGGCGCGGAATGCGCGGATCATCGAGGGCGGGACGGCGGAGCCGCCGATCATCGTACGGCGCAGCGAGCTGAAGTGCAGCCCGTTGCCCTGTACATGGTTGAGCAACGCGAGCCACACCGTCGGGACGCCCGCCGCCATCGTGACCTGTTCCGCTTCGATGAGCTCGTACACCGACTTGCCGTCGAGCGCAGGCCCCGGGAACACGATCTTCATGCCTGCCAGCGGTGCGCCATAAGGAAGACCCCAGCCGTTCACATGGAACATCGGCACCACGGGCAGCACGGCACCGAGCGAGGTCAGCGCCTGCGCATCGGGCAACGCCGCCGTGATGGCGTGCAGCAGGGTCGAGCGATGGCTGTAGAGCACGCCCTTCGGGTCGCCAGTGGTACCGCTCGTGTAGCAAAGCGCGGCAGCGGCGCGTTCATCGAGTCGCGGCCACGCGTACTCGCCAGACTGCGGGGCGATCCAGGCCTCGTAGCTCACCAGCCCCGGGATGCCCGTGTCCGCGGGCAGCGCATCCGCCTCGCAGAGCGCGACCCAGTGCTTCACGGTCGGGCATTTCGCAGCGACCGCTTTCACCAGCGGGAGGAAGCTCATGTCGAAGCAGAAGACCTCGTCCTCGGCGTCGTTCACGATCCAGACCAACTGGTCGGGCGGCAGACGCGGGTTGAGTGTGTGGACCACGCGTCCGCTGCCGCTCACGCCGTAATAGAGCTCGAAGTGGCGGTAGCCGTTCCAAGCGAGCGTCGCGACACGCGCGCCCTGCGCAAGACCGAGCGCATCGAGGGCGTGGGCGAGGCGGCGTGAACGGACCGCGGCATCACGATAGGTGTAGCGATGTAGATCGCCCTCGACGCGACGGGACACGATCTCCTGCTTGGCATGGTGGCGGGCTACGAACTCGATGAGGTTCGAGATCAGCAGCGGATGGTCCTGCATCAACCCCAGCATGGTGTTCTCCCAAAAGATCCCAGATGAAGCGAGTGTAACCGAACCGCTCAACCGGCCGTTTCGAGCTCCCAGGTCACGAGCGGCGACCCTTTGCGCAGCCAAAGACCCGCACCCACTTGCCGGAAGTTCCGCTTGAGGCGTGATCGGTACCAGTCGGCACTGCGCAAGGTCACATCACGATCGGTGCGCGTCTGGTCGGCGTTCTCGCGCCAATCGCGACCGGTCAATGCACTGAAGTACAGGACCCCGCGACAGAGCCTCGCGAGGTTCGCCATCGCCTTGGCCGCCGCAGCGTCGTCCAGGTACTGCAAGACGTCATAGCAGACGACGAGGTCGAACGGCTTGCGCGGACGCCATTCGGCGAGGCTGCCCTCGGTCCATCCGTAGCGCTGGCAAAGATAAGCGCTGTATTCGAGTCCGACCCACGCCGCGTCGGGCAGCGCCCGCATCAGGGGTTCGCGCATCAGACCGAGGCCGCATCCCGCGTCGAGGACGCTCGACACCGGACAGTCGATATGCCGCACATAGGCCGCGATAAACTCAGCCCGTCGAGCCATCTCGGCCTGCGATGCCACCGAGGTCCGCCCATCACGGTAGAAACGCCGGTAGTACTCGCGCCCGAAGCGCTCACTGCCGGTCACAGGACACCGATATGCATCTTCATCACCGCCAGAGCCTAACCGTGTCCCTCGCGAGCCGCCAGCGCCGCAGCGACAGGGAGCGTAATAGACGGTAAAATGACCCATGCCCGTCGCAAAAACACGCCGCACACCGAAGATCGGCTTCGTCAGCCTCGGCTGCCCCAAGGCGCTCGTCGATTCCGAGCGCATCCTCACGCAGCTGCGCGCCGAGGGCTACGCCGTGGCGCCCGACTATGAGTCGGCCGACCTCGTGGTGGTCAACACCTGCGGCTTCATCGACTCGGCGATCGACGAATCGCTGGACGCCATCGGTGAGGCGCTCGAACAGAACGGCAAAGTGGTCGTCACCGGCTGCCTCGGGGCGAACCCGGCGCGCATCCTCGAACGGCATCCGCGCGTGCTCAAGGTCACCGGCCCGCATGCCTACGACGATGTGCTCACCGCGGTGCACCAACATCTGCCGCCGAAGCACGATCCGTTCCTCGATCTCTTGCCACCGCAGGGCGTGCGACTCACGCCACGCCACTACGCGTACCTCAAGATCTCCGAAGGCTGCAACAACAAGTGCAGCTTCTGCATCATCCCGGACCTGCGCGGCAAACTTGCAAGCCGCCGCATCGACGATGTCCTGCGCGAGGCCGATCGTCTGGTACACGCCGGCGTGCGCGAACTGCTTGTGATCTCCCAGGACACCAGTGCCTACGGCTCAGACCTGCGTTACGCGCCGGCGACCTGGCAGGGCAACGAGTACGAGACCCGCTTCATCGATCTCGCGCGCGGCTTGGGCTCACTCGGGGTCTGGGTGCGCATGCATTATGTATATCCCTATCCGCATGTCGATGCGGTGCTGCCGCTGATGGCCGAGGGCAAGGTGCTGCCTTATCTCGACATCCCGTTCCAGCATGGCAGTCCGAGCGTCCTGAAGCGCATGAAGCGGCCTGCAGCCGCCGAGGGCACGCTCGATCGGTTGCGTGAGTGGCGTCGCGTCTGCCCGGACCTGGTGCTTCGCAGCACCTTCATCGTCGGGTTCCCTGGCGAGACCGAAGCCGAGTTCGAGGAACTGCTTGCCTGGCTCGACGAGGCCCAGCTCGACCGGGTCGGTGCATTCAAGTATTCACCGGTCGAAGGTGCACGCGCCAACGACGCGGGTGCTCATGTAGACCCTGCGATCCAGGAAGAGCGTCTCGCCCGTTTCATGGAACGCGCACAGCGTATCAGTGCCACCCGGCTCGCAGCGCGGGTCGGTCGCGAGGAGACGGTGTTGGTGGATTCAATCGAGGATGGCATGGCGATCGCACGATCGCGCGGCGATGCGCCCGAGATCGACGGCGTGGTGCGGGTGAAAAAAGGCGCCAAGCTCGCGGTCGGCGAGTTCGCGCGCGTGAAGATCACCGGCGCCGATGCCTATGACCTGACGGCGACGCCTGTACGCAGCTGATCGCCGCGCGTCCGGTCAGAGATTCCGCAAGGTCGCCGCTTTCGCTTCGCGGCGCCGGCGCTCGCGCTCGGCGATCGCGGCCGCGTCGCGACGCGCCTGCTCCGCCAACGCTTCTTGGCGCTGGCGCTCGAGCGCAACCCGTTCGCTCTCCAGCCGCGCAGCTTCGGCCGCAGCGCGCTGCTCCTCGGCGCGCTGCTCTGCGAGCATGCGATCGAGCCGCAAGCGCTCGGCCTCCGCCTCGGCGCGCGCACGGGCTTCGGCAGCCACGCGGGCTTCGGCATCGACACGCAACTGCTCCTGGCGGCGCCGCTCATCGCGTACCGGCCGGAAATCGACGCTCGCCGCCAACACGGCGGGCGCCGCACCGAACTGTTTCACCTGTTTCGGGGTCGGCACGTCGCAGCTGTCGCAAGCGACTTCGAGTGCGGTCACGCTGTCGAGCGGTGAGGTGTCGATCAGACGACTGAGGTCGATCTCCGCAAGACCGCTCTCGCCATCGATCACGACCGATAGAGTGCGGGCGGTCTGGAAGCCCCGCAGGGTGATCGTGGCTTCTCGGCCATGGTCTGCCCAGTAGCCTTTGCGCATCTTGCGACGGTTGTCGACATCAAGACGCTTCCCGGTTGACTCGCGATCGGTGCAACCGAAAGTCTGCTCGGCGGCCGACTTGGGGTCGAGCAGCAGCGGCAGGCCGATCAGAAGCGCATTGGCGACCAGCGCCGTGACCGGCTCGGCGCCATAGATCTCCTTGCGCACGGTCAGCAACACCGGCGCAGTATGCTCAGGGAAGTAGCCTTTCGAATTGAAGGACAGCATCAGCCGTGCGCCTTCGACCTCCATCGACCTGAGCGTGAGGAAAGTCGACTCGGGCACGGCGAAGACGAACGGCAGTTCACCGATGCGCTTGTCCTCGTACACCACCCGTTTGTTCTCGTCGGTCGTCGTCAGGTAGCTGCTCTCCTTACAGCTGTAGTCGTTCACCCGCTCCTCGTCACCGATCGGAAGCTCGACAGGTTCGCCTGCGGTCACGACGAGGCGCGACACGCCGTCGAAGCTGCGCAACTCATCGGCTGCTGCGGTAGCCACCGTGATCATCGCGCAGAATGTCAGCGCGGCGACGGTCGGCGTCCGGGCCGGAGCCTTTTGTGCAGATGTCATATCGATGCCTGCCCTGTGTTCCCTGCGGCCTATCACACCGGCCTCACGCATCCTGTGGGGCGCGCTCGATGACCTGCACGCCTCGCAGATTGGATTCGATCTTCGCGAAGATCAGCAACAGCGCGAGCGAGAAGAACGCGCCGAACATGCCGAGCGATATGAGCAGCTGCTGGATCCCCGCCGCCTTCGTGGCGGCCACCCGCGCCGCCTCCGCAATGGTCTCGCGCTCGACCCGCTCAGTCTCGGCCACCGCGAATTCCTCGGATTCTTTGATCTTCACTCGCCACTGATCCAGGTGCCAGTTCATCGAGGTCCAGAACACCTGAGCCCGACCCCGTTTCTCGACGCAGATCTCGATGATCCGTGGGTGGGAGAGCAACGCTTTTTCGAAACCAGCCTGCGACTCGATGTAGGGATCGCCGAGTTCCTTGAACAGGTTCCGCATCATCCGTCGATCGAAGCTGCTCTCGAAAGTGCGTTGGTCCACCTGCGCATCGAGCGGGATGCGGCAAGCCTGTTGATAGCCGTCGAAGTACCCATAGAGCTTACGGATCTGTGCCGTGACCTTGTCATCGAGCGTCGTGTCGGGCTTGGCGCGCGCCCCACCGGCGTCGGTCGGCGGCGGCGTATCGCGCATCGGCTCTTTGTCGAACTCTTCGATGAACGCCTCGATGCCGACGGCGGGCGCCGGCGCCTCGCGGGCCGGTTGGATCGCCTTCGGCTTCGTCATGGCGTTCATGGCGCCTTGCACCGCCATCGCGACGGTGGCGACCAGCACCAACGTGAGGAGCACGAGCAACGCGATCCGGAAGAGCCTGAGGTAGGCCTCTTCCACCCGGGTCATCAGGGAACGGGTCATGTCAGGTGTCCGCACAAGGCCATGCGGACTTGAGCGCAGCCGCGACGACCTGATCTGCGCTACGGTCCAGAATCTCAGGGTTCTTGCGCATGAACTTCAGCACGACGTCGATCACCTGGCCTTGCGTGACGTTGTCACCGCTGCAGATGACGGAACCGGACAGTGCATCGTGCACCCCGATGACATAGCCGAACGCGACTCCGTCACGGACGTATTCGGTGGAGCTTTTGTCGACCCAACCCTCGAGACCGACCTTGATCTCGTTGCCAGACTTGAATTCACCCGCGGCATCAGCAGGGCTCGCGAAGACCGCTGCCACACAGAACATCATGAGCACAATACGATTCATCGGCACTCCCTCCAATTCGGACGCCCGCCGGCCGGTACCGTGGGGGGCAGGAACGGACCCGATCCGACCTAGGGCATCCGGGTACCGCCTCGGGATTCTGCCAAATCCCGGCGGTTTGATGAGGTGAACTCCCCCACGGTTTACGGGTCGAATCGCCATGGATACCCCACCGGTCACCCCCCGTTCCCCCCCCTCCCCCCCCCCGGCGCAGGCCTTTGTTCCC
>DBCG01000130.1 GCA_002292945.1 Proteobacteria bacterium UBA964 | reverse complement strand
AATACAGGCTCACATGACCGGTCAACGTCTGATAATCGAGCACCCCGAAACCTTTGTCGTACTCGCGCTGTACCACGCCGTTCAAGTTCGCACCGATCGCGAAGGGTCGATCGAACGGCCGCCAGAGGATCTCGCCACCCACGCCCGAGTACATCTCCTCGAGGATGCCGCCGTACATCTGGTAGTACAGGTCGTCCCGCAACTTGCCGCGTTTGACGAGCGCCAGACTGTCGATGCCGCTCTTGCCTTGCTGCAGGTATTTCTTGAGATCCGTGCGCACGGGCGGCAGTGCGGAACTGCCGTCGCGCTCGATCCGATCGAACTGACTCTTAATGTTCTGCACCCAACGACCGTTCACACCCCAGCCGTCACCGAGATCCACCGCACCATCTACAACCGCCGACACCTGGTACAGCAGCGGAAAATCCGGATCCATAATGTATAGCCGAGCGTTGAGTCCCACATTGAGTGACCCGTTCGGATAACGGAAATCGCGCACATGATCCGGCGCTTCGATCGTCTGCGGCGGCAACAACTCGATCCGTCCCGGCTGCTGCAACAGCGCCGACGACTCGAGATTCGGGCGGCGGTAGCGCACCGTATGGGTCGGAAGACCCATAGACTCACCGGTCGCGAGCACTTCGGTCACCCGCGTCGGCACATACAACTCCGTGAGCGTCAGCACCCGACGCACGGCATCGGCCTCCTCTTGGAAGGTCTGATTGACGTAACGGACCTGCAGCGAACCCTGCGGGGATTCCTTCACCTCGCGCACCAAGACACCCGAAGCCTCGGCGTCCTGCACCATACGCGGCCACCACTCGACCCCGCGTTCGAACTCCGTCGCCGGCTCGAGCGGTACACGGGCCGCTCCGAAGCCGTTCGGACGCTTACGCGGCGAGGTCTGCCCATTATTCAGCGAGGCACTGATCTTGAGGGCAAACTGGTTGCCCTGCTGCCAACTGGCGGCGAGGCGTACGCCGGGCGTCGCTTCCCACTCGACGCCGAAACTCAAGGGATCTGCGTCAGGTATGGTGCCGAACGACCGTTCACGCGCATAACTGTCACTGTTGTAGGCGGCTAGCAGATCGACCCGCCATTGCGGGATGCGGTAACGGAGACCGCCGAAGGCGCCGATATCGGGACCACGAAAAAACGACTTCAACGACACCGTGCCGCCTAATCCGACATCCGACTCGCGCACGCCGAACGCCGAATCGAGCTGGATCAACGGATTACTCGCGACCGAACGCTCGGCCAACCGCCCCCAACCGATGCCGGCGGTCACATCCAGGTTCTCGCCGATCCGCTTCGAGGCGACCAGATACTCCGAACCCCACGCACCGGTGCCCAAAAGGTCACGGATACCCACCGACACATCCGGGAGGTAATCGGACTCCTCTAGCAACTTAAGTTTCACCTCGAAGCTGCGATCGCGAAGGCCATCGCAATAACTGGCATTGGCCACACACTCTGTGCCCGGTATTGGCGAGATCCCTCTTGCATTGAAAATAGTGTAGCGAAAGCTCGCCTCCACCCGCGGCAGCACCTGATAGCCGATGGCGTAGATGTCGGCGACGTCCTTGCGGGAATAGGTCACCGTGAGTTCGTCCTCGGGGTTCATGCGCGCACTCGGGATGTCGAGGATGCCGCCCACCCCGAAATCATTGACCTGCGCGACCGCCACGGCCGGCGCCGTCATGGCAGTGAGCATCAGACCGCACAGCAACCGGAGCGCCATGCAATGCCGTCGACCCGCCCTCACGGGACACCCCCACGCCGCGCACGGACGGCGCCCAACAGCCCGCGCAGCGAGGGCGACACCGTCGCCTCGATCGTCTCTGCCTGCAGCAGCGGTAACACCGTAGTTGCGATCTGCTTGCCGAGATCGACACCGAACTGGTCGAACGCGTTGATGCCCCAGATCACGCTCTGGGCATAGACCTTATGCTCGTAGAGCGCGACCAAGGCACCGAGCGTAGCCGGGTCCAGCCGATCGAACAGCAGCAGCGACACCGGTCGGTCGCCCTCGTGGACCTGATGGGGCGTGACGCCCTCGCCGCGTCGGCCGTGCAGAAAGGCCTCAGCCTGCGCGAGGGCGTTGGCGATCGCCAGTGTTTGATGGTCCTCACGGCCACACGATGACTGCATCCCGACCAGCAAGTCGATCGCCGCACGGGGTTTCCCCTGGTGCAGCATCTGGAAGAACGAATGCTGCGCCTCGTTGCCGGGCTCGCCCCAGACCACCGGCGCAGTGCCGTGTGCGACTGGACCGCCGTCGCGCGTGACCCGCTTGCCGTTGCTCTCCATGTCGAGCTGCTGCAGGAACGCCGGGAAACGGGCGAGGCGCGAGTCATAGGGCAGCACCGCGAGCGTCGGCAGCCCGACGAGATCGATATTCCACACCCCGAGCAGCGCCATCCGCACAGGCAGATTCTCGCCGAAGGGCGCCTCGCGGAAATGTCGATCCATCGCGTGCGCGCCGGCGAGCAGCGCCTCGAAGTTCGCGGCGCCGATGGCGATCGCGAGCGACACGCCGATCGACGACCACATCGAGTAGCGCCCGCCCACCCAATCCCACATCCGAAACCGTTGGTCGGGGTGGATGCCGAAAGCGTCCATCGCGGCAGCATTGACAGACACCGCCGCAAAATGCGTCGGCACGGCCGCCTCGCTCAGCCGCCCGGCGATCCAGGCACGCGCCGTACGCGCATTGGCGAGGGTTTCTTGGGTGGTAAAGGTCTTGGAGCAGACGATGAAGAGCGTACGCGCGGGGTCTGCGGTCTCCAGAAGATCGGAGAGCGCACAGCCATCGACATTGGCCACGAAGTGCACCGCGGGCAAGCGGTGCGCCCCAGCGCTCGCCCCGCCCCTGAAATGCCGCAGCGCCTGCGCGGCCATGGCAGGCCCGAGGTCCGAGCCACCGATGCCGATATTGATGACCGTATCAAAGCGGCCGCCCCTGCGGATGGACTCCGCGAACGCCAGCATACGCGTGCGCTCGGCGAGCACCTCGGCCTCGATCGCCGCGCCGCCGATCTGCGCCCCCCGCGGCTGACGCAGCGCGACATGCAGCGCCGCCCGGCCCTCGGTGGTGTTGATGGCCTCGCCGCGGAACATCGCCGCGATGGCATCCGCCAAGCCTGCGGCATCGGCGAGCTCGCCGAGCGCCGCCAACGCTGCCGCATCGACCGGTTGACGGGAATAGTCGAGCAGCAGGCCCGCAGCCGACACCGAACAACGCTCGAAGCGCTGCGGGTCCTCAAAGAAATCCGCCGTCCGCTGCGTCGCCAGCCGCGCCCGGTGCTGCGCGAGCGCAGCCCAGGCGGTCTCGAGCGCGGACTCAGCCATGATGGGCGTAGAAGTGCGCGATGCAGTCGACGACATACTGCAACTGCCCGCGCGAGAGCTCCGGGAAGATCGGCAGCGCCAGCGTCTCGGCGGCGGCGCGCTCGGACTCCGGGAAATCACCGGTCTGGTATCCGAGCGGCGCGAAGCACTGCTGTTGATGCAGCGGCACGGGGTAGTAGATCTCGCTGCCCACGCCGCACTCGCCGAGGAATTTCTTGAGCGCATCGCGCTGCGGGAACCGCACCACGAACTGGTTGTAGATGTGCCGCACGCCAGGCAGCGCCGCGGGTAGCGTCACCGTGCCCTTGAGCCCTGCGCGCTCGAAGGCCTCGTAGTAGAAGCAGGCGTTCTCCTGCCGACCGAGCGTCCAGGCATCGAGGTGCTTGAGCTTGATCGAGAGCACCACCGCCTGCAGCTCATCGAGCCGGAAGTTCCCGCCTACGAGCTGGTGGTAGTACTTCGGCTCCATGCCGTGCACGCGCACCATCGCGAGCTTCGCCGCGAGCGCGGCGTCGTTGGTGACGCACATGCCTGCATCACCGAACGCACCCAGATTCTTGGTCGGAAAGAACGACAGGCAGCCGATGTCGCCGATGCTGCAGGCGCGACGCTTCTCGCCATCGGCCGCACCGATCGCCTGCGCGGCATCCTCGATGACCCGCAGGCCGAACTCGCGCGCCAAGGCCATCAGCGGTGTCATGTCGGCCATCTGCCCATAGAGATGCACCGGCATCAGCGCGCGGACCACGGTACCCGTGGCGCGGTGCACCACGCGACCGTCCCGCCGCTCGCAGTCTTCGCGCAGCAGCCGCTCGACCGCCGCCGGGGCGAGGTTGAAAGTGGCCGGGTCGATGTCGACGAATAAGGATCGCGCGCCGGCACGGGCGATGGTGCCGGCGGTCGCAAAGAAAGTGTAGGGCGAGGTGATGACGGCGTCGCCCTCGCCGATGTCGAGCGCCATGAGCGCCGCGAGCAGAGCATCGGTGCCCGAGGACATCCCGATGCCATGGCTGCAACCGCTGTAGGCGGCGACGGCGGCCTCGAGTTCGCGCACCCCGGGCCCCAAGATGAAGGCTTGGGCGTCACAAACGCGCTCGATGGCGGCATCGATCTCGGACTTGAGGGCCCGGTACTGGGGTTTGAGGTCGAGCAGGGGCACCTGCATCGCAGGCGTCGGGCGGGGCGCAGTCATCCGGCGATTATAGCCCCCGCGGGTCGTACTCGCGGTACCACGCGACGAAACGCCGAACCCCCTCCTCGATGGGGGTCGAGGGCTGGAAACCCACCGCGCGCTCGAGGTCCGAGCAGTCGGCCAGGGTGTCCGGAACGTCCCCCGGCTGCAGCGGCAGGAAGTTCATCTGGGCCTTCACGCCGAGGCTCTCCTCCAAAAGACCGATGAACCGCAGCAGTTCCACGGGCGATTGGTTGCCGATGTTGTAGATCCGGTACGGCGCGCGGCTCGTGGCGGGATCCGGCGCCGCGCTGTCCCAGGCGGGATCCGGGGTCGCGACTTGGTCGCAAGCGCGTACCACGCCCTCGACGATGTCGTCGATGTAGGTGAAGTCCCGTCGGTGATGCCCACCGTTGAAGACATCGATCGGCTGACCCGCCAGCATCTTTTGCGCAAAAAGCATAGGGCTCATATCCGGCCGACCCCAAGGCCCGTAGACCGTGAAGAAGCGCAGCGCCGTGACCGGCAAGCCGAAGAGCGCCGCGTAGTTATGGCAGAGCAGCTCCCCGGCTCGCTTGGTGGAGGCGTAGAGGGAGAGCGGATGATCGACGCCATGGTGCGGCGAGAACGGCATGCGGGTGTTGAGGCCATAGACCGAGCTCGTCGAAGCGAACACCAGATGCCCGACGCCGTGGTGCCGACAGCCCTCGAGGACATTGAGCGTGCCGGTGACATTGCTGTCGAGGTACACCTGCGGGTTGGTCAAAGAATACCGCACCCCGGCCTGCGCCCCGAGATGCACCACGCGCTCGAAGCCCCCGGCGGCGAACAGCGCGCGCATCCCCACCCCGTCGGCGAGATCCAAGCGCTGGAACGCGAAGCCCGGCAGGTCCCGCAGCCGCGCGAGCCGCGCCTGCTTCAGGGCGGGGTCGTAGTAGTCGTTGAGGTTGTC
>DBCG01000111.1 GCA_002292945.1 Proteobacteria bacterium UBA964 | reverse complement strand
ACCGGCCTCAAGCGCCTGCTCAAGGCCGACGACTCCCTCGATGTGTTCGGTGTGCACGGCATCGGCGGCATCGTCGGTGCGTTGCTCACCGGCGTCTTCAACAACCAGGCGCTGGGCGGGCCCGGCCTCGTCACCGACTGGGTGAGCGTGACCATGGGCTCGAATGGCATCCTCGCCCAAGTGCTGATCCAGGCGAAGGCCGTCGGCGTGACGGTGGTGTGGTCCGCGGTCGCGGCGTTCATCGCCTTCAAGATCGCCGACCTCCTCGTCGGGCTGCGCGTACCGGAGGAATCCGAGCGCGAGGGCCTCGACACCACCGAACACAACGAGCGCGCCTACACGAACTGAACGCGCTCCACAGAGTTCCTCTGGTGTCTCATCCAAGCCCCTGACACCAACCCCCTCGGGCGGCGATCGCAAGGTCGCCGCCCTTTTTCTGTCCCGGCGGGGGCGCCTGTTAAGATGTGACCATGCGTACGGGCTTCCTGGGTCTCGGCGCCATGGGCGCGCCCATGGCGCGCAACCTGCACAAGGCGGAGATGCTGCAGGGCGTCTGGAACCGCAGCACAGCGCTCGCAGCGGACCTGGCCGCGGAACTCGGCTGCACCCACGCCGCGACCCCCGCGGACCTCGCCGCCGACTGCGAGGCGCTCGTCCTCTGCGTATCTGCCGACACCGATGTCCTCGAGGTCGTCCGCGCACTCGCCCCAGGACTGAAGCCGGGCAGCCTCGTCATCGACTGCTCGACCGTCTCAGCGGCCACCGCGGAAGCTGCCGGCGCGATCGTCGCCGCGCACGGCGGTGCGTTCCTCGACTGCCCGGTGAGCGGCGGCGTCGAGGGCGCCCGCCAAGGCACCCTCGCCATCATGTGTGGCGGCGAAGACGCCGATTTCGCGCGCGCCCGCCCCGTACTCGCGGCGATGGGCAAGACCCTGAGCCTGTTCGGTCCGATCGGCGCCGGCCAAGCCACCAAGGCTACCAACCAGATCATGTGCGCCGGGATCATCCGCGCCGTCGCCGAGGCCATGGCCTTCGCGCGCGCGCAGCGCCTGCCGCTCGATCAGGTCGTCGACACTTTGGGCAAGGGTGCAGGCTCGTCCTGGTACTTCGTGAACCGCGCGCCCAACATGGTCCGCGGCGCCTTCCCCGCAGGATTTCGCATCGCACTGCACGCCAAAGATCTGCGTATCTGCCGCGACATGGCGGCGGCCTGCGGCGTGTCTTTGCCCGTCGTTGAAGATGTGCTGCGCGAATACGAAGAGCTCATCCGTCGCGGTCATGGCGACGAGGACATCTCCGCGATCTACCGCCTGAAGCAGGAACTCTTCGATCAGGCGCCGTCCAACAACCCGCCGGTCCCTTCACCGTGATGGACCGCTGCGTCTACCGCGACCGCGCCGCGCTCGGCGCCGGATGATCCGCGCCTTCACCAAGATGCACGGCCTCGGCAACGACTTCGTCGTGTTCGAGGCGGCTGCCGACGCGGCGCTGCCCTCCGTGGCCGCGTGGCGCCGGCTCGCGGACCGTCATACCGGGATCGGCTTCGACCAGGCCCTAGTCGTCCTGCCCCCGCGTCGCGCCGGTACGGACGCCTACTGGCGCATCTTCAACGCGGATGGTGGCGAGGTCGAGCAATGCGGCAACGGCGCACGCTGCGTCGCCGAATGGCTGCGGCTCGCCGGTCGCACGGACGATCCCGCGCGATCGCTGCGCCTCGAAAGCGCCGGCGGCGTCATCGGTGCGCGCTTCGACGCACCGGGGGTCGTCTCCATCGACATGGGCGTACCGCGCTTCGCCGACCCCGCCGAGCGCAGCCTCGACATCGAGGGTGAGGCGATCACCTTCACACAGGTCTCGATGGGCAACCCGCACATCGTGCTGCGCGTGCCCTCGATCGACACCGCGCCGGTCGCCACGCTCGGTCCCGCGCTGGAATCCCACCCGATGTTCCCGCAACGTACCAATGTCGGCTTCCTCGAGATCATGGGCCGCGATGCCGGACGGCTGCGGGTCCACGAACGCGGCGCGGGCGAAACGCTCGCCTGCGGGACAGGTGCCTGCGCGGCGATGGCCGTCGGCCGTCGGGACGGCCTCTTCGATGAGACCGTCACGCTCCGTCTTCGCGGCGGCGCGCTCACGCTGCGCTGGTCGGGCGGCGACGCACCGCTTTGGATGACGGGACCGGCCGTGGTCGCGTTCCGCGGCGAGATCGAACCCTCTGATTTCTTTGGAGACTGACGCCGATGATCACCGCCCAGGATGTCTGCCGATTCCTCGAGAAGCAGCCCGACTTCTTCGTCGACCACCCCGAGCTGCTCGAGATGCTGCACGTCCCGCATCGCACCGACGGCCAAGCCGTGTCGCTGGTCGAACGGCAGGTGAAAGTGTTGCGCGCCAACCAGGCCGAGACGCGCCAACGGCTGGCGGAGCTCATCCGTAACGCCCGCGACAATGAAGCGCTGGTCGGGCATGTGCACCGGCTGGCACTGCGGCTGATCGCGGCGGGAAGCGCTGCGACCGTGGGCGGGCCACCGGATCTCGAACACCTCGCGCCGCTGGTCGAGGCCTCGATGCGCGAAGACTTCAGCGTGTCACCGGCACGCCTGTTGGCCCCGGCAGCGGTGCCGGAGAGCTTGCGCAGCACCTTGCTGGCATCGGGCTCGCCCCACTGTGGCCGACTGCGCGAGGAGGATCTGCGCGCCCTGTTCGGCGAGGCGGCCGAGGGCATCGCCTCGGTGGCGCTCGTGCCGCTCGGCGCCGGGGCCGTAAAGGGGCTGTTGGTGCTCGGCAGCACCGACACCGTGCATTTTCATCCAGGCATGGCCACCGACTTCCTCGCCCGCATCGCTGAGCTCATCGCCACCGCGCTCGGTGCGCAGACAGCTGCGCCTGCCGCACCGACATGACCCCCGAGGCGCAGGACTGGGTCACGCGCTTCGGCGTGCACCTCGGCGCCGAACGCCGCCTGTCGCCGCACACCCGTTCCAACTACCTGCGCGAACTGCAGGCGCTCGCCGAATGGTGCGATCGCCAAGGGATCGCGGACTGGCACACCCTCGACACCCAGCATGTGCGGATGTTCGCCGCGCGCTCGCATGCCGGCGGGCTCGCGCCGCGCAGCGTGCAGCGCCGGCTCTCCGCGGTGCGTAGCTTCCTGCGCTGGCTGCAGCGCGAGAAGGTCATCAGCGGCAATCCGGCGGTCGATGTGCGGGCGCCCAAGACCCGCCGTCGCCTGCCGGTCACCGTCGATGCCGACCAGATCGCCCGCCTGCTCGACTTCCAGCCGCAAGCGCCGCTCGAGCAGCGCGATCTCGCGCTGATGGAGCTGCTCTACTCGTCGGGGCTGCGCTTGGCGGAACTCGTGGGGCTCGACCTGCCCGACCTCGACCTGCCCGACCGAACCGTACGGGTCACGGGCAAAGGCCGAAAGGTGCGTATCGTGCCGGTCGGCCGCAAGGCCGTGACAGCCCTCGAAGCGTGGCTGCGCGCCCGGACAGGTCTCGCTGCGCTGGGCGAACTGGCCGTGTTCACCGGTCGCAGCGGTCGGCGCATCGGCCCACGGGCGGTCCAGGCGCGGGTCGCGTACTGGGCGCGACGGCAAGGGCTGCCGATGCACCTCCACCCGCACCTTTTCCGGCATTCCTTCGCCTCCCATCTGCTCGAGTCGAGTCAGGACCTGCGGGGCGTGCAGGAACTCCTGGGCCATGCCGACATCGCCACCACGCAGGTCTACACCCACCTTGATTTCCAGCATCTCGCCCGCATCTATGACCAGACGCACCCCCGCGCCCGCCGCAAATGACCTGAGGCGACAGCCCCAAGGACGGATCCGATGACCGAAAGCTTCAATCCGCACGGCACCACGATCGTCGGCGTGCGCCGCAACGGCATCGTCGCCATCGGCGGCGATGGCCAAGTGACCCTCGGCACCACCGTGATGAAAGCGAACGCCCGCAAGGTCCGCATGCTCGGCCAAGGAAAAGTGCTCGGTGGTTTCGCCGGCGGCACCGCCGACGCGTTCACGCTCTTCGAGCGTTTCGAGGGCAAGCTCGACAAGTTCGGCAACCTCACCCGTGCCGCCATCGAGCTCGCCAAGGATTGGCGCGGTGACCGCTACCTGCGGCGTCTCGAGGCGCTGCTGCTGGTCGGCGACCCCCACAAGCTGTTCGTGATCTCGGGCAACGGCGATGTCATCGAACCCGAGCACGACGTCGTCGCGATCGGCTCGGGCGGGCCGTT
>DBCG01000065.1:20848-39442 GCA_002292945.1 Proteobacteria bacterium UBA964 | reverse complement strand
GGGTTCATCGGCAACCGCATGATCAACGAGTACTCGGCGCAGGCGATGCAGCTCGTGAACGAGGGCGCGAGCGTCGAGAAGATCGACGCTGCCATCGAGAAGTTCGGCTTCGCGATGGGGCCGTTCCGCATGGGTGATCTCGCCGGCAACGACATCGGTTTCCACATCCGCAAGCGTCAGTACGCCGAGGGCAAGCTGAAGTCGAAGGCGGTGGTCGCCGACCGCATCTGCGAGCTCGGCCGCTTCGGTCAGAAGACCGGCGCCGGTTGGTACGACTACAAGCCAGGCGATCGCACTGCCTATCCCTCACCGGTGGTGGCGGCGGCGATCGAGGAGGCCCGGGCCGCCTCGGGGATCAAGCCGCGGCGAATCAGCGATGCCGAGATCGTCGATCGGCTGGTGTACGCGCTCGTCAACGAGGGCGCGCGTATCCTCGACGAGAAGATCGCGCAGCGCGCCTCCGACATCGATCTCGTCTACCTCACCGGCTATGGTTTCCCGGTCTGGCGCGGCGGCCCGATGCAGTACGCCGATTCGCAGACGCTCTACGAGGTCGCGCGTCGGATGGAGGGCTTCGCCGCGTTGCCCGGTGCCGACACCGAGTTCTGGACCCCCGCGCCGCTCTTGGCGCGCCTCGCCGCCGCGAGCGGCAGCTTCAACGGAGGTGGCGCATGAGCCGCACCGCATCAGGCCATGAGGCCGTCATCGTCTCCACGGCCCGCACCCCGCTCACCCGCAGCTGGCGCGGTGCGCTCAACATGACCCACGGCGCCACGATGGGCGGCCATGTCGTCAAGGCCGCCATCGAGCGCGCGGGCATCGACCCGGCGAGCGTCGAGGATGTGATCATGGGCTGCGGTCTTCCGGAAGGTGCGACCGGTGGCAACATCGCCCGCCAGATCGCGCTGCGTGCGGGTATGCCGGTGTCGGTGTCCGGCATCACCGTCAATCGCTTCTGCTCGTCGGGCCTGCAGGCCATCGCGCTCGCGTCGCAGCGCATCATGTCGGGCGAGGGCGATGTGTACGTCGCGGGCGGTCTCGAGTCGATCTCCTGCGTGCAGGGCGAGCTCAACGCGCACATGGCCTACGAAGGTTGGTTGTCCGAGCACAAGCCCGGCATCTACCACTCGATGTTGCAGACCGCCGAGACGGTGGCAGCACGCTACAAGATCTCCCGCGAGGTGCAGGACGCCTACGGGGCTCGCAGCCAGCAACGGGCGAGCGCCGGGCAGGCGGCCGGGTACTTCAAGGAAGAGATCGCGCCCATCACCGTACGCATGGCCGGTGTCGACCAAGCGGCCGGTGGTCGGCTCTTCACACGCGAGGTCACTTCGTCGCAGGACGAGGGCATCCGCGAGGGAACCACCGTCGAGGCGCTCGCCAAGATCCGTCCGGCGATGCCGGGCGGTGTGATCGCCGCCGGCAACGCGAGCCAGCTCTCCGACGGCGCGGGTGCCTGTGTGGTGATGAGCGCCGCCGAGGCTGCGCGCAGCGGCGCGAAGCCGCTCGGCGTGTTCCGCGGTTTCGCGGTCGCGGGCTGCGAACCCGACGAGATGGGTATCGGCCCCGTGTTCGCCATCCCGAAGCTGCTGGCGCGCGCCGGCCTCAAGGTCGAGGACATCGGTCTTTGGGAGCTCAACGAGGCGTTCGCGGTGCAGGTGATCTACTGCCGCGATCGGCTCGGCATCCCCGACGACCGGCTCAACGTCGATGGCGGTTCGATCGCGGTCGGTCATCCCTTCGGCATGACCGGCCAACGACTCGTCGGCCATGCGCTGCTCGCCGGCAAGCGGCTCGGCGTGAAACACGTCGTCGTCACCATGTGCGTCGGCGGTGGCATGGGCGCGGCGGGCCTGTTCGAGGTGCTGTGATGTCGAGGGCGCCATGAACCGTCCCGCGCGCCGCGCCGGGCGCTTCGCTGCGCTCGCCGCTGTCGCGGTGGTGGCTGCGATGTCAGGGGAGGTCGCGATGGCGATCGAGGAACCCGGGTATACCGTCCTGCGCGAGGAGAACGCCTTCGAGCTGCGTCGCTATGCGCCTTACCTCGTGGCAGAGACCGAAGTCGACGCCGATTTCATGTCCGCCGGCAATGTCGCCTTCGGACGGCTGTTCCGCTACATCAGCGGCGCCAACACCACGCGCACCGAGATCGCGATGACGGCGCCGGTGGAGCAGGTGCGGCGCAGTCCGGGCGAGAAGATCGCGATGACGGCGCCGGTGGAGCAGGTGCGGGCGGGCGATACCTTCCGCGTCGCGTTCGTGGTGCCACGCAAGTACACCCGCGAGACGGTCCCACAGCCCACCGATCCTGCTGTGCGCATCCGCGAGACACCGGCCCGTACCGTGGCCGTCTGGCGTTACTCGGGGCGCTGGACCGAGGAGAATTTCCGCGAGCACGAACGTGACCTGCGCGCGAAGATGGCTGCGCTCGGTCTGAAGTCCGTGCCCGGCGACAGCGCGATCATCGCGCGTTACGACGCACCTTTCATACCGTGGTTCATGCGTCGCAACGAGGTGCTCATCCCCCTGGTCGACCGATGACCGACGACCTTCGTAGCCTCAGGCCGCTCGCGACGCTCGACCGCCGCGGTTTCGTCACCACTGCGTTGGCGGGAGGTTTCGCAGTCGCGACGCTGCCCGTGAGCGCCGAGACCCTCGTCACGCCGTCAGAGGGACTGGATGCCGGCGAGGTCCGCATACCGGTCGCGGATGGCTCGCTGCCGGCGTACTACGCGCGGCCGGCGCGCGGCTCGAAGCTGCCGGTGGTGCTGGTGGTGCAAGAGATCTTCGGCGTGCACGAGCACATCCGCGATGTCTGCCGTCGTTTCGCGCAGCGCGGCGCGATCGCCGTCGCGCCGGAACTTTTCGCTCGCCAGGGCGATCCTTCGAAGGTGGCCGATATCCAGGCGCTGATGCGCGATATCGTCTCCAAGGTGCCGGACGCGCAGGTCATGGCGGACCTCGACGCGACGCTGCAGTGGGCGCGTGCGCGGGCGCGCGGCGTCGAGGGCAAGGTCGGCGTCACGGGATTCTGTTGGGGCGGACGCATCACTTGGTTGTACGCCGCGCACAGCCCGGAGGTGGCTGCGGGCGTCGCCTGGTATGGCCGGCTCATCGGACAGCCCTCGGTGCTGCAGCCGTCGCACCCCGTCGATGTCGCGGCCTCGTTGCACGCGCCGGTGCTCGGGCTCTACGCCGGCAAGGACGGCGGCATCCCGCTCGACGGCGTCGAGACGATGCGTGCGGCGCTGGCCGCGCCCGGCGCATCGCCCGCAGCGGCCGCATCGCAGATCGTCGTGTATCCCGAGGCAGGACACGGCTTCTATGCCGACTATCGGGCGTCCTATCGTCGGGAGGATGCCGAGGCGGCGTTCGCCCAGGCGATCGGGTTCTTCGCGAGCCGGGGTCTGACATTGCAGGCCGCCTCGACGAAGACCGCCTGACCGAAGATCGCCGAAGTGCTGCTGCGCCTCGACAACGTCTCCCTCGCGTTCGGATCGCGACCCTTGTTGGATCACGCCTCGCTGCAGGTCGGCGAGCGCGAGCGCGTCTGCTTGGTCGGCCGCAACGGCGAGGGCAAGTCCTCGTTGCTGCGGTTGGTCGCCGGCCTCGGGCAACCTGACGACGGCAGCATCTGGATCCGCCCGGGTGCTCGCTTGGCGGCCTTGGCGCAGGATCTCGATGCAGTCGACGATGACCGGGTCATCGACATCGTGCGGGGCGGTCTCGGCGCGGAGGCCGGCGAGGGCTGGGAGACCGAGCACCGGGTCGAGGCCATGCTCTCGCGTCTCGGTCTGGAGGCCGAGCGGCGCTTCGCGCAGCTGTCGGGTGGCTGGCGTCGGCGCACGCTGCTCGCGCGCGCCTTGGTCTGCGAGCCTGACATCCTGCTGCTCGACGAACCGACCAACCATCTGGACATCGCCACCATCGAGTGGTTGGAGGAGGCGTTGGTCGCGTTCCGCGGTGCGCTGCTCTTCGTCACCCACGACCGTGCCTTCGTCAACCGCCTGGCGACGCGCGTGGTCGAGCTCGACCGCGGACGGCTCAGCTCCTGGCCGGGGAACTATGACGAGTATGTGCAGCGCAAGACGCTGCAGCTCGAGATCGAAGCCAAGGCCAACGCCGATTTCGACCGCAAACTCGCGCAAGAGGAGGTCTGGATCCGCAAGGGCGTGGAGGCGCGGCGCACCCGCAACGAGGGCCGGGTGCGCGCGCTGCAGGCGATGCGGCGTGAACGGCGCGAGCGACGCGACCGGATCGGGCAGGCGGAATTCGAGGTCGCCGAGGCCGCAGGTCCGGGGCGCTGCATCTTCGAGGCGGAACACGCGACGGTCGCCTTCGATGGCCGCACGGTGATCCGCGATCTCAGCGTCCGCATCCAACGTGGCGACCGTATCGGTATCGTCGGTCCGAACGGCGCCGGCAAGAGCACCTTGTTGAAGTTGTTGCTGGGTTCCTTGCAGCCGACCAGCGGGCGTGTGCAACGCGGCGCGCGGCTGGAGATCGCCTACTACGACCAACAGCGCGAGCAGCTCGACCTTGCGGCCTCCGTCTCGGACAACGTCAACGGCGGCAATGCGTTCGTGCCCATCGCCGGCGAGAACCGTCATGTGTCCGGATACCTGCGGGATTTCCTGTTCCGGCCCGACCAGTTGCTGACGCCAGCGAGCGCGCTGTCGGGCGGCGAGCGCAACCGGTTGCTGCTCGCGCGGCTGCTGGCGCGTCCCGCAAACCTGCTCGTGATGGACGAGCCGACCAACGATCTCGACATCGACACACTGGAGCTTCTCGAGGAGCGCGTGGCGGGGTTCGACGGCACGCTGCTGTTGGTGAGCCATGATCGCGCGTTCCTCGATCGGGTGGTGACGAGCCTGCTCGTGCTCGAGGGCGATGGGCGCGTCCAGGAGTTCGTCGGCGGTTGGAGCGACTGGGTACGGTGGCGCGAAGCCCGCGATGCCGCGGCCCGTCGGGTGCTTGCGCAGGCGGGACAACAGGGCGCTGCGCCGATGTCCGGGACAGCCAAGGCGCAGCGTCGTCGTCTGTCTTTCAAAGATCAGCGTGAGTATGACGCGCTGCCGGCGGGCATCGAGGCGCTCGAGCGCGCCAAGGCGGCGCTCGATGAGCGGGTCGCGCAGCCGGAGTTCTACAGCGAAGACCATGCGACCGTGCGCGATACGCTGGCACGACTTCAGCAGACGACCGCCGACATCGATGCCGCTTACGCTCGTTGGGCGGAGCTCGAGTCGCTCGCCGGAAGATAAGTCTTGGCAGTCGGCGTGTGTCGTGTATAGTGCGCCGCCAGCAGGGTTGCGCGGTCAGCGCCCCTACTTCTCGGCTCGCGCCTGACCGCAGCGGAACATGTTCCGCTTCGCGAGCCTCCCCAAGTGAATCCCGAAGGTATCCCATGAATTTTTCCGATCTCGGGCTCGAGCCCGAGCTGTTGCGTGCCGTCGCCGACAAAGGCTACGACACACCGACCCCTATCCAGGCGCAAGCCATCCCCGCCGTGCTCTCGGGCCGCGATGTATTGGCGGGTGCCCAGACCGGCACCGGCAAGACCGCAGGCTTCGTGCTGCCGTTGCTGCAGAAGCTCGGCAAGGCTGCAGGGCGCGCACCGCGTGTGCTCGTGCTCAGCCCGACCCGCGAGCTCACGGCCCAGATCGCCGACAGCGCCCGCGCCTATGGTCGCTACAAGGACCTGCGCACGCTGGTCATCTTCGGCGGCGTCAGCGAGCGTCCGCAGATCGACGGCCTGCGCAGCGGCTGTGACCTGTTGGTCGCGACGCCGGGCCGGCTCCTCGACCTCGTCGAGCAGCGTTACGCCGATCTCTCGCAGGTACAGCATCTGGTGCTCGACGAAGCCGACCGCATGCTCGACATGGGCTTCATCCACGCCATCAAGCGCATCGTGAAGCTGCTGCCGCAGCAGCGGCAGAACCTCATGTTCTCGGCGACCTACTCGGAGGACATCCGGGCGCTCGCTTCGCGCATGTTGCGCGATCCGGTGAGCGTCGAGGTCGCGGCCCGCAACACGACCGCCGAGCGCGTCGACCAGGTGGCGTTCCGCGTCACCAAAGAAGACAAGCGTCACCTGCTCGTGCATCTCTTCAACACCGGAGCCACCGGCGAAGGCAGCTGGCATCAGGCCTTGGTGTTCACCCGTACCAAGCACGGCGCCAACCGCTTGGCTCAGCAGCTCGAAGGCGCCGGTATCCGTGCCGCCGCCATCCACGGCAACAAGAGCCAGGCTGCCCGGGTCCGGGCGCTCGAGGACTTCAAGACGGGCCGGATCGCGGCCTTGGTCGCCACCGAGGTCGCATCACGCGGTCTCGACATCAAAGAACTGCCGCAGGTGGTGAACTACGAGCTGCCGAACGTCCCTGAGGACTATGTGCATCGTATCGGCCGCACGGCACGCGCCGGAGCGACCGGTCGTGCCGTGAGTCTGGTGGCGCCCGACGAGGCGGGGCTGTTGCGCGACATCGAGCGCACCATGCGCCAGTCGGTGCCGGTGCTGCCGACACCGGCCTTCGAGCGTCGTGTCCCGGCGGGCCCACCGGATCGCGGTCCGGAGCGGGGGTTCAACCGCCCGAACGCTTCGCCGCCCAACCGAGGCGGATCAGCTCCGCGACCAGCAGGTCCCGGTGGTCGCCCTGTATCTCAATCGCGCCGTTTCGGACCGTCCCGCCGCAGCCGCAGCGCTTCTTGAGCTGACGCGCGAGTTCGTCGAGCTGGGGTTGGGTGAGCGGCAGACCGGTGATGACGCTCACCCCCTTGCCACCCCGGCCTTGGGTCTCCCGGCTGACGCGCACCATGGCATCACGCTTGCCTGACGCGAGCGGTGCGACCACGGTGCCGGCAGCGGCCTTGCGTTTGGCATCGATGTTCATGCCGCAAGTCTAGGCGATGTCGCGCCCGCGCTCGACGGGTCCTAGAATGCCGGCATGAACGCCCAACATCGGTCTTCCTCAGGTTCCGCTACCCGTCTTCGTGGCCTGTCATCCGCAGCGCTCGCGGTCGCCCTCGGGTTCGCCCCTTTGGCGGTCGGCGCGGGACAGCAGGCGCCGCCGCCACCGTCTGTGCCGGTGACCATGACCGAGATCCTCGCGGCTTCCCGTGCCGACGAATGGCGACGGCTCGATCCTTCGCGGACGGTGCTCATGGACCTCGATCGCGGCCAGGTGGTGCTCGAGCTCGCGCCGACCTTCGCGCCGGAGTTGCTGCGCAACCTGCGGACGTTGGTGCGAGGGGGTTGGTTCGATGGTCTCAGCATCAACCGCGTGCAGGACAATTTCGTCACGCAGTGGGGCGATGCAGAGGGCGATCGTCCGCTCGGAGCCGCTGCGGTGCGCGTCACGCCGGAGTTCGAGCGTGACTGGTCCGCGGAGCTGCGCTTCACGCCGCTGCCGGATGGCGATGTGTTCGCGCCGCAGGTCGGTTTCGTCGACGGCTTTCCGGTCGCAGGCGATCGTGCGGCAGGACGCATCTGGATGGCGCATTGCTACGGCGCGGTCGGTGTAGGCCGGGATTCGCCGGCAGATTCCGGTAACGGCTCGGAGCTCTATGTGGTCATCGGACATGCCCCGCGCCAGCTGGACCGCAACATCACGGTCGTGGGTCGGGTCGTGATGGGGACCGATCTGCTCGCCGCGTTGCCGCGTGGCACCCAAGCGCTCGGGTTCTACGCGACGGCCGCCGAGCGGGTGCCGATCCGGCGCGTACGCTTCGCCGACGACCTGCCCCCCGACGAGCGCCCGGAGCTCGAGGCGCTGCGCACCGACTCGGCCTCGTTCAGCGCCTTGGTCGAGGCGCGACGCAACCGTCGCGACGACTGGTACAAGCGACCGGCGGGCCGGATCGACCTCTGCAGCGTGCCTTTGCCGGTGCGCAAGGTTCCCGCCGCACGCTGAGTCAGGGCAGCACGGTCTGGCGCAGCGCTTCGCCGCGTGCCAAGCGGTCGAAGCCGAGGTTGATGTCCTCGAGCGCGAGCGACCCTGACAACAGGCGATCGACCGGCAGACGCCCCGCCTGATACCACTCGATGTAGCGCGGGATGTCGCGTGCGGGCACACAGCTGCCGAGATAGCTGCCTTTGATGCTGCGCTCCTCCGCGACGATACCGACATGCGGTACGGTGAACAGTGCCTGCGGATGCGACAGCCCCGCCGTCACCGTGGTGCCGCCACGGCGCGTGATCCGATACGCGAGATCCATCGCCTGCACGGAACCGGCCATCTCGAACGCGAATTCGACGCCGCCCTGCGTGGCTTCACGCACCGCTTCGATGTAGCCGGGGTCGGCGGCGTTGAAGGTGTCGGTGGCTCCCAGTTCGCGCGCCGCAGCGAGCTTCGCGTCCGACAGGTCGATGGCGACGATGCGCCGTGCTTCGCGCAATCGGGCACCCATGAGCGCCGCGAGTCCGACCCCACCGAGTCCGACCACCGCGACGCTGCGATCGGGCGGCAGGTCCGCGGTGTTGACCACGGCGCCGACGCCGGTGATCACCGCGCAGCCGAACACCGCTGCCGACTCGAAGCTGAGCGAACGGTCGACCCGGACGAGCGACTCGCGCCGCACGGTGGCGTACTCCGCGAACGCCGAGACGCCGAGGTGATGGTTGAGCGGTAGTCCCTCGCGTGTCAGACGCCGTGCACCACCCAGCAGCGTGCCCGCCGAGTTGGCCGCAAAGCCGGGTTCGCAGAGTGCGGGCCGTGTGTCCTCGCAGGGGCGGCAATGGCCGCAGCTCGGCACGAAAGTGGTGACCACATGGTCGCCGATGACGAGGTCGGTGACACCGGATCCCAAGGCCTCGACCACCCCGGCACCCTCATGGCCGAGCACCATGGGCAGCGGTCGCGGCCTGTTGCCGTCGATCACCGACAGGTCGGAGTGGCAGAGCCCCGCGGCGCGGATGCGCAGCAACACCTCCCCGGGACCCGGCGGTGCGAGTTCGATGTCCACGATCTCGAGCGGACGGGATTCGGCATAGGGTGCCGGGACTCCCATACGGGTGAGCAGGGCGGCGCGCGTCTTCATGCGGTCACGCTAAGCCCTGCGGGCTGCTCTGGCAACTGCGCGCACGAGGGCTGACAATGCCGGGATGAGCCGCCCACAGCCCCCGTCGCGCGACGACTTCGCCGTCTTCCGTCCGATCGGCACACGCTGGATGGATGATGACGCCTACGGTCACGCCAACAACGTCGTCTATTACGCCTGGTTCGACACGGTGGTGAACGCGTGGTTGATGGAAGCGACCGGAACCGATATCCGCCGCCTGCCGCGGATCGGCGTGGTCGCCGAGACGGGTTGTACGTTCTTCTCCTCGGTCTCGTTCCCGCAGACGCTCGACATCGGTCTGTCGGTCGAGCGCTTGGGCGAACGCAGCATCACCTATCGTCTCGGCGTGTTCGTCACAGGATCGACCGACTGTGCAGCGCTTGGACGATTCGTGCATGTCTATGTGGATGCGACGACCCGCCGCAGCGCGCCCGTTCCGCCGGAGATCCGCAAGGTGGTGGAGCCGTTGCTGCGCGGCCCGCTCATTCGCGCCGGGAGCGGGCCTCTTTCGCCAACCGGCTGATGCCGAGCGCGCCGCTGCGCACCACCTCGAGCAGTTGCGCTCCCTTGCCGAGTTCCGCGACGAAAGCGTCGACCTCGGATTCGCTGGCAGTGAGTTCGACGATGAAGCCGTCGCTGGCCGGGTCGAGCACGCGCCCGCCCGAGCGCACCACATAGCCGCGCACGGCATCGGCCTGTTCCGGACGGACCTTGAGCTTCAAGAGGACGAGCTCGCGCTCGATGTGTTCGCCGCCGGTCATGTCCTCTACGGTGACCACATCGATGAGCTTGTTGAGCTGCGCCACGATCTGGTGGACGGCCGCGTCCGAGCCGCGCGTCACGAGGGTGATGCGTGAGACGGTAGGGTCGTCGGTCGCTGCGACCGACAGCGACTCGATGTTGTAGCCGCGGGTGGAGAACAATCCTGCGACGCGCGTCAGCGCACCGGCCTCGTTCTGCAGTTGGATGGCGATGATGTGGCGCATGAGGGTGGGAAGCATATTGCACGAGGCCGGTAAACTGATAGTCTGAAAGGCCGCTTGCCCCACTCTCCACGGAACATTTCCATGTCTTCGTCGTCTGCTGCCGCATCCATCCCCGCCCCAGCCCCCCATCCGCGGGCCGGCCAGGTCATGTCGGGCGCCGAGATGATCGTGCAGGTGCTGGCGGACGAAGGCACGACGGCGATCTTCGGCTACTCGGGCGGTGCCATCCTGCCGACCTACGACGCCGTCTTCCGGTACAACCAGCAGCAGACCGAGCGGAGTTCGCCGCAGATGCCGCTGATCGTCCCGGCCAATGAACAAGGCGCAGGCTTCATGGCTGCCGGGTACGCGCGTGCGAGCGGAAGGGTCGGTGTCTGTCTGGTCACCTCCGGGCCGGGCGCCACCAACACCGTGACGCCGGTGCGCGACTCGATGGCCGACTCCGTCCCGATGATCGTCATCTGCGGTCAGGTGCCGACCGCCGCGATCGGCACGGACGCGTTCCAGGAGGCGCCGGTCGCCGCCATCATGGGTTCGGTCGCCAAGCACATCTTCCTCGTCACCGATCCGACCCTGCTCGAGGCGACGGTGCGCACGGCGTTCGAGATCGCCCGCACGGGCCGCCCCGGCCCCGTGGTCATCGATATACCGAAGGACGTACAGAATTGGAGCGGCAGCTTCCGCGGCGAGGGTGTGCTGCCCGTCCCCGGCTATCGCAAGCGGCTCTTCAACACGCGTCATGCCCATGTCGAACCCGATGAGGCCGCCGCGTTCTTCGACATGCTGGCTGACTCGCACCGCCCGCTGCTCTATGTCGGCGGCGGCGTCATCAACGGAGAGTCCTCGGCAGCCCTCACGGCGTTCGCCACCGAGTTCGGCATTCCGGTGGTGACGACGCTGATGGGGATCGGTGCTTTCGACACCACGCATCCGCTGTCGATGCGGATGCTCGGCATGCACGGCGCCGCCTTCGCCAACTACGCCGTCCAAGATTGCGACCTGCTGATCGCCATGGGTGCGCGCTTCGACGACCGGGTGGCCGGCGTACCCTCGAAGTTCGCGCCCAACGCCCGTCGCATCGCCCACTTCGATATCGACCGTGCCGAGATCAACAAGGTCAAGTCGGTCCACTGGAGCCATGTCGGTGAGCTGCGCGACGCGCTCGAGACGCTCACGGCGTTCGGCCGCGAACGCGGTTTCCGC
This sequence comes from Proteobacteria bacterium UBA964, assembly GCA_002292945.1. Taxonomy (GTDB): domain Bacteria; phylum Pseudomonadota; class Gammaproteobacteria; order Steroidobacterales; family Steroidobacteraceae; genus UBA964. The sequence continues at coordinate 28,196 of DBCG01000065.1, read as the reverse complement.
GGTGACTTCGCCGCTTGGCACGCGGAGCTCGATGCGCTGCGCAACCGCCATGCCATGGGCTACGACCGCGCCAGCCCTCTCATCCAGCCCTACCACGTCATCGAAGAGATCAACAAGCTGACCCGTGGCGAAGCCATCATCACCACCGGCGTCGGACAGCACCAGATGTGGGCCGCGCAGTACTTCGACTTCCGCCGCCCGCGTCTCTGGCTCACCTCCGGCTCCATGGGCACGATGGGTTTCGGCTTGCCGGCCGCCATCGGCGCGCAGTTCGCCAATCCGGGCGCGCTCGTCATCGACATCGACGGAGACGCTTCGATCCGCATGAATTTCGGTGACCTCGAGACCGTCACCACCTACGACCTGCCGGTCAAAGTGGTGGTGCTCAACAATTTCGGCGATGGCATGGTCAAGCAGTGGCAGAAGCTGTTCTTCAAGGGACGGCTGTCCGCCAGCGACAAGTCGCTGCACAAGAAAGACTTCGTCAAGGCCGCGCAAGCCGACGGCTTCCAGTGGGCGCGCCGGCTCGAGCGCAAGGCCGATATCAGCGAAGTGGTGCGTGACTTCATCGAACACCCGGGGCCTGCGTTCCTCGAGGTCATCATCGACCCGGACGCCGGGGTGTACCCGATGGTGGGGCCTGGACAGTCCTACGATGCGATGATCACCGGCGATCACATCGTCGCCCGTCGCCCGCCGAGCGAGACGCAGGCGCCCGGTCCGTCAGAGATGTTCTGAACGGTCGCCCATGCGATATCTGCACACCATGGTCCGCGTCACGGACATCGACGCTTCGCTGCGTTTCTACCGCGACGCGCTGGGTCTCGAGCTGCTGTCACAGCGGGACTATCCGCAGGGGCGATTCACGCTGGTTTTCCTCGCCGCCCCGGGCGACCATGCTGCGCAGGTCGAACTCACCCACAACTGGGATCCGGAAGCCTATACAGGCGGCCGGAACTTCGGGCATCTCGCCTACGCCGTGCCCGACATCTACGCCGCCTGCCAGCGGCTCCTCGACCACGGCGTCACGGTGCTGCGACCGCCGCGTGACGGCCGCATGGCGTTCGTGCGCTCGCCCGACGGGATCAGCATCGAGCTGCTGCAAGAGGGCGTCGCGCTCGCGTCCGCCGAACCTTGGGCGTCCATGCCCAACACCGGCAGCTGGTAGGGGTCGCTGGGTCCGCCTCGGCGAAACGCCTACCAGGTCATCGAGACGCCTTTCGTCTTGAGGTACGGCTCGAGCCCTTCCTTGCCGAACTCGCGACCCCACCCCGATTGCTTGTTGCCACCGAACGGCATCGCCGGGTCGATGGCTGCGTGTATGTTGACGCTCACCTGGCCGGCATCGATACGCCGCACCATCTGCATCGCGCAGCCGAGGTCGCGCGTCCAGACGCTGCCCGAGAGTCCGTAGACCGTCGAGTTGGCATCGCGTGCGACCGAGTCGAGATCACCGTCGCCGAAAGATTGCACGCAGAGCACCGGTCCGAAGATCTCTTGCGATACGGGCGTCATGTCGTTACGGGTACGTATGAGCACGGTGGGTTCGAAGAAATACCCCGGTCGTGCCGGTGATCGACCGCCGCAGACGAGCTCCGCGCCTTCGCGACGGCCCGCCTCCACATAGCCCGCGACACGCTCCCGCTGCCTCGCGGAGATCAACGGACCGAAATCGGATGAGGGGTCCATGCCCGGTCCGATCTTCATGGCACGCGCGATGCTCGCGATGCCCTCCACCACCTTGTCGTGGATCCTCTCGTGTACGAAGAGACGCGTGCCGGCCATGCAGTTCTGACCCTGCAGGAAGAAACAGGCGCGTGCTGCGCCCGGTATCACCTGCTCGAGGTCGGCATCGGCGAGCACCATCATCGGCGACTTCCCGCCGAGTTCCAGCGTCACTTTTTTGAGGTTGGAGGCTGCGGCGCGCACGATCAACCGGCCGACCTCCGTGGAGCCCGTGAATGCGATCTTGTCGACGCCTGGATGGGCGGCGAGCGCGGCACCAGCGGACTCGCCGGTTCCGTTAACGAGGTTGATGACCCCGTCTGGTACGCCGGCTTCCGCGCAGATCTCGGCGAGCCGCATGGCGGTGAGCGGCGCCAACTCGGCCGGCTTCAACACCAAGGTGCAGCCGGTGGCGAGCACCGGTGCGATCTTCAGCATCGCCATGGGCAGCGGCGAGTTCCAGGGCGTGATGGCGCCCACCACGCCGATCGGCTCGCGCAGCGTGAAGGAGAGCGACTCGCCAGGAAGTTTGCCTTGCGGTGAGGCCGGGACCGTGGCGCCTTCGATCTTGGTCGGCCAGCCGGCGTAGTAGCGGAAGAACTCGGGCACCACCGTTGCGCAGATGTATCCCGCGAGCGATGCCGGCAGTCCGCTGTCGAGGATCTCGAGCTCGCAGAGGAGTTGGTGATCCCGTTGTACGAGGTCGGCCACCTTCCACAAGACGGCGCTGCGCTGCGCTGCGGTGAACCGCGACCAGGGGCCCTCGAGGGCGGCACGCGCGGCCCGCACGGCCGCGTCGATCTCTGCGGCGCCGCCGGCTGCGACGCGGGCGATACATCCACCGGTCGCAGGATCCTGCACATCGAAGGTCTCACCGGAGACCGACGGCCTCCAGCGGCCGTTGATGAGATGGCCGTGCTCGCGGCCAAGGAAATCGAGGGTGGTGCGCGAAGGTCCCGGGGACGTGTCGGTCATGTGACGGAGCTCCAAGTCTGGCAAAGATCGGATTTTCGGGCCATCGTAAACTGTGTATTCTTCGGCACCTTCGGGCGGTGCCCCGGCCTATCGACCCGTATCACGGTTTGTATTATGCGCAGAGACGACAACAAGAAGGCCGCCGCTGCGTTCGCCGCCGCCTCCGCGACCCACGATGTGCTGGTCGCCCGGCAGCCCATCTTCGATGTGCTGTCGAAGGTGACGGCCCACGAGCTGCTTTACCGCCCGACCCTCGAGGACGAGGGCGATGTCGGCCAGCTGCCCGGCTCGGCGGCCACCGCACGCGTCATTCTCGCCGCGATCAGCGACTTCGGCCTGAGACGCCTCGTCGGCGATGCCGATGTCCACCTCAACCTTCCGGCCGAACTCATCCGTACGCCCATCGACATCCCGTTGCCACCGGAGCGGGTCGTGCTCGAGGTCTTGGAGGATGTGCAGGCCGATCGTGATGTGATCGCGGGCCTCGAGGTGTACAAGGCCCGTGGCTTCCGCATCGCGCTCGATGATTTCGCTGCGATGCCCGGACAGGGCGATCCGCGGCTGTTGTCGCTGGCGGACATCGTCAAAGTGGATATCCTGTTGCAGCCCGCCGATTCCTTGCCTGCATTGATCGACGACCTGCGTGCCCGGAAGATCGAGCCCATCGCCGAGAAGGTCGAGTCGGGCGAGCAGTTCGAGCGTTGCCGGGGGCTGGGGTTCACCGGATTCCAGGGATTTTTCCTGCAGCGACCGGAGACCTTCAAGGGACACCGTACCGAGGGCTTCAAGCCGGCGACCCTGCAGGTGCTGGCTGCGCTACAGATCTCGGACTATTCCGCCGAAGAGATCGAGAAACTGGTGTCGCGCGATGTCGCGTTGGTGACCCGCCTGTTGCGTTCGCTGAACTCCGCTTACTACGGGTTCCCATCGCCGGTGTCGTCGGTGCGGCACGGCATCAATCTGGTCGGTCGCGATAATCTCCTGAAATTGTGCGCGATCCTCACCTTGGCGGCCTTCCGCGATCGTCCCAGCTGGCTGCTCGGAAACACACTGGCGCGCGCCCGTATGTGCGAGCTGTTGCGCCCGGCCGGCGACGAAGAAGAGGGTGGCGCGTTCTTCATGGCCGGCATGCTGTCGCATCTCGATGCGCTGCTCGGCGTGCCCTTGCCGGAAGCGGTCGGCAGCATCGATCTGGTGCCCCCGGTCAGCGAGGCTTTGTTGGCCCGTAAAGGGTCCATCGGCCGCGCGCTCTCGGCGGTCGAAGGCTACGAGAAGGGTCGTTGGGATGCGGTCATCGCCGCAGGCTTCGACGATCTGACGGCTGTCCATGCCGCGTATCTCGAAGCGGTGGGTTGGAGCGAAGAGACCCTCAAGCTGACGATCGATTGACGACCGCTGGCGGTGTCACGCCTCAATCGTTGACCATCTTCCACATCGTGCGCCGCGACGGGTCGTACGCGTTGTAGGTCTTGCCGATGGTCGTCGGATCGCCGAGCGCTTGGACGGCGAGGTCGGCGAGGTCGGTGCGGGAGATGTAGCTGAACGCTCGCGGATCGTCCGCCAACACGGCGGTGCCTGTGGCCTTGACGTCGCCGAGTCCACCTGGACGGATGATCGTGTGGTCCAGGCCGCTCGCGCGCAGGTGGTCTTCGGCCTGGCCCTTCAGGTCCATCACCGTCTTCAGGAATCGGCGCGACGGTGCCGGCGCCGTGGTTCGGGAGTCACCGGCGCCGATCACCGTGATGAGCACGAATCGCCGCACACCGGCTGCTTGGGCGCCATCGATGGCGTTGCGGTTGCCCTCGAAATCCGGCCGACGGGCCTTGTCGGCAGCGCTTCCGCCCAAGGTTGACACGACGGCTGCATAGCGTTGCGCCGCGAAGGCGGCTTGGACCTGCCTGGGATCGAACGCATCGGCGAGCACTGTCGCCACGCCAAGATCGCGCAGGGCGCCGGTGTCGGAGGTGGGCCGGACCGCGACCGTCACCTGCTCGCCGCGGGCCCGCAGCCCGCGCACGATCTCGAGCCCGGTACCGCGGTTGCCGCCGAAGACCAGGATCGGTCCACCGGGTGAGACATAGGCGCTCGCCGGACGGATGCCGGTAGGTTCATGCGAGGAACCGCTGAGCCAGAAGACATACGCCGCAGCGACCAGCGCAAGCGTGAGCGACAGACCGCCGAGCGCGGCGAGGATCCAGCCGATGATGCGCCGCATTCCGATGTCTCCCCCGAAGCTGATGCCGATGCGTTGAATCGTGCCACAGCACGACATCGTCCGTCAGCGATCAGGGCTTCCAGGCCGCCAACACCTCGGTCTCGCGGACGGGAGCGATACCCGCCTTGAGGGTCGTCTGCTCCGCGGCAGGGCGGGCGAGATGCCATCGGAGCGTGTCGCGGACGGTGTCATCGAGCGCTCGGATGTTCAATCCGGCGACCGCCGCGCGTTGCATGCGGGTCGCGGCGAAGCCTGCGGAATCTCCCTCCGAAGGCACCCAGACAGGCATGTCCGACCACGGCTGTACTTGCTGGGCAGCCAAGAATTCGGAGGGTAGCCAGACCGGTTGCGGGGCATCCTTCGGACCGACGCTCGCTTTGGCCGCAGCCACCGATGCATCGACAAGCCCGCCCATCGTGAACCGGCCGGGCGCCGATACTGCGTTGAAGGTGCCCGTCACGCGACGCTCGAGGGTGTCGATCGCGAAGGCTGCGAGGTCCCGGGCGTCGATCCATTGCAGCGGATCGGAGGGTTTGCCCGGTGCGATGAAGCGACCGCCGCGTGCCGCACGCGCCGGCCAATAGGTGAAGCGGTCGGTGTTGTCGTCGGGGCCGACGATCAGGCCGGGGCGCAGGATCGTGGTGTTCCCGGCACCGTAAGCGTCGCGTGCCGCATCCTCGCACAGCGCCTTGAGCGGCCCATAGGTCGCGCCGTCAACAGTCTCGGTGGCGGGCTCCGCCAATTTCCCGACCGGTGAATCCTCGTCGTTGGCGGACGCGAAGCTGGCGTACACAGAGAGTGTGGACACGAAGAGGTAATGCGGCACCGAAGCGCGCAGCAGTTGCGCGGACAGCCGGACATGTCGCGGCACATAGCCGGAGTTGTCGATGACGGCATCCCAGTTGCGCCCCGCGAGGCCGCCGACCTCTCCATTGCGGTCGCCCTTGATGCGCTCGATCTGCGGGAAACGGTCGTTGTTGGTACGGCCGCGGTTGAAGAAGGTCAGCCAATGACCGCGATCGAGCGCGTACTGTGTCATGTGCAGACCGAGGAAGCGCGTACCGCCGAGGATCAGGATGCGCAGCGGGCGCCGCGCGGGCGTGACCGATGCGCCGGCGGCGCCGGTCAAGCCCCCGATCGCCAGCGCGGTCGATGCCTGCAGGAAATGCCGACGGCGCATGTTCATTGCCCTCCCGGCGGTGCGTATTGCTCCACCCAGTCGCGTACGGTGCGATACCAGAACAGAGAATTCTGCGGCTTCAGGATCCAATGGTTCTCGTCGGGGTAGTACACGAACTTCGAGGGGATCCCGCGGCGCTGCAGCGTGTGGAAGAGCTCGATGCCGTGGTTGACGGGCACGCGCAGGTCGTTCTGCCCGTGGATCACCAGCGTCGGTGTCACGAAGTTACCGGCGGAGGTGTGCGGTGAATAGCGCGCGAACTCCTCCGGTCGTTCCCAGAACTCGAAGAACCGGTCGGTCTCTCCGGCGTAGTCGGCCGCCATCTGGGTGAAGTTGTTGTAGACGGCGGCATGAGCGATCAGGGCCTTGAACGGATGTGGACGGCCGAGCAGTGTCGCGGCGAGGAACCCGCCGTAGCTGCCGCCGCCGGCGACCATGCGCGAGGCATCGACATACGGTCTCGCGGCGAGCCACTGTGCCGCGGCGATCGTGTCCTCGTAGGGTCGGGTGATGCGATCCGGATTGATCGAGTCGGTGAACGTTTGACCGAATCCGCTCGAGCCGTGGAAGTTGTGCCAGGTCACGATATACCCCCAGCTCGCGAACACGTGTGCGTTCCATCGCCACTGTACGGCGTCCTGGATGCCGTTGTGCGGACCGCCATGCAACAGCATGAACACCGGATACCGTTTGGCGGGATCGAAGCCGGGTGGATGCACCACCCACATCTGTATGGGTGTGCCGCCGCTGCCGGCGTAGGTGACGCTTTCCACCTTGCCGAGCGGTACGCCCGCGAGCGCGGCATCGTTGAAATCCGTGAGGCGCGTCGCGACGCCGTCCGTGAGGCCGAGCCGTACCAGCGTCGGCGGTTCGGAGAAACTCTGCCGCAACGCCACCGCGGCCGACCGCGCACCGGCATCGCGCGCTATCGCGAGGCCGCTGAAGCTCGGTGTCGTGGTGATGGCTCGGGGTTTGCCGGGCGCCGCAAGATCGAAACGGTAGATGCGGTTGGTCGCGGCATCGTCGATCGCGCTGTAGAGCGCCTTCGAATCCGCACGCCACAGCAGGTCACCGACCGAGCGGTCGAAGCTGCCTGAGAGATCACGCGTGGTGCCGCCGATCCGGTCGATGATCAACAGCCGCGCACGATCCGCATAGAAACCCGGGATGGACTGCGCGGTGTAGCCGAGCCACTGACCGTCCGGGCTGTAGGCTGGGGAGCCGTCGTCGCCTGCGTTGCCCTCGGTGAGGTT
>DBCG01000065.1:0-20704 GCA_002292945.1 Proteobacteria bacterium UBA964 | reverse complement strand
CGCGACAGGTGGAACCCCGAGAGACGGGTGATCGCCTGCGGGTCGCCCCCGGTCACGGCCACCGAGAAAAGATGGGGTTCGCGGTCGTCGAGGTAGCGGTCCCAGTGGGCGATCGGTGCCCGGTCCCAGACGCGCGCGGTCATCTTCGTCTCCGCACGCTCTTTCACGCGCGCCGCCTGATCTTTCCATTCCACGAGATCGGTCCAGATGGGGGTGACGAAAGCGATCCGTTGTCCGTCCGGGAACCACTTGATGGCATTCGCGCCGGTCGGGACCTGCGTGAGCCGCCGCGCTTCGCCGCCATCGACGGCGATCAGGTAGATCTGCGCTTCTTTGTCATCCCCGCGCTTGGAGAGGAACGCGATGCTGCGACCGTCGGGACTGAAGGCGGGTGAGTTGTCGGCCGCTTTGTCGCTGGTCAGCGGGCGAGCCTTGCCACCTTTGGTGGGCACCAGCCAGATGTCTGTCGCACCGCGGTTCTCCTCGACATCGAAGCGGGTGACCGTGACGGCGGCCAAGGTGCCATCGGGAGAGATCGCGGTCTCGCCGAGGCGTGCAAGCGTCCACATCTTGCTGGCGGTCAGACCGGCCTGATCATCGGCAGCCTGCGCAGGGATCGGAGCGGCGGTCAGCAGCGCTGACAATGCGCAGACGGCGGTGCAGAACAGCATCCGCAAGGGGAGGGTGCGTTTCATGGAGTCTCCCGATCAGTAGTGGGGCGGTCGTTCGTAGGAGGTCAGGCTGGCGGTCGACGCACCGCCCTCCGCTTCGGCGAGCAATTGCTGGTTGCGCAGTCGTAGCGCGTCGAGTTCGCGCTGTTGACGGTATAGGGCGTCGGAAAGTTCCTGCTGCCCCTGTTCCAGGTGCGCGAGTCGTGATTCCAGCGCTTCGAGTCGGGTGTCTTGGACCATGGTTCCCTCGGGGATGGCGTGCCTGAGGCCTGAGGCCTGATGCCTGAGGATAGAGGCTAAGCGATTGCGGTGCGACCGGCCACCGGGCGGCAGCGGGGGGGCAGCCATCGTCGGATGCCGCGCGGCAGCGGGCTGGGGCATACTCGGCCCCATGACGCTCAATCTCGGTGATGGACGGATCGTGGTCGGCACTGCGCGCACCGAGCGCGCGGATGCGATAGACCTCGTCCGCGGTTGGCTTGATGCCATGGCGCGACGGGATTTCGCCGCAGCGGCACCGATGATGGTGACGGGCGCACGGGTCGTCATCTCCGGCGGCCACGAGTTCGGCACGCTCGAGGACTTCGCGGCCTTTTCGGCGGGGCGTTACGCCACGTTGCGCAAGCAGGCCGATGCTTTCGAGACCTGCGAGGCACCAGGCGGCATCGCCGTCTATGTCCGTGGCACCGCGTCGGGCGCATTCGTCGACGGCACGGAGTTCACGGGTGCGCGGTGGGTCGACCGGTTCCAGGTCACCCAAGGACGCATCGCCGGCCTCGAGACCTGGAGCGATCTTGCGGAACTGCGACTCGCGCGGGGTGCGTCATGACGGAGCCGATCGTACCGGGCAGGCTCGATCGCTATGCAGCGTTGGCGCTGCAGATCGATTGCGATGGTGTCCACCCCGACCATGATCGGGAATCGGCTGCGCGCCGGATGCAAGCGTCGTTGATTCGCATCGGTCAGGCGCTCGAGGGCGCGCGTCGCTGGATCGGCCCTGAGCTCAAGCTCGTCGTGCTGCCCGAGTACGTCCTGACCGGTCCGCCGTGGGGCGAGACCATCCCGCAGTGGGCCGCGAAGGCTGCGCTTGCACCCGACGGACCGGAGTACGAAGCGCTCGCTGCGCTGGCTCAGCGTCATGGTGTGTTCCTCGCCGGAAACAGCTACGAGACCGATCGCCACTTTCCCGGCCTCTACTTCCAAGCCTGCTGGATCTTCGATCCTTCGGGCGACCGGATCCTGACCTATCGCCGGCTGATCTCCATCTTCGCGCCGACGCCGCACGATGTCTGGGACCGATACCTCGACATCTACGGCATGGAAGGGGTGTTCCCGGTGGCCGAAACGGTGATCGGCCGGCTGTCGGCGATCGCCTCCGAGGAGATCCTCTATCCAGAGATCGCGCGTGCGCACGCCATCCGCGGCGCCGAGGTGTTCCTGCATTCGACCAGCGAAGTCGCTTCGCCCAACCTCACCATCAAGCAGATCGCACGCCGCGCGCGCGCGCTCGAGAACATGGCGTATGTCGTCTCGGCCAACAATGCGGAACTGCGCGGCATCTCGGTGCCGACCGACTCGACCAACGGCTATTCCGACATCATCGACTGGAGCGGCAACCAGGTCGTGGTGGCGGGTAGCGGCAATTCCTCCGTCGCCTCGGCGTCGCTCGACCTGGCGGGTCTGCGCGCGCATCGGCGTCGGCCGTCGATGTCCAACATGCTTTCGCGACAGGCGCTGGAGATGTTCGCAGAGTCGTTCGCCAAAGCCGACCTGCGTCGTCGTAACGGGCTGTTGCAGGACGGCAAACTGATGATCCCCGATCGCGCCTACTTCCAGCAGCGTCAGGCGGATGCCATCGCGCGCATGGTCGAGCGCGGGATCCTTTGACGGTCGCGCGGTCTTGGCCCGCGCTGTCATCCAGCACGCCTATGGATCCGCCGATCAGGCGTTGCGCGTGGACGACGTGCCTTCTTTGGACCCGGCGCCCGAAGAGATCGTGGTACGGATCGAGGCTGCAGCCATGCATATCGCCGACCTGCGCACCCTCGAGGGCGCCGCAGGCTTCCGCTATCCGCTACCTCGCACGCCGGGCTACGAGGGCGTCGGGCGTGTGCTGCGAGCCGGCGCGGCGTCCGGGTGGCGCGAGGGCGATCGCGTGTTCCCTGCGCTCGGCAGCGGTACCTTCCGCGATGAAGTCCGTTGTCGCGGCGCAGATTGTCTGCCCGCGCCCGAGGGCGATGCAGCGCAGCTGAGCCTGCTCACGGTCAATGGTCCTACCGCAGCGGTGCTGTTGGAGGATTTCACCGCCCTGAAGCCCGGCGACTGGTTGGTGCAGAACGCCGCCAATTCCAGTTGCGGTCGATACCTGATCCAGTTGGCGCGACAGATGGGCGTGCGCACCGTCAACGTGGTGCGCCGGACGGGACCGGCAGACGAGTTGCGCGCACTGGGCGGTGATGTGGTGTTGATCGATGGCGAGGACCTTGGTGCGCGGGTGCATGCGGCCACGGACGGCGCGCCTCTGCGGCTCGGCATCGATGCCGTCGCCGGTTCGGCGACCCAGCGTATCGCCGAGTGTCTCGCGCCCGGTGCGCCTTTGGTCGCTTACGGCGCACTCTCCGGGCTGCGCTGCGAGGTCGATTTCTACCTGATGTTCCGTCAAGGCATCGTGCTGCATGGCCTGAGCTTCGTACGGCAGCTGCAGCGGCGCAGGCCGGAGGAGGTCCGGACGCTCTACGCGCGGCTCGCGGGGATGATGTCCCGCGGCGAGCTCGTCGCGAGGATCGCGGCACGCTATCCGCTCGAGCGCATCGTCGAGGCCTGTGCACACGCGGCGCTTGCCGGACACGACCGCGACGGCAAGATCATCATCGAGCCGGTGGCAGGTCCCGGCGCATCACCGCCCATAGGGTCCACAGCAAGAGCGGTAGCGTCACCAGGTTGAGCGTCCGCCAGCCGAGCGCCTCGATGGCCACTCCGGCGAGCAGCGACACCACGGCTTGGGCGCCGAACACGATGAAATCGTTGGTGCCTTGGGCGCGAAAACGCTCGTTGTCGGAGAAGGTCCCGGCCAGCAGCGTGGTCGCGCCCACGAACAACAGGTTCCAGCCGATACCGAGCAGCACCAGCGCGACGAAGTAGTGCGTCACGCCTTCGCCCACGGCGGCGACGATGCCGACACAGGCGAAGTTCGCCGCGAGTCCGCCGAGCATCAGTCCGCGCACGCCGAGACGCGCGACCAGCCAAGGCGTCGCCAGCGAAGGCAGGTACATGCCGAGCAGGTGTGCGGTGATCACGCCCGAGGTGATCGCCCCTGAGTGGTGGTCGTGCACATGCATGCTGATCGGGGTCGCGGTCATGATGAAGCTCATCACCGCATAAGAGGACAGCGCGGCGAGCACCGCGAGACGATAGCCCGGGATGCTCAGCAGTTGGCGCGCCGAACGACCGCTGCCGCGATCCGCCTTCGGCGGCGGTGGCGTCGCCGGAAGGCGCATCAGCACCGATGCGGCGCCGGCGAGCAGCACGGCGAGCGCGAGGAACGAGCCGGTGTATTCAGGCCACCCTCCCCAAAGCCGCGTCTGTTGCCCGAGCAACGGGCCGAGGATCGCGGCAGCCAGCGTACCGAGCATCACGGTGGCGACGGCCTTGCCGGTCGCCTCGGCGCCGGCGTCCTGCGACACCAGCTCCGTGGCGGCGAAGCGATACTGCTGCACCACCGAGGCATGGACGCCGAACAGCGACGCCGAAAGACAGAGCCCGATGAAGCTGCCCTGCGAGATGCTGAACGCGCAGGCGAGCGCCGCCACGCAACCGAACAGGGCGCTCGCGATCAGCACCCGTCGCCGCCCATGGCGCTGCATCAAGAGCGCCGCGGGGATCGATGCGGCCGCGAGCCCGACGATCGAGAGCGACCATGGCAGCGTGGCCAGCGCCGGCGATGGCGCGAGGCGAGCCCCGACGATACCGCCAAACGTGACCAGCATGATGGTGCCGCAGGCGGCGAGCGCCTGCGCGAGGGTCAGTGTCCAGACATGGCGCATCGTGGGGCGTCTCAAGGCTGCGCGCTGTGACGCGCGTAAGGGCCGCAGTATATGCTGCGCGGATGACTGCCGGTCCCGCTGCCGAATACATGGAGCGCATCTTGCGTGCGCGCGTCTACGATGTGGCCATCGAGTCGCCGCTCGAGCCGGCCTCGCGGTTGTCGCGCCGTCTCGGGAACACCGTCCTGCTCAAGCGCGAAGACATGCAGCCGGTGTTCTCCTTCAAGCTGCGCGGCGCCTACAACAAGATCGCCAGCCTGTCGGCGAGCGCGGCCGCACGCGGTGTGATCTGCGCCTCGGCGGGCAACCACGCCCAGGGGGTCGCGCTTGCGGCAGGTCGGCGCGGCATCCCGGCGGTCATCGTGATGCCGGTGACCACGCCGCGCATCAAGGTGCAGGCGGTCATCGATCTCGGTGGCGAAGTGCTGCTGCACGGTGATGATTACGATGCTGCCTGCGATCATGCGCTCGGTCTTGCCCGCGACCGCAACCTCGTCTTCGTTCACCCTTTCGACGACCCGGATGTGATCGCCGGGCAGGGGACCATCGGCATGGAGATCGCGCGCCAGTCCGGCGGCGACCTCGATGCCGTGTTCGTGCCGGTCGGTGGCGGCGGCTTGATCGCCGGCGTCGCAGCCTTCCTCAAGCACCTCTATCCGCGGATCCGGATCATCGGCGTCAATGCGGCGGATTCTCCGGCCATGCGTGATTCGTTGCTGGCAGGTGAGCGGGTGACGTTGGCACGCGTCGGCACCTTCGCCGACGGTGTGGCGGTGCGTCGGGTCGGTGAGGAGACCTTCCGCTTGGCGCGCGCGTTGGTGGATGAGATGGTCTGCGTCGATACCGACGAGATCTGCGCCGGCATCCAGGACATCTTCGAGGACACGCGTGCGATCGTGGAGCCGGCCGGTGCGTTGGCGGTCGCAGCAGCCAAGAAGATCATCGCCCGTGAGGGATGGTCGGGTAAGCGGGTGGTCGCGATCAATTGCGGTGCGAACATGAACTTCGATCGGTTGCGTCATGTCGCCGAGCGCGCCGAATTGGGTGAGCAGCGCGAGGCGCTGCTGGCAGTGCAGATCCCGGAGCGTCCTGGCAGCTTCCTCGGGCTGTGCCGTGCGCTCGGCCACCGCAGCGTCACCGAGTTCAACTATCGTTACGACCGACCCGACCTGGCGCGGGTGTTCCTGGGGTTCGCACTCGCCAACGGTCGTGTGGACCGGGACGGCGTGTCCGATGCGCTGCGTGCGGTGGGCCATGAGGTCTCCGACCTCACAGACAACGAGCTCGCGAAATCCCATGTGCGCTACATGATCGGTGGTCGCCCTGCGGGGGTCGCGCACGAGATGCTGCTGCGCTTCGAGTTCCCGGAGCGTCCAGGGGCGCTGCTGCGCTTCCTCGAGGCAGTGGGCACCCACTGGAACATCACCTTGTTCCACTACCGGAACCACGGCTCCGACACCGGTCGAGTGGTCGCGGGCATCGTCGTGCCGCCCGAGACCCGTGAGGATTTCCTGCTGCACCTGACGGCGTTGCACTACCCATGGGTGGATGAGACCGCCAACCCTGCCTACCGGTTGTTCCTGGCGGGATGACGATGATTGACACCTATCGCGCCCGACGCATACCCCGCGAGTCGTTCCTCGAGGTGCGTGGACTGCGCCATCGGTTGCTCGCCTGGGGGCCGAGCGATGCACCGCCGCGCCTGCTGTTGCACGGCTTCATGGACTGCGCGGACACCTACCAATCACTGGTCGATGCGCTGCCGGACGATTGGCATTTCATCGCGCCCGATTGGCGTGGTTTCGGCGGTAGCGCGCACACCGGCACGCCGTATTGGTTCGCCGATTACATCGCCGATCTCGATGCCCTGTTGGACCGCCTGTCGCTGACGCAACCGGTGCGTCTGGTGGGCCACAGCATGGGCGGTAACATCGCCGCGTTGTACGCCGGGGTCCGACCCGAACGGATCCGTTCGGTCGCCTCATTAGAGGGCTTCGGCCTGCCACGCACGGACCCGGCGGAAGCGCCCGTCCGCCAACGTCGGTGGTTGAACGAACTGCGTTCGCCGCCGACCGGGTCACGCTATCTGTCGGTATCGCAGCTCGCAGAGAAACTGGTTCACCGCAATCCGCGTTTGCCGCTCGCGTACGCGAGGTTCGTCGCTGAAGCTTGGACCATCCCGAGTCCGGAGGGTGGTCGTGTGGCGCGATTCGATCCATGGCACCGTTTGGTGACCCCTGTGCTCTACCGCCGCGAGGAGATCGAGGCCACCTGGCGGAACATCGCGGCGCCGGTGCTCATGCTGCTCGCGAGCGAGTCGGAGTTCCTCGGGCGGCTTGGGCCAGATGCCGAACCGGGTGCGTTCCATTCGCACTTGCCGCGGCTGACGTTGCATACACTGTCGGGACTCGGACACATGATGCATCACGAGGATCCGTTGAAGGTGGCAGCCGCGCTGCAGGAATGGTACGAGGCGGAGCCGACCGCCTGAGTGCTTGGACTTCAGGCATCCGTCACGCCACGGCGGTATCATGCTCGGATGGAACCGACGATCCAGCCATCCTCCCGAGGCGCTCCCAACTCCGCCGGGCTTGGACCCGGTGCCGTCGCTGCGGGTTGGCTCGGTCTGTTGCCGTTCGCGTTGGCACTCGCCTGCGTATCGCTCGCGCCGACGCCGGACTGGCGCAACTTCGGGATGGAGTTGGCGCTTGTTTGGGGCGCGGTCATCCTGTCGTTCGTGGCAGCCGTGCATTGGGGGCTCGCGTTGGCGGGTTTCTGGCGTTGGGATATCGCCACCGTGATCGGTTCCGTGCTGCCCTCCGTATGGGCCGCCGCGGCCTTGCTGCTCGGCGGTAGCCGTGGGCTCGCGTTGCTGTTGGCGGGCTTCGGATCGTTCTGGCTCTACGAGAGCAGGCGCTTGGGCGACGGACTGCCGCCCGACTATCTCGCACTGCGTCGACAACTCTCGATCGCCGTCTGTGCGTTGCTGGCGCTCACCGTCCTCGCTTCCGAGCCGGTCCGCTGATGGAAGCCCTTACGGAAGGCAAGTGGTTGCGGCGGTTGATCCTCGCCGCCCTGCTGGCGATCCTTGCGTTGCTCGTCTTCCAGGTGTTGCGGCCGTTCATCGTCCCGGTCATCTGGTCGGCGATCCTCGCCTATGTCAGCTGGCCTTTGCATGCCCGCCTCGTGCGCCTGTTCCGGGGGCAGCGCGATGCGGCCGCGTTCGTCATGACACTGCTGCTCGCGGTCGCCATCATCCTGCCGATCGTCTGGTTGGTCATATTGATGCAGACGGAGGCGTTGCCCGTCTATCGCGAAGTCGCGCCGCTGCTCGCGCGCACGGAGCTGCCGGCGTTCGTCACCCAACTGCCGTTCCTCGGGCCGCGGATCCAGGAATGGTTCGCCGAGTGGGCGCGCAACCCCGAGGCGCTAGGCAAGGCCCTGGAGGGCTTCTTCGCCCAGTCCTCCGGTGAACTGGCAGCGGTCGTGGGGGGTGTTGGCCGCAATCTGGCCAAGCTGGTGTTCGCCATGGTGTCGCTGTTCTTCATGTTCCGCGACGGTGAACAGTTCGCTGCACAGGTGCGGCGGATGCTCGAGCAGTTCTTCGGTGCGGTGAGGGTCGAGCATTACCTTCACGGCATCGGCGCGACGGTCCGTGCAGTCGTCTACGGCATCGTCTGTGCCGCGTTCGCGCAAGGCACCCTTGCCGGGCTCGGCTACTGGGCTGCAGGGTTACCGGCGCCGATCTTCCTCGGTGCGCTGACCTTCCTCGTCGGCTTGGTCCCGTTCGTCGTGCCCTTCATGTGGGCGGGGGCGAGCCTCTATCTTTTCCTCACCGGCAAGACGGTCGCGGCGATCGGGCTCTTCATCTGGGGTCTGACCGCGGTCAGCTGGATCGACAACATCGTGCGGCCGCTCGTGATCAGTGGCTCGACCCGTATCCCGTTCCTGCTCGTGCTGTTCGGCGTGCTCGGCGGACTCGCGGCCTTCGGGCTCGTCGGGCTGTTCATCGGCCCGGTGATACTTGCGGTGGTGATGGCGATCTGGCGCGAGTGGATCGCCGAGAAGCGCGCGCAGGTTTGAGACGGACGTCCGCGTCTTCGCTGCGCGTCAGGTCTCGTCGCGCGTCAATCGCACGGGGACCATCGGCGCCCGGTAGGCGCGCATCGCAGCGAGCATGGTTGCAGGGTCGCGTTCGATGAGCAGCATGTCGCGCACGCCGCTGCGCAGGAAGCCCTCCCCCTCGATGTGGTCGAGGAAGCGCCCGAGACCCGAATAGAACCCTGCGACATCCAGCAACGCACAAGGCTTGGCATGCAGACCGAGGTGCGCCCAGGTCCAGACCTCGAACAGCTCCTCCAGCGTACCGACACCGCCCGGCAGGGCTACGAATCCATCGGACAGGTCAGCCATCAACGCCTTGCGCTCGTGCATCGACGACACGATCCTCAGGTCGGCGACCCGTCGATGCGCGAGTTCACGATCGACCAACGTCTGTGGGATCACGCCGATGACTTCGCCCTTTGCCTCCAGTACCGCATCGGCGATGGTCCCCATGAGTCCGACCGACCCGCCGCCGAACACGAGTCCGATCCCGGCCTCTGCGAGCGTCGTTCCGAGATCGCGGGCGGCGCTGCGATAGACCGGGTCGAGACCGGGGTTCGCGCCGCAGAACACACAGAGCCTCTTCATCAGCCGTCGAACCAGGGCAGCAGCGCCCCCGCCCAATCCGACCGTTCATCGGGCAGCGCGATACGGACGAGTCGCGGCAGCGCGGTGGCCGCACGCTCGGCGCAGGCCGACCACGGGTCGGCGGGTGAGGAGGTGATCGCGGCAGGCACCCGCAGCTTGCCAAGCTTCGCGGTCATGGGCCATTTCAGGCCGGCGAGCAGCGAGCGCCGCCAGAGGCCGCTCGAGGCGAAGAGCTCCAGCACACGCGCGTCGATCTGCGCCGGATCGACCTGCGGCGTACCGCGCAACACCCCTGCGCGGCTATGGTCGAACCAAGGCCAGAAAAGCGTCTGATCGCGCACCATGTGCCAGGCCTGCAGCAGGTGTCCGCCGTGCCACTGCGGCTGGATGTCCGGTGCGCCCTGTCGTCCGAACGCCTGACGTTGCCGCTCGTCGAGGAACGGCAAAGAGACGAGCGCCAGTCGGCCGAACCGTTGCGGCTCCCGTAGCGCGGATTCGATCGCGACGATCGCGCCGTGGCCGACACCGACGCAATCGACCTGCGTCGCGCCGAGCGCCGTCAAGGCAGCGGACACACTGCGGGCCTGTGCGGTGATGATCGACGGACCGCGCGCGAGCGCCGCGTCCGAGGCACCGTGACCCGGAAGATCGAGCGCGATCACCGGGCGTCTGCCTATGAAGCCGTGGGCGGCCTCGATGAGCGTCCGTGAAGAACCGATGGCATCGTGCAACAACAGCACGGGTCGACCGTTGCCCGTGTCGTTACGGCGCAGCCCCAATTGGCCACCGGGAAGATCGATGAGGTCTTGGTGCAGTGCGCGCGGGAGCGGTGCAGGCGGTGATGACGCGGGCGCTGCGGCCTTGGCATGGCGCCGGATGAAGTCACGGGCCAGATCGAGCGTGGCGTCCGGATCGGCCCCTGTCTGCACGCTGACCGCGGCTGATTTGTGGCGGATACGCGGGAGTTGCTGGGCGAGTACATCGGTCGTCGATGCGGTCACCAGTAAGGGGGCTTCGGCATGACGCAGCACTTCGTCGGAGCGCAACTCGAAGGCCGCCCGGTAGCCGACGCGGTAGTGGTCGCCGGAGCGCATGAAGTCGAGCAGCGCGTCTTGCAGGCGGTCCGGGGACGGCACACCACCACCCAGCCTGTTCGCCGCCGCTGCGCGGTACCACGGGAAGAAGATCGATTGTTCGCGCAGCCGTGCCCAGAGCCAGCTGAGGTGTGCGCCGTCCCACGATGGCTGCAGCGGCGGCAGGTAGTTCGCGACGATGTCGGCGCGCTCCGGTTCGGTCAACGACACGAAGCCGTTGGCGACGGCGCAGCTGAGGCGGTCGGGGTGCCGCGCGGCCAGCGTTG
Source organism: Proteobacteria bacterium UBA964 (assembly GCA_002292945.1). Classification (GTDB taxonomy): domain Bacteria; phylum Pseudomonadota; class Gammaproteobacteria; order Steroidobacterales; family Steroidobacteraceae; genus UBA964. Next base: position 9,938 of record DBCG01000065.1, on the reverse strand, counting down.
CCGCCATCATCGCGCCGGTGTGGAAGCCGTACACCGCGGTGCGCCCGATTCCGAGGGCATCCATGAACTCGATCACCGCATCGGCGAAGTCCTCCATGCCGGCCCGCGCGACACCGAGCGGGGTCGACGACCCGAAGCCGGGTGTATCCGGCGCGATGCAGGTGAAGTGAGGGTGCCAACGCGCGAGCGTCGCCAACATGTCGCGTGAGGAGAGCGGCGACTGGTGCAGGCACAGCACCACCGGGCCGCGGCCGGCTCGACGATAGTGGACCTGGCGAGCGCCCCAGCGTCCATCGACGATGGTGGCGAAATGGCGGGTGATGCGGATTTCGGTCATGCGACACTCCGTCGCGGGGACTGCCGCGCAACTTACCACCGCTGAACGAACACCGCATGCCATCGTCCACTGAATCCGAACGCGCCGCCGCAGAGGGGTCGCAGATGCCCGCTGTGGGCCTGCGCGATGTGCTCGCGCAGCGCGATTTCCGTCGTTACGCGTTCGCCCGGTTCCTCGCAACGATCACCTGGCAGATGCTCGCCGTCGCGGTCGGCTGGCAGGTGTACGACATCACCCGCGATCCGCTCGATCTCGGTCTCATCGGTCTCGCGCAGTTCCTGCCGTTCCTCGCATTGGTGCTTCCGGGTGGCCAGCTTGCCGATCGGATCGATCGGCGTCGCGTGTTGCTGATCGCGTATCTCGCGGAGATGCTTGCCGTGCTGGTGTTGGTCGCGTTCACGCTGTCGGGTAGTCGGACGACTTGGCCGGTGTTCCTGGCGATGGCCTTGGTGGGTGCTGGACGAGCGTTCTGGATGCCGGCCGGTCAAGCGATGGTCGTGAACCTCGTCCCGATCGCACTGTTCCCGCGCGCGGCCGCGTTCAATGCGACCTTGTTCCAGTGTGCGATGGTCACCGGCCCAGCGATCGGCGGCGTCCTCTATGCACTGGGGGAATCGATGAGCCATGCGCCGGCTGACGGCGTCGGCGCGCTCGTCGTCTATGGCTGCGCCTTCGCCCTGCTGGCGTTGGTCATCGGTCTGCTCGGTCGTGTCAGGCCGGTGCATGCGCCGCCGAGCAGCGGACCGGTCTCTTGGCATGAGCTGTCGGCGGGTCTGCGGTTCGTGGTGTCACGCAAGCCGGTGTTGGGGGCGATCTCGCTCGATCTGTGCGCGGTGTTGTTCGGCGGCGCGACAGCCCTGCTGCCCATGTTCGCTGCAGACATCTTGCATGTGGGGCCGGCCGGGATGGGCATGCTGCGCGCTGCATCCGGTCTCGGGGCGGCGGCGACGGCGATCTGGCTGGCGCAGCGCCCGATCGCACGCCACGCCGGCGCCTGGATGTTCGGTGGCGTGGCGTTGTTCGGGGTGGCCACGCTGGTTTTCGGTGCCTCGACCTCGTTCTGGTTGTCCTGCATCGCGCTGGTGCTGCTCGGCGCCGGTGACATGGTGAGTGTGTTCGTGCGCCATCTGCTCGTTCAGCTCGAGACCCCGGACGCCATCCGGGGCAGGGTGAGTTCCGTGAGCGCCCTGTTCATCGGTGCCTCCAACGAACTCGGAGAGTTCGAGTCCGGTCTGACGGCGAAGTGGTGGGGTCCTGTCACCGCGGTGCTGGTGGGGGGTGCTGCTTGTCTCGTCGTCGTCGTCGCCCACTGGCGCTTGTTCCCCTCGCTGCGCAACCTCGACCGGTTCCCGGATCCTGCCCGGGATTGAGGACCGGACTCGGCGGCATCTCGACTGTATATCCAGACAGTCAGAGGCCCGGAGGAGCGGGAACTGCCGGCGATCAGGGCGGTCTTTGTCACCCAGGGACGCGTGGCATACTCATTCCAGATTCCGCCCCGCGTCGCGTCCCTCCCGCTGTGGAGTCCCAGCATGGCTCATCGGTCCCCGATCACCGTTGCCCTGTCCCTCTGCGCTGCCCTGTTCTTGACGGGCTGCATGAGTGCACGCATCGAGGAATCCCGGGAATTGCCCACGCAGATCGAGGCCGGTGAGGCGGTGGTGATCCTCGCGAAGCCTCAGATAGAGGGTGCGTCGGCGGAGGACGATTTCATGGACTGCGTCGGACGCGGCCTTGCCTCGGGGGCGCGGCCCGTCGAGGTCCACGACAACGATTCCTTCGTCGACGGACTCTTCCCCTGGTTCGAGCCCGGGACCGCTCCCTCGCGACCGGAGGCTGTGAGCCGGTTGCTCGCCCGGCCCGGCGTGAGCGAGCGGATCGCCGCGTCCGGTGTGCGTTATCTCGTCTGGCTGGATGGGGCGACCCGCAAGACCGACGGCGGCGGCAGCCTCGCCTGCGGCGCAGCGCCCGGTGCGGCCGGCTGTGTGGGTTTCGGTTGGTGGGAGAACGAGTCGGACTTCGAGGCCGTCATCTGGGATCTCGAGAGCGGCAAGTCCGCCGGATCGGTCGATACCAACGTGACCGGCACCTCGGCGATCGTGGGTGCGGTGGTGCCGTTGCCCTTCATCGCGCGGGTCGAGGCGACCGCCTGCAAGCGTCTGGCCGCACAGCTCCAGAATTTCTTCCAAGGCGGCGCGCCGGCACCCTGAGTGTGCCATCGCCACGAGGATGCGGATGATGAAATCTTTGAAATGCTTGCATGCCGTTCTGTGCTTCGCCGGTCTTTTGGTGGTGGCCGGTTGCGCGACACCTCCGGGAGACGGCGGCTCAGCCGGTATCCCCGGCAGCCCCTCGGGGAACATGCCCGGGACGCCCGGGCTGCCCGGGATGCCCGGGATGCCGGGTTCATCGGGTGGCACGGAGTCGTCTGAGGGCTCCGCAGACGGTGCGCGGGATGGTGGTGCCGTCAGCACTGCGGATGAGCGCCGCGCGGTGCTCGATAAGCGGTTGGATGACTCGTTGGGCGAGTTCGACAAGACGCTCAGCGAGGAGCAGGCGCGGACCGCCCGCGAGCGCGATGCGCGAGGCGCCACCGCCTCGACAGGCGGCGGCGCGGCACAATCCGGCGATCAAGGCGCCGAGTCTGGCGGTGAAGGCAGCTCTCGCGAAGGTGGGTTGCGCTCCGAGCGCAGCGCTGGCGCGAGCGCGAGCGCGAGTGGCGATGCGAGTGGCGATCGCGGTGCCGCCGCCGGCAGCGGCGCCCCGGACCGGGGTGTCCCCTCCGGCGACGATGACGACATCGTCGCACGGCGTCTGCGGCGCGCCGCCGAACAGGAGACCGATCCGGAACTGCGTGAGAAACTCTGGAAAGAGTACACGGAGTACAAACGCAGCGTGCAGGGCAGGGGTTGAGGGTCACCATGGGCGGAGTGCTGGATCTCCATGTCGATGCGCTGCGGCGGTTCGCGTTCCTGCCGCGGCTCGCTGCGCTGTTGGTGGCTGCAGGTCTGCTCGGCGGCTGTGTGGTCAACGAGACGCGGCCGCTCGCGAAGCTCGATGCCATCCAGGCCAAAGAGCAGATCCCTGAGGCGGAGCTGCTCGATGTCGGCATCCGCGAGTTCGACGCCGGCATCCCGGCCGAGATCGCCGAGGACGAAGAGAAGCTCGATAAGCGGCGCATCTACCCGGACATCCGCAAGGCCGAGTCACGGCTGCTGGCAGTCCGCCTGCGCAGCACGCTGGAGGGCTCCGGCCAATGGGGTGCGGTGCGTGTCGTGCCCGAGGGCGTATCCGGTCCCGATGTGATGCTCACCGCGCGCATCGTCGAATCTACGGGTGCAGATCTCGCGTTGCTCGTCTCTGCGGTCGATGCCCAAGGGCGTATCTGGATCAAGGACCGGCGCTATGCGGGCGAGGCTGATCTCGGCGCCTACAAGACCGAAGCGGCGCTGCGCGCCCGCGATCCGTTCCAGAACGTCTACGCCACCATCGCCAACGACCTGCTCGCTGCGCGGGCGCAATGGTCTGCGGCCGATCGTCGCGAGATCCGCCGTGTGAGCGAACTGCGTTTCGCTCAAGACCTCGACCCGCGGCGGTTCCAGGGCTATCTCGCCCGTGATGCCGACGGGCTGATGCGGGTGGTGCGGTTGCCGTCGGCAGACGATCCAGCGCTGGCGCGTATCGTGAAGATCCGCGAACGGGACGCGGCCGTGATCGACACCCTGGATGGTTACTCCAGCGAGTTCTCCGACAAGCTGTTCGATCCTTATGGCGGTTGGCGGCGTACCAGTCGCGATGCCATCGAGCGCGAGGAGCGTACCCGCAGCCAGGCGCGTACCCGGACCGTGCTGGGTGCAGCGGCGGTGCTCGCGAGCATCTTCGTCGGTGGGCAATGCGGCCCCGGCGACTACAGCTGTCAGAACGCCGAGAGCATGCTGCGGACCACTGCGGTGATGGGCGGCACGGCAGCGGTCCTCTCCGGCATCCAAAGATATGGGGATGCGAAGGTCGCTGCGCAGGAGGTGAAGGAGCTCGCAGGCAGCTTCGGCAACGAGGCGGCGACGCAGACCGTCGAACTCGAGGGCCGTACGCTCAAGCTCACCGGTACGGCGGAGGAACAGTATCGGGAGTGGCGGCGGTTGCTGGCGCAGATCTACAGCGAAGAGACCGGTGCGCCGTCGGACCCCGGAGCCACCACGACCCCTGCACCGTAGGGCGGTGGACGCGAATATGGCGGACACCGGAGCCTTCGCTCATTTCACGCTGCTTGAGCGTCTGCGCGGCGGCGGCGTCGCGCAGATCTGGAAGGTGCGCGACACACGGGATGGACGCTTGAGGGCGCTCAAGGTCCTCGAGGGCCGCGCGGGCATGACGGCAGCGATCGCAGCCTTGCGACGCGAGCACGAACTGTCCAGCGTGGTGGCCCATTCCGGGATATTGGCCGTCGATCTGCCGTTGCTCGAAGGTGATCGTGCCGGAATGCCCATGGCATTGGCCGTCGATGATGCGCGTTCGTTGCGCGGTGCGTCGCCGATGCGGGTGCTGCGCTGTTTGCGGGAGATCGCCGCGGCCCTTTCGGCTCTGCACGCGCAAGGGGTCGCGCATCGGGATCTCAAGCCCGCGAACATCCTCCTCGATCGCGCAGGGGCGGCACTGTTGGCCGATTTCGGTTGTGCAGCAAGGTTCGGCGAGGACGGTTCGTTGACCGGTCGTTCGCCCTATTCCGCGAGTCCGGCGCAGCGAACAGGCGCCACGGTCACGGCGGACGATGACCTGTACGGTTTTGGCGCACTGGCCTATGAACTTCTCGGCGGCTATCCGCCGCGGTACCCCGGCTCGCCCGATGCGCTCGGGGAGGTGCCGCCGCTACAGCCGCAGCATCCCATCCCGCCTGCGTTGCAGGGACTCGTGATGTCATTGCTCGACACGGATGATCCCCGTCGTCCAGCAAGCATGGCCGACGTAGTGGATGCACTGCGCCGGATAGAACTGCAGCCCCTCGCTGCCGCTGCCACACGCATACGGGCGATCGAGGAGGCTGAGCTCGACCCGCGCCCGTCCACCGGCGAGGTGGTGCGTACCCGCCGGCCGCGGACGCTCATGGCTGTCGGCGTCGCCGTATCGGCGGCGCTGCTCGCAGGCGTTTTTCTTTGGTTGCCGCGGTATGCCACCGAAGTCGCGCCACCCGTGGTTGTCACCGAGAAGGCAGCGAAGCCCGATGCTACGAAGCCCGATGCTGCCGTAGAGGCCCGAGCGCTCACGGACGCGAGGCGCGCGTTCGAAGGCGCGTTGTCGGCGCTCGAAACCCGCGCCGCAGGGATCTGGGGTGGAGAGGCGTTCGCGGTGGCCAAGGCGGACGGCGACGTCGCAGTGCAGGTCGCCGCTGAGGGTCGCATCGCCCGAGCCACGGAGCTCTACGGTCTGGCCACCGACAAGCTCGGCGCGGTGGCCGGCCGCGCCGGCGCGGCGCTGGCATCGCAGCGCAGCATCGGTGAGCACGCGCTCGAGGCGGGGCAGCCTGAGGCCGCAAACCAAGCCTTCACGATCGCGTTGCAGATCGAGCCCGATGATGCGGCGGCCCGTGCCGGTCTCGAGCGTGCCGGTAAGCTCGGTGCGGTGCTGCCGCTGCTTGCCGAGGCGGAGTCGGCCCTGTTGACGGATCGACCGCTCGAGGCGATGACGCTCTACGAGCGCGTGCTGCGCGACGATCCGGCGAACCGTACGGCGCAGTCCGGACTCTCCAAGGCGCGTGCGGTGCTCGGTTCGGATGCTTATGCGCAAGCGGTCGGTGAAGCGTTGGCCGCATTGCGCGAGGGCCGTATCGATGCATCCCGTGCAGCGCTTGCGCGAGCCCGTGCGTTGCGTCCGGGCGGTGCGGAACTCGCCTTCGTCGAGGCGCAGTCGGCGGCGCTCGGTGTGCGGCGTGAGATCGGCAGCAGCCGCGATGCGAACCTGGCGCTCGAGGGGGCCGAGCGCTGGGGCGAGGCGCAAGCCGGTTATGAGCAGTTGCTGTCGCGCGATCCGACCTTGGAATTCGCGCGTGCAGGGCGTGCGCGCGCTGCACCGCGCGCTGAGTTGGCGCGACGTCTCGACCGATTGCTGACCGATCCGTCGCGGCTCGTGGCGCCGGAGGTGCGCCGAGAGGCGGAGACGCTGTTGGCCCGTGCCGCGGCGGTGCGTGGAGCGGCGCCGGTGTTGCAGGGACAAGCGCAACGCCTGCGGGACTCCTTGGCGCTCTATGATCAAGCGGTCGCGGCGGTGTTCGAGTCCGACGGACTCACAACGGTCAGCCTGCAACGGGTGGGTGCCATCGGTGCGTTCCGGCGCAAGGAGCTGCGGCTCAAGCCCGGTCGTTATGTCGCGACCGGTAGCCGTGACGGCTATCGCGATGTGCGACGCGAGTTCGTGGTCGTGCCAGGAGGCACGGTTGTGGTCGTGGAGGTGCGATGCACCGAGGTGGTGTCGTGACGGGCTTGTCGCTGCAGGTGCGCGAGCCAGCCGGTGAGCGTGAGCTCGGCTTGCCCTGCGCGTTCGGCGGATCCCCTTCAGACCCGCTGCGAATTCCCGGTGTCGATGACTTGACGGTCGGCGTCTTCGAGCAGTTCGACGGTGGTTTCGGGGTGCGGTTCATCGACGGCGCGCCGGGCGACGCCCTCTCATCGTCAGGCTCGTCGGTAGGCCGACCACGGCTCAATGGTCGGTCGCTGGCGGCCGGTGAGTTCCACGAACTCTTCGCGGGAGATGTGTTGTCGGTCGGCGAGGCGCTCATCGTCGTCGACGGCACGGGTCCTGCGATCGATGTGCGTCATCTGCAGGGCAACGACACGCTGCCGCCGCTACGACCGACGGTCGAGGAGGGCGGCGAAGATGATGCAGCGACCACCGCCATCACGGCAGTCGCAGTGGATCCGGGTGCATCGGACGCGGGCGCTGCGGGTCCGGTTGCAGCGGCGGCCCGCAAGACGCGGGCGTCGCAGCGTCGGCAATGGGTGACGGCGCTGCTGTTGCTCGGGACGGTGGTCGGCCTCCTTGTCTGGGTGTCCCTCAGCATGCAGTCGGTGACCGTGGTGGTGACGCCTGCCGAGGCCACGGTGCGCGGTTCCGGGATCAGCTGGCGTTCGGGGCAGCTCCTGTTCCTTCGGCCAGGGCCACAGGTCGTGACCGCCCGTGCAGCGGGGCATCGCGACATGACGCGGAACATACAGGTGCGCGAGGGCGAGCCCTTGCGCCTCGATCTACGGCTGGATCCGTTGCCCGGTGTGCTTGAACTAGACACCGGGGGTGTCGCGGCGCAGGTCTTCATCGATGGCGCAGAGGCGGGTCGCGCACCGGGGTCCATCGAGGTGGCGGCGGGGGAGCGGACGCTCACGCTGCGTGCACCGCGGTTCCTCGATGCGCTGCAGAAGGTCAAGGTCGAAGGCCGCGGTGTGCGCCAACCGTTGCGCATCGAGATGCGCAGCAACTGGGGCCGGCTCGAGGCGAGCGTGAGTGCTGGCGCCGCATCATTGTCGGTGGATGGCGCCGCCGCCTTGCCCATGCCGGTGTCTTTGGAACTGCCTGCGGGGATGCATCGCCTCGAGGTGGTCGCACCCGGGGTCAGACTTTGGCGTAGTGCGGTGCTCGTCAAGGCCGGCGAGACGTTGCGTGTAGGTCCGATCGAACTCGGTGCACCGGATATGACGGTGTCGCTGCGTTCGCAGCCGAGCGGTGCGCAAGTCACGGTGGGTGGCAGCTTCCGTGGGCGCACACCGATCGAGGTCGGGCTGGCGCCAGGCGTCGATCACGATCTGGAGTTCGCGCTGCAGGGTTATACGTCCGCGACCCGGCGCATCGCAGCGCAAGCCGGAAAACGGGAGGGCATGACGGTCGTGCTTCAGCCTGTGTTGGTCGAACTGACCGTTCAAGGGGAGCCGATCGAGGCCGAGATCTCGGTGGATGGCGTGCCGCGAGGCCGATCTCCGATCACGCTCAAGTTGCCTGCCCGTCCGCATCGGATCGAGGTGCGGCACAAGGGCTCCGAGCCGCAGCAGTTCGCGGTCGACCTCTCTCCCGCGGTGGCGCGGACCCTCGATTACTCGCTACGGCCTGCGGGGCGACCGGAGGGCTGGAAGCCGGCTGCTGCAACGCTCACGACCGGTGCAGGTCGTACGCTGCAACTGATGCCGCCGGGCAGTTTCGTGATGGGCAGCGAGCGTCGTGAGCAAGGGCGGCGCGCGAACGAATCTTCGCGCCGCATCACGCTGTCGCGCCCGTTCTACATCGCTGCGCGTGAAGTCACCAACGGGGACTTCCGTCGTTTCCGTCCCGGTCATGCCTCGGGCTTCGTCGATCGCCGCAGCATCGATCTCGACGGACAGTCGGTGAGCGGTGTGGCGTGGGCTGATGCCGTCGAGTACTGCAATTGGCTCTCGGCTCAGGACGGCCTGCCGCCCGCCTATGAAAAGTCCGGGGGCGAATGGACGCTGCGCCAGCCGGTCACGACCGGGTATCGGTTGCCGACCGAGGCCGAGTGGGAATATGCCGCGCGGCAGGTCCCGTTGTCTGGGCGCGCTCGGCGCTATGAATGGGGCGATGATCTGCCGCCGCCGCCCGGGTATGCGAACCTCGCCGGCACCGAGACCGCCGCGACGCTACCGCGTGTGCTCGACGGTTGGCAGGATGAGTATCCGTCGGTAGCGCCTCCCGGAAAGCATGGAGCGAACGGCCTTGGGCTCTTCGATCTGACCGGCAATGTCTCGGAGTGGGTCCATGACGCGTATGCTTCTTTTGATGCTTCGGGTGGGGGCACCGATCCGTTCGGTCCCGCGGCGACGGGATCCCGTCGCGTGATCAAAGGCAGCAACTGGCGAACGGCCTCGTTCTCCGAGCTGCGCCCGGCGTGGCGTGAAGGCGCTGACGGCGGTTCTCAGGACATCGGATTCCGGGTGGCCCGTTATGCGGAATGAAGGAGGCGACTGCCATGCGTGATGGAAAGGGACGAGGGCCGCGGGTCGATCGGATGATCGCCTGGATGGCCGGCTTTGCGATCTTTTGCTGGGGCACGACGACCTACATGGTGAGGGCTGTGGCGCAGGAAGCGCCTGCCGTGCCGTCGCCCACCGAGCCGCGGCCGACCACGCCATCCGCAGATGATGCGGCCACCGGCATCGATCCCGACACCAACGAAGACGATCCCGCCGACCCGTCACGCGGCGCAGCTGCAGCCGTGTCGGAAGAGCTCCCCGAGTACCGCGATTCTGCCGACAACAACATCAGCCTGCCGGTCGACATATGAAAAACAAAATGCCCAATGAATTCATCTTCACCGTGGTGGCGCTGCTGCTGTCGGTGGTCCTCGTGCATTCCGCATACGTGCTGCACGTGAGGCCCGTCGCCGAAGCGCAGATGCGCGCGGATCGAGAGGCCATCGCGAAGGATCCCGATCATGTCTCGCAACGATCCGTCTATGTGCTCATCAAGGACTACGAGCAGGAGGCGGTGATCATCCTGATGCTGTGGGCGCTCGCCATCCTCGGCTACAAAGCTGTCGCGCAAGGCCATGAGGTGCGGGCTCTGCGGGCGGAGCTGTTGCGACTGCCCGAGGGCATGAAGATCCTGCCCG
>DBCG01000081.1:518-3444 GCA_002292945.1 Proteobacteria bacterium UBA964 | reverse complement strand
GGTGACGATCGGCAAAGCGGTCGACCGCCGGGGCAGGCCGCTCACGATCCAGCGCAAAGGTATTGTGGAGCCGTTCTTCAAGGATTGAGGCTCCGTCGGTCCGCAGCGACCGACACCTGCTCGTCATCATCCCGCCACCGCGCTGTCATCTCAGTCGGTGACCCTGCACGCCCTGATCTAAGAGGCCGTGCATGAAAATCGCATCCAAGTCGACCGCGTTCGTCGTTCTCGCTACCGCCGCCGGTGTGCTGCACGCGCAGCAACCTGCCGCGATCGCCGCTCTGGAAGAGGTGGTCGTCACTGCGCAGAAGCGCGAGACGGCGCTGCAGGACACACCGATCGCCATGGATGTCCTCTCGAGCGAGAGTCTGGCGAACCGGCAGGCGATATCGCTCGGTAGCTTGACGGACGGCGCGATCCCGTCGCTGCGCGTCGCGCCCTTCGTCGGCCGGTCGTCGGCTTTGAACCTCAGCATCCGCGGCATCGGCGCGTCGATGGATTCCAACCAGCCCGCCCGTGATTCCGGCGTCGGCGTCTATGTGGATGGCGTGTTCCTCGGCCGCGCCCAAGGTCTCGGTGTGGCCATGCTCGATGTCGAGCGCATCGAGGTGTTGAAGGGCCCGCAGGGCACGCTCTTCGGCCGCAACAGCGAGGGCGGTGCGGTGAGCATCGTGACCAAGGCGCCGTCAGGCGACCTTCGCGTCGATGCTCGCGTCGGTATGTCGAACTTCGACGGCCGCAGCGGTGTCGTGCACGTCGACCTGCCGAAGATGGGCGATCTCAGCATCAAGATCGACGGGCTCGTGAACGAGCGCGACGGCAGCACGGTGAACAACGCCGCCGGCACCACCGATTTCAATTCCTGGAACAAGCGCGGCATCCGTGTGGCGGCCAAGTGGCAGCCTGCAGACGGTCTCGATCTCCTCTATGCCTACGACGATTCGCGTGACGAGACCACCCCGTACCACGCGCAGCTCCTTGTGGCGGGGCCCTTCGCCAGTCCGCTGCAGCGCGCGGGCGCCTCTTTGGACCGGCAGGATGTTTCTATCCTGGGTGCCGACCAGCCAGAGAGCATCGGCAAGACGAGCGGTCACACGCTGGTGCTCGACTGGGCGATCCGCGACGGTCTCGCTTTGCGTTCGATCTCCTCGTACCGGGAACTTGAGCAGTCGCAACTCGACCAAGGCTTGATCGACGCGATCTCGACCTTCGCGCCCAACCGCCCGTTCGCGCGCCTCAGCGCCGCCAACGTCGGTCAGCATCAGTCGAGTCAAGAGTTCCAATTGATCGGCGATACGGCGAACTTGGAGTATGTCGTCGGCGCGTTCTACTTCGAGGAGACCGCGAATGATGACGCGCAGACGCCGCAGTTGAACCTGTGGAACGCCACCGGCACGGCGTACACCAAGAACCCGGCGACCACGCCGCTCGACCTCAGCCGCGTGACGATCGACCGTGCCAGCAAGGCGAATGCCGAGAGTCTCGGAATCTTCGGCCAAGCGACCTGGACGCCCGCGCAGATGGAGCGGCTGCACTTGACGGTCGGCGGACGCTACACGAAGGACTCCAAGGATGGCCGCCTCTTCATCGTGAACGGCGCGCCCACGACCTTCGCCTTTGACAGCTCCTGGAGCCGTACCGACCCGATGGTCACCGTCGCTTGGGATTTCAGCGAGGAAGTGATGGGCTACGCGAAGTGGGCCACCGGCTATCGGGCGGGCGGAGCGAATTCCCGTTCCCTGAGCTACCGTGCGTTCGATCCGGAAGAGGTCGAGGCGACGGAACTCGGCTTGAAGAGTCAGTTCCTCGACGGGCGTATGCGCCTCAATGTCGCGTTGTACGACGCGACGATCAAGGACAAGCAGATGGACTTCTTCTTCCCGCTGGTCATCGGGGGCTCCCAGCGGACCGTGGCGGACACGACCAACGCGACCACTGAGGGCGAGTCCCGCGGCGCTGAAGTCGAGATCCTCGCGATGCCGATCGAGAACCTCACCCTCGGCCTCAACTACAGCCTCATCAAGGCCGATCCGCTGTTCGCGCCCAACCCGTATGTGGCCGGCAATCCGCTCACCCGGGTCCTGCCGCTTTATGCCCCTGAGAACGCCGGCAGCGCGTCGATCGACTATGTCATGCCGTTGGGCGGCGCACGGTTGAAGTTCCACCTCTCGGGCAGTTGGGCCGATGGGGCATACACCAGCGAGGTCGAGCAGACGCTCACGGACAGCTCGGTCATCGTCAACTCCCGGATCTCCATCGTCGATCTCGCCATGCCTTCGTCCGATGCGACGGTGGAGCTCTCGCTGTGGGCGCGCAACCTGCTCGACGAAGAGCACCTGTTCTACAAGAGCGTGAGTTCCTCGCTGGGGACCTACGGTATTTTCAACGAACCCCGTACCTATGGCATCGAGGCGCGGCTGCGCTTCGGAGGTGGCCGGTGATGTCCCGTTTCCGATCCGCGCGGGTCGTTGCTCAGTCCACCGTTGTCGCGCTGACGTTCGGTGTCGCCCTCTCGATCAGCGCTTCGTGGGCGGATGATCCTCGGGCGATCACGGCGATCCCGGCGCAAGCGGCGATCGACCGCGTGCTGCCCTTGGAGGGCGGCGTCAATTTCCGCGAGTTGGGTGGATATTCGACGACGGATGGTCGGCGCGTGCGACGGGGCATGTTGTACCGCTCGGGCGCGATGGCGGGATTGACCGATGCCGACTACGAGCTGCTCTCGAAGTTGGACATCGCCGTGCTCGTCGATCTGCGCTCCACCGATGAACGGTTGCGCGAGCCGACCCGCTGGCCGCTCGCGAAGGAGCCGCCGCGGCGGCTCGAGCGAGACTACGACCTCGAGTTCGGCGAGGTGATGGCCGCGTTGCGCGGCCCGCTGGATGCAGAAACGGCGCGTTTGGCCTTCGCTTCGTTCTACCGGCGG
>DBCG01000081.1:0-513 GCA_002292945.1 Proteobacteria bacterium UBA964 | reverse complement strand
GCGGCTGCCCCAGCAGTTCGCCGATCAGTATCGACAGATGTTCGCCGAGCTTTTGTCCGGCAACGCGCCGCTCGCTTTCAACTGCTCGGCCGGTAAGGATCGTACCGGAGTGGCCTCTGCGTTGATCCTGACGGCGCTCGGTGTGTCGCGGGAGGTCGTGATGGAGGACTACTTACTTTCCAACCGTCATTACAAGCCCAAGCCGCCGTCGGCTAGCGGAGGCGACGACCCGACCCTGCAGTTCTTCAGTCGACTGCCTCCGGATGTTGTCAAGGTGTTCATGGGGGTCGATGCGTCCTTCCTCGAGGCCGCCTTCGCGGGCATGAGCGATCAGTACGGCAGCGTCGATGGATATCTCGAAAAGGCCATCGGTCTCACTGCCGAAGACCGCAAGAGGTTGCGGCGGATCTACACCGAGGTCGACGCGCGCTGATATCTGCGGGGTCAGCATGACGGTGATGATCGGCGCCGTCATCCGGTCATCGGCGTGCGCGACGATCGAGGATCTCGAAC
>DBCG01000030.1 GCA_002292945.1 Proteobacteria bacterium UBA964 | reverse complement strand
GCCGCCCAGCCCGAGTAGCTGTTGAGCATCGACACGACGACCGGCATGTCCGCACCGCCGATCGCCATCACCATGTGGATGCCGAAGAGCAACGCGATGACGGTCATGATGAGGAGCGGCGTCATCCCGGCATCGACGCCGGGGGCGGCCACGAACGAGGCGGCCAACCAGATCACCGCCAGCAGCCCGATGAGGTTCAGCCAATGCCGCCCCGGCAGCAGCAGCGGCTTACCGCCGATCTTGCCGGAGAGCTTGCCGAATGCGACCACCGAACCCGAGAAGGTGACGGCACCGATGAGGATGCCGAGGTAGATCTCGACGAGGTGGATGGACTTGGCCGCACCCTCGTAGACCACGGAGGTGTCGACATAGCTCGCGAATCCGACCAAGCAGGCGGCGAGGCCGACCAAGCTGTGCATCAGGGCGACGAGCTCGGGCATCTGCGTCATCTGCACGGTGCGCGCGGCGTAGAGGCCGATCGCGCCGCCGATGACCAGCGCGCCGACGATCCAGGGCAGGCCCTCGGCGAGTTCGACGCGCGGCCCGAAGATCGTGGCGAGCACGGCGAGCGCCATGCCCACCATGCCGAACAGGTTGCCGCGGCGCGCGGTCTCGGGGTTCGAGAGACCGCCGAGGCTCAGGATGAAGAGGATGGCAGCGCCCAGGTAGGCGACGGTGGCGAGGTTTTCGGTGAGCATGCGTGCGGCTCCCTTACTTGCGGAACATCGCGAGCATGCGACGCGTGACGGCGAAGCCGCCGAACATGTTGATGGCGGTGAGCACCAGGGCTACCACGGCGAGGCCGAGGATGAGATCGTCCGGTCGCCCGGAGGCGGCCGCGCCCTCCGCGCTGCTGCGCAGCAGCGGCGGCGCGACCTGCACCAAAGCGCCGACGGCGATGATGCTGGAGATCGCGTTGGTGACGCTCATCAGCGGCGTGTGCAGCGAGGGCGTCACGTTCCACACCACCATGTAGCCGATGAAGCAGGCGAGCACGAACACCGTGAAGTGGCCGAGGAACGCAGCCGGGGCGTAGGCACCGACCAGCCAGAAGAGCGCCGCCGCCACCGCCGAGACGGCGAGCAGGCTGCGGGCCGACATCGGCTCGCCGCCGCCACCATGGCCGTGCGACGATTTCTTTGAAGACACTGCCGGTGCGGCGGCGGGCTTCGCCGCAGGCGCGGCAGCCTGCTTGAGCGGCGGCGGTGGCCAGGTGATGGCGCCGTCCTTGATGACCGTCAGACCGCGGATGGCGTCATCCGCCATGTCGACGTTCAGCGCGCCGTCCTTGGCCTTGCAGAGCTCTTCGGTGAGGCGCAGCAGGTTGTTCGAATAGAGCGTCGAGGACTGGCGCGCGAGGCGGCTCGCGAGGTCGGTGTAGCCGACGATCGTGACGCCGTGGCGCACCACGGCCTCGCCCGGCACGGTGAGTTCGCAGTTGCCGCCCTGTTCCGCGGCCATGTCGATGATCACGCTGCCCGGCTTCATCGTCTGCACCATCTCGGCGGTGATGAGCCGCGGTGCGGGTTTGCCGGGGATCAGTGCGGTCGTGATGATGATGTCGACCTCGCGGGCCTGCTGCGCGTACATCGCGCGCTGCGCTTGCTGGAAGCCCTCGCTCATGACCTTGCCGTAGCCGCCGCCGCCCGAGCCTTCTTCCTCGTAGTCGACCTTCACGAACTCGCCGCCGAGCGAGACGACCTGGTCGGCGACTTCGGCGCGCGTGTCGTTGGCGCGCACGATGGCGCCGAGGTTCGCCGCAGCCCCGATGGCCGCGAGACCTGCGACGCCGGCGCCGGCGATGAACACCTTGGCGGGCGGGATCTTGCCCGCAGCCGTCACCTGACCGTTGAAGGGACGCCCGAAGGCGTGCGCCGCTTCGATCACGGCGCGGTAGCCGGTGACGCCCGCCATGGAGGTCAGGGCGTCCATCTTCTGGGCGCGCGACAGTTGCCGCGGCAGTGCGTCGATGGCGAGCACCGTGGCCTTGCGGGCGGCGAGCTGCTGCATCAGTTCGGGGTTCTGGGCGGGCCAGACGAAGCCGATGAAGGTCGAGCCCTCGCGCAGCTGCGCGGTTTCGGCGGCGGTGGGCGGGCGGACCTTGAAGACGACATCGGCGGCGGCGTAGAGCTCGGCGGCGGAGCCTGCCACCGTGGCGCCGGCGGCCCGGTAGGCCTCATCGCTGAAGTGGGCGGCGTCCCCCGCCCCCCGTTCGACACAGACCTTGAAGCCGAGCTTCAGGAGTTTTTCGACCACTTCCGGGACGGTGGCGACGCGCTTTTCGCCGGCGAAGGTCTCGCGCGGCACTCCGATCGTCAGGGGCATGGGGACCTCATCAGCGGGCAGATTGCACCAAGGTCTAGGCGGGTGACACCTCAGATCTGTGGTACGAATGGTACCTTCTCTCTCGTCCGCCTGCAGATGGAATGCCTTCGATGGATCCCCAGACCGTCCAAACCGTCTCGCTGGTCGCGATTTTCGCGGGCTTCCTGCTGAACGAATGGCGGCGGGGCGAGCTGCGGCCACCCATGGCCGGCCGTGAGGACGACCGCCTCGACATCGCCATCCTGATCATGTTCCCGGCGGTGTTCGCCGGGGTGGTCGCGACCTCCACCGCGCTCTGCGAGTGGCTGATGCCGCAGCATCGGGGAGCGTTCGCCGATTGGCCTTGGTGGGCCATGCTCGGCACGCTGTTGATCGCCGATGATCTGACCCAGTATTGGTGGCACCGCCTGTCGCACACCAGCCTGATGTGGCCGCTTCACCGCGTGCATCACTCGGCCGCGTACATGAGTGTGCGGGTCGTGTACCGCAACAACGCCCTCTACTACACCTTCATGCCCGGGCTGTGGCTGAGCGGGGCGCTGGTCTATCTCGGTTTCGGCTGGGTGTACATCGGGTATGTCTTGGTCAAGATCGCGGTCATCATCGGCGCGCATTCGAGCTGGCGCTGGGACGAAGCGCTCTACAAGATCCCTGCGTTGCACCCCCTGATGTGGGTGCTCGAGCGGACGATCTCTACCCCGGCCACGCACCATGCACACCATGCGCTCACGCAGGACGATGGCGTCGGCCACTACGCCGGCAATTTCGGCAATCTGCTCTTCCTTTGGGATGTGATCTTCGGCACGGCGCGCATCACGCGGCGCTATCCGCCTGCCTACGGGCTCGCCGACGACCGCGCATACGGCACCGAGCGCTGGGCGACGCAGTTGCTCTATCCGTTCTTGCGCTCGGATCGTACCGCTACGGCCCTGTCTTGGCCGCCAGGACGGCCACCACAGCCGTCGCGCGATTCGGATCCGCCGAGATCGAGGACAGTTCCTCCATCAGCGTGAGCGCCGCGACAGGCCCAGAGCATCGGTCTGGTCAGGCGCAGTCGGGACTTGAGGGAAATCACCCGACTGGGGATACCGGTCGAGCGGGTTTCCGCAAAATCGGCAGGTAATTGCGCGGATATCCGCACAACCATACGAAAATACCCCTATAATCAACACCTAATCGCTCACGCAACGGTGTTGTCAGTGGCCTGTCTCCCCGTTGTAATAACGAAATGAGCGCAACGGTTCCCGCCCTCGCCACCCCACGCCAAGCGTGGTGGAAGGCGCTTTACGCCCAAGTGCTGATCGCGATCGCGGTCGGCGGAGCGTTGGGGCATTTCGCGCCCGATCTCGCCGTGGCGCTGAAACCGCTCGGCGACGCGTTCATCAAGCTCGTCAAACTCATCATCGCGCCGGTGATCTTCCTGACCGTCGCGGCGGGCATCGCCAGCATGAGCTCGTTGGCGCGCCTCGGCAGCACCACCGCCAAGGCGATGGGTTACTTCTTGGTGGTGTCGACGCTCGCCTTGGTGGTCGGCCTCGTGGTGGCCAACGTCGTGCGGCCGGGTGAGGGCATGGGCGTCGATCCGCGGACCCTGGATTCCGCCGCTGTCAGCGGTTACGTCGGCAAGGCCGAGGAGCAGGACCTGGTGTCGTTCCTGCTCGCCATCATCCCCGACACCTTCGTCGGCGCCTTCACCGGCGGGCAGATCCTGCCGGTGCTGTTCGTGGCGATCCTCTTCGGGGTCAGCGTCGCCGGTCTCGGCGAATCGCGCAACCGCGTGGTCGAGGGGCTGCATTCCGTCAGTGAAGTGTTCTTCCGCATGGTGAACCTGCTGATGCGCTTCGCGCCCATCGGCGCGTTCGGTGCCTTCGCGTTCACGATCGGCAAGTACGGCATCGGCGCGATCGCCAACCTCGCGGCCCTCATCGCCACTTTCTATCTCACCTCAGCGCTCTTCATCGCGGTCGTGCTCGGCATGATCGCGCGCGCCGCGGGTTTCAGGCTGTGGGACCTGCTCGCCTATCTCAAAGATGAGCTCTGGCTGGTGCTCGGTACGAGTTCCTCGGAGTCGGCGCTGCCGTCGCTGATGCGCAAGCTCGAGCAGGCCGGATGCAGCCGATCGGTGGTGGGGCTCGTGGTGCCGACCGGATATTCTTTCAACCTCGACGGCACCAACATCTACATGACGCTGGCTGCGCTGTTCATCGCCCAGGCGACCGGGGTCGAGCTCAGCCTCGGCGAACAGCTGCTGCTGTTGCTGGTCGCGATGATCAGCTCGAAAGGTGCCGCTGGCGTGACCGGTGCCGGATTCATCACGCTCGCCGCGACGCTCGCCGTCGTGCCCTCGGTGCCGGTGGCCGGCATGGCGCTGATCCTCGGCATCGACCGGTTCATGTCCGAGTGCCGTGCGATCACGAATTTCATCGGTAACGCAGTCGCCACCGTGGTGGTGGCGCGCTGGGAAGGCGCGCTCGATGAGACCGCGCTCACCAAGGCCCTGCGGCCCAAAGATTGACCGTTCCTGACAGAGATACAAAGGGAGACATCCATGCAACGCTCGAAGCCCCATATCCCGACCGCCGTCGCCACGATCGTGGCCGTGCTCGTGGCCGCCTCGGCCGCCTCCGCACAACAGCCCGCACCGGCGGCCGAGGCCCTCGAAGAGGTCGTCATCACGGGCTCGCAGATACGCGGCGCGGTGATCTCCGACGCCCTGCCGATCTCCATCATCGGCAGCGAGACCATCGAGTTCTTCGGTATCGACTCGGGTGACCAGCTCCTCGATCTCATCCCGGAGAACGGCAGCAATTTCATCAACGAAGTCGCCAACATCAGCGGTGGCGTGAACTCGGCGGGCGGTGACGTCGGCGGGTTCAATCTGCGCAGTCTCGGCACGGGCAATACGCTGGCGCTGCTCAATGGCCGTCGCATGGTGAACTCGCCGCAGTACCAGACCGAACAGGTCGGCGGAAGCTTTGTCCCCGTGAACAGCGTCAACTCCAACATGATCCCGACCTACGGCATCGATCGTGTCGAAGTGCTTCGCGATGGCGCCTCGGCCATCTACGGTGCCGATGCGGTGGCCGGTGTGTTCAACACGGTGATCAAGCGCGATTTCAAGGGTCTCAATATCGGCGCCCGCTACACGGACTACGAGAATTTCTCGCGCAACAACCAGACGGTATACGCCGAGTTCGGCCAAGCCTTCAATGAAGGCCGCACCAAGCTCAATGTATTCGCCAGCTGGTTCGATCGTGATCGTGTCAGCTCGCAGGACGACCCGCGCTGGGCTGACTCCGACTACCGCCGTTTTCTCGCCGCCGATTCCCCCTGGGCGGGCGACTCGCGCTTCCTCAACGACTCGGCGAATTCGCTCTGGGGTCAGTTCGATGTGGTCCCGGCAGTCACGACTTTCGGTCTCACCAACACGATCTGGGACTCGACCGGCGAGTTCGAGACCTATCCTGTCGGTGATCCGCGCTGCAGGTACGCCATCAGTGCGACCGTATGCGGCGCAGTCGATGGCCAGGGCACGGTTCGCTACAACCTCAACGAAGACCGTGACCTGCGCTCGGCGCTCGAGCGCTTGAACGTTTACGCGACCATCGATCACCAGATCAACGAGTCGCTCGAGAGCTTCACGGAGTTGATGTACTACACCTCCGAGACGGTCACCCGTCGTGGTCCGAGCAGCTTCGTGAATGCCGCCTCGAACCTCGTCGTCGGCGCGCAGAACTACTACAACCCGTTCGGTCCCTGTGGCTCGCCGAACCGCTTGCCGGCGTCGGTGATCCCGCGCGTGCCGTGCACGGGTGTCGCGCTGCTGATGGACAACTACCGCTGGTCCGAGAAGGGGCGCATCGTCGATAACGACGGCGAGATGTTCCGCATCGTGCAGGGCTTCCGCGGCGAAGTCAGTGGTTGGGATTGGGAAGCTGCGGCGACCTGGAACAAGGCCACCAACGATGACATCACGAGCAACCGCATCAGCAACACCCTGATGCAGGCTGCGCTCAACGACCCGACGTCCGCTGCCTACAATCCGTTCAGCGGCGGTGTGAACTCCAACGTCGAACGCGCACTCATCGACGTGTCTCGCCTCACCGAGACCGAGCTGACGATGTTCGATGCCAAGTTCTCCCGCAACGATATCTTCGATCTGCCGGGCGGCAAGGCCGGCATGGTGATCGGTCTCGAGACCCGAGAAGAATCCTTCGCGGATGACCGTGACCCGCGTCTGGATGGCACGATCCGGTTCACGGCTTCGGGTGGCGAAACCTACCCGTTCATCAGCGATGTCATGAACTCGTCGCCGACGCCGGACAGCTCGGGCGATCGCCGCACCAACTCGGTGTTCACCGAGTTCTCGCTGCCAGTGCTGCAGAACCTCGATGTCCAGTTGGCCGGCCGTTATGAGGACTTCTCGGATCTGGGCGACGCGACCGTCGGAAAGATCGCGTTGGGCTGGAAACCGCTCAACAACCTGCTGCTGCGCGCATCGTGGTCGCAGGGCTTCCGTGTGCCGAACCTCGTGACCGTGAACGAGTCGATCGTCTCGCGTACGAATACGACGACGGATTACGTCTGCCAATACGCCGCCGAGAAGTCGGGCGTCAGCGCGACCCCCTGCCGCGAAGGCACGCTGCGTCTGGCACAGGGCAGCGACGCACTCGAGCCCGAAGAGTCGGAGAACTTCTCCGTCGGCTTCGTGATCGAGCCGATCGATGACCTCGCCTTCAGCGTGGATTACTGGGAGATCGAGAAGAAGAACACCATCGGTCTGCTCGGTGAAGAGAACCACACGCTCGTCGATCTGCTCGCGCGTATCGCCAATGGCACCAATAATTGCGGTGCGTTCACGGGCAATTCGGCCGTCGTTCGCTCGAGCACGAGCTTCAACATCGATCAGGCCAATTACCTGAGGGCCGGCATCTGCCCGGCTGGCGATGTGAACTTCATCGACGATCGCTACACCAACCTCGATACGCGCACCGCTGCGGGTGTCGACGTGGCGCTCGATTACACCCTGCGCACCGATCTCGGGCGCTTCTCGGTCCGCTACGCCGCCTCGTTCATGACGGAGCTGGAGCAGTCGGCGGGTGGCGCGGCGGGTGACCTTGTGGCGGCTCAGGCCGACGGGACGCTGCCGGGGAACTATCCGGTCGACGGTTTCGCCGACCTGATCGGCATGGATGGCAGCCCCCGCAACCGTCACAACCTGACGCTCAGCTGGCGCAAGGGTGATTGGAGCGCATCGGTATCGGGCTTCCGTATCGGCAGCGTCTACGATAGCGGCGTCACCTTGGCCGACGGAACGCGCTGGGTGCTGCCCGCGATGGTCACGGGCAACGCGACCGTCGACTATCGCTTCGATATCTCCGGTGTCGAGAGCCGCGTCCGGGTCGGCGTGAACAACTTCACGGACGAGCGCGCGCCGCTCGCCGATGATTACTTCGGCTATATGTCCGATGTGCATTCGGACTATGGGCGCCACTACTACCTCGACCTTCGATTCAGCTTCGGCAAGTAAGTCAGCGCAGACGACGGTGGTGTCGGGTCGTCAAACCCGACATCACCGTTGTCGCTCGCAATAGGGATCGACCTCATGTTCAGTCACATCAGGCTCGGGTCGATCGAAGGCCCTTCGCAGAGCCGCGCGAGCTTCTGACGCCGATGCGTAGGCGTCTGCTCGGTGGGTTGTGCGCTTTGGCGCTCGCGGTCCTTCCTTCCTTCGGGACGGCTGGGCTCGAGGGCGTCGAGGTGCCCGGGTCCTCGCGCTTGGTGGTCGCCGGCTGGGGCGGCCCCGACATCCGGTTGTGGTACATCCGGCCACCGGGTTCGCCGTCCGATGCGCCGGTGCTCTTCGTGATGCACGGCGTGGGCCGCGATGCGGACCGCTATCTGCTCGAGTGGCGTGAACTCGCCCTGCGGTCGGGCATCATCGTGGTGGTGCCGGAGTTCAGCGCCGAGAACTTCCCCGGCGCCGAGAACTACAACTTCGGCGCGGTGTTCGACGACGCCGGTAGGCTACGGCCGCGCGCGGCGTGGTCGTACTCGTCCCTCGAGCCGATGTTCGACGCGCTGCGACGCGAGGAGAAACTCGACACCGCCCGGTACTGGCTGTTCGGCCATTCGGCCGGCGCGCAGTTCGTCCATCGTCTCGTGATGCTGGGCGGCGGGCCGAGGATGATCGCGGCGATGGCGGCGAACTCAGGGTCGTACATGATGCCGAGCAAGGCGGAGCGCTGGCCTTTCGGGCT
This sequence comes from Proteobacteria bacterium UBA964, assembly GCA_002292945.1. Classification (GTDB taxonomy): domain Bacteria; phylum Pseudomonadota; class Gammaproteobacteria; order Steroidobacterales; family Steroidobacteraceae; genus UBA964. The sequence continues at coordinate 4,808 of DBCG01000030.1, read as the reverse complement.
CGACGGGGCGCCTGTGGACGATGCCCGCGCGGGGTTCGCGACCCCCATGGTGGTCATGCTGGGTGATGCGGACAACGATCCGGCGCATCGCAGCCTGCCGCGACAGGAGGCGGCGATGCGACAGGGGCCGAACCGGTTCGCGCGTGGACGCTACTTCTACGACACGGCGCGCCGCACGGCGACCGAGGCCGCGATGCCGTTCGACTGGTCCTGTGTCGTGGTGCCCGGTGTCGCGCACGACAACGCCGGCATGGCGCGCAGCGCCATCCGACTGGTGCTTTCGGGGCTGCCGCCGGTGGGGCGCGACTGCGCCGAGTCAGTCCGCGTCGGTGTAAAGACCGACTGAGTTGCCGCCGCCCTGGCCGCTGCGGCCTTGGCTCGTGGTCACGATGGTCCGGCCATCCGGGCTCACGGCGAGACCGACGGTGAAGGGGTCCACCGTCGCGCGATCGACCACCCGCCAGCCTGCGAGGTCCACCTTCACCAGTCGCGATTCGTTGTTGATCGCTGCATAGAGCGTGCGGCCATCGGGCGACAAGGCGATGGTGCGCGCGCCGCGGCCCACGGCCAGAGTCTCGCCGCCCGGGCCATCGATGCGCTTGCCGCCCGCGCCCGCGAGTGCGCGGAGCATCGCGGAGAGGTCATAGCGGCCGATCGCGCCGCTCTGGTTACCGCTCGCATAGAGGGTGCGGCCGTCGGGCGAGATCAGGATGTGCCGGGGATTCGGCACGAAATCGAGCAGTGTGCCGAGGTAGCGGCCGGTGCTCGCCTCGAAACCGGCGAGGCCGCCGCCGCCCATACGCGCCACCAGAACGGTCTTGCCGTCGGGCGTGAACACCGTGCCACGCAGGCAGAATCCGCAGTTGCTGTCGCGGTTCCCCTCGAGGCCCTCGACCGGCATGCGGTACTCGACGGTCCAGTGGCCGACATAGCGGAATTGGGCGGGGTCGTCGCCGCGGATGTCGATCGCGCCGAGCGTGTTGTCGCCCCAATGCGTGACCACGGCGACAGTGGAATCGGGCGAGACCGCGATGTATTTCGGCAGCGGCCCGGTCGGCATCACGCGCACGATCCGATCGCTCCTCGTGTCGATGATGGCCATCGCCGAGGGCGAGGAGGCGTTGGGGTCGTAGCTGCGCCGGTAGTACGGTACCCAAAGATATCGGCCACCGTGCGAGAAGGCCATCTCGACGGGCTTTCCCGCGAACACGTTGCGGTTGCCCTCGCGGCCGTTGAAGAAAGGGTAGTCGAACACGGTGGTCTCGCGCTGGAAGAGCGCGGCATCGCCCGCGTCGAAGGCATGGGTGATCGCCGCGAGGCGCTTGAGGGACGGGAAGGCGTAGACCAGCGTCTGGCCGCCCTCGAGCGCATTGATGTAGAGCTTGCGACCGTCTGGGGAGAACGCCGCCGATTTGGGCGAACGCACGCCGCCGTCGTAGAGGTCGCCCGGCCGGCCCGTCGGTCCGAGCGCCTGGATGCGTCCGGTGCGCTTCAACCCCGCGCCGCTCGCGGCCTCGAGCGCTGCGGCGGTCGGCACGGTCAGCGAGGGGGTGACGAGGGCGGCGAGCAGGACAGCGAGCGAGAGAGCGGCGATGCGGGTCATCTGCGGATGGTACCGGACCGCCCTACCGGACGCTGCAGCCAGGCGGTGAGCCGCGGCTGCAGGAACACCGTGGCGATGATGACGCTCACACCTGCATAGAACGACGGGGTCAGTTGTCGGTATTCGTGGAACAGCAATGCAGCGAGCACGATGGCGTACACCGGTTCGAGGTTCAGCGTGAGCTGGGTGGTGAACGCGCTGACATGGCGCAAGGCCTGCAGCCAGAGCATGAAGGGCAGCAAGGTGCAGGCGATGGCGAGCACCAACAGCCAGCCGAGATCGGTCGCATCCGGCACCCGCAGCGTCTGATCGGCGCCGAACACGACGCTCGCACCGAGGGCGATCGCGAGTGCGCCGGCCGTCATCTGGATGAGCGTCACCGCCTCGGGCGGATCGTCGGTCGCGTAGCGCTTGTTGAGGGCGGCGAACAACGCCGCGAGCAGCGCCGAGAGCACCCCCACCGCGACGCCGAGATACATCGACAGCGGCACGCCGCCGACCAACAACGCCATCCCCGGGATCATGAGCAGGCCGAGCAGCAGTTCTGCGCGCTCGTGCGGCCGCCCGGTGATGGGGGGTTCGATGATCGCGGCGAACACCGAACCGAGTGCGACGCAGCCGACGGCGACCGACGCGTTGGCCAAGCGGATCGAGCCGTAGAAGGCGAGCCAGTGCAGGGCGATCACGACGCCGATCGCCGCGTACCGCAGGATCTGGACCCGGCTGATCGCGTCGATCCCGCGCCAAACCCGCGGCCACAACGCGAGCAGGGCGGCGACCAGGCCCATGCGCCAGACGACCAGCGCGCCCGTCGGCAAGGTGATCAATTTGCCGAGGATCGCCGTGAAGCCCCACAGCAGCACGCACAAGTGCAGACTCCAACGGGCGCGACGCTCGGCTGATGGGTCGTAGGTCATTGATTAAAATGGTTTTTTAACGGCCGAGGGCGGGCGGAGCGTCGCGCAGGCAGGGGTGTACGGGGCCTGTCGGTCAGGCTAGAATCGCGCCCCCCGATGATACAACTTGGACACGGTCTCGGCGCGACATGACTCGGAACCCTCAGCACAAGGTCGGCATCGTGGCGCTTTCGGCGCTGCTGTGCGTGGCTGCGCGCCCGGTGACCGCCACGCCACCGGAGTCGCCGGTGCTGCAGAGCCTGCGCTCGCTGGGGTTGCCGGCACCAGAGATCTACTCGCCGCGGGTCGTCACGCTCGATCTGGGCTCGATCAACGCCAAGACGCTCGGTTTGCCCGGTTTCGAGGTGCCTGCCTTCGAGGTCCAGGAGATGCTCGACACCGCGCTCTCCTACCTCGGTGTGCCCTATCGTTTCGGCGGTGCATCGCCCCGCACCGGATTCGACTGCAGCGGCCTCGTCAACCATGTCTTCCGTCAAGCGTTCGGGCTGTCATTGCCCCGCAGCGCCCGCGAGATCGCCCGCAACGGCGCGGCGGTCGCGCGCGGCGAATTGCTGCCGGGCGACCTCGTGTTCTTCAACACGCGCGGGTTCTCGAACTCGCATGTCGGCATCTATCTCGGTGACTCGAAGTTCGTGCACGCGCCGAACGCGCGCAGCCGAGTCCGCATCGACGACATGGAAGACACCTATTACCGCACCCGCTTCAACGGCGCACGACGCATCTCGCCGACCGAAGCGGGCGCCGCGCCGGCCACCGACTCCGCGGACTGAGCGGCCGATCAGCGCCCGTCGGCGCCCGGTGCAGGCTTCGGCCGCGCCATGATCAACCAGACGCAACCCACCACGGCCGAGAGCGCCGAGCCGGCGAGCACGCCGAGGCGGATCGCGGTGTCGTGCGTGCCTGGATCGAAGGCCAAGGCGCCGATGAAGAGCGACATCGTGAAGCCGATGCCGGTGACGATGGCGACGCCATAGAGGCTGCCCCAGCCCGCACCGCTCGGCAGTTGGGCATAGCCCAGCCGGACTGCGATCCAACAGCAGGCGAACACGCCGAGCTGCTTGCCGAGGAACAGACCGAGGATGATGCCGAGCGCCACCGGGTCGAGGAAGGTGTGCAAGCCGACGCCCTCCAGCGAGGCGCCGGCGTTGGCGAGCGCGAACACCGGCATGATGAAGAACACCACCCAGGGTTGAAGCGCATGCTCGAGTTTTTTGAGCGGCGAGGCACCGCCCCGCTTGCCGAGCGGGATGCTGAGCCCGATCACGACGCCGGCGATCGTGGCGTGCACGCCGGACTTCAGCACCGACAGCCAGAGCAGGAAGCCGATCAGCAGATACGGCGTGAGCTTGCGGACGCCCAGACGATTGAGCGCCACCAGCCCCGCCACGCAGGCCGCAGCCCAGCTCAGGGCTTGGCCGGAGATGTCGGAGGTGAACAGCAGCGCGATGAGGATGATGGCGCCGAGGTCGTCGATGATCGCAAGCCCGAGCAGGAATACGCGCAGGCCGGGGGCGACATAGCGCCGGACCAATGCGAGCACGCCGAGCGCGAAGGCGATGTCGGTGGCGGCGGGGATCGGCCAGCCGACCAAGGTGTCGGTTGAATCGGCATTGACGAAGGCATAGATCAAGGCCGGCACCACCATGCCGCCGATCGCGCCGAACACCGGCAGCGCGGCACGCCGCCGATCGGACAACTCGCCGTCGAGCAGTTCGCGCTTGATCTCGAGGCCGACGAACAGAAAGAACACCGCCATCAGGCCGTCGTTGATCCAGTGCAGCACCGTTTTGGTGAGTGACAGTGCGCCGAAGCCGAGCTTAAGGTCTGCGGCGAGCGTCGCTGCGTAAGGGGTGGCCAGCGAGGAGTTCGCGACCACCATGGCGAGGACTGCGGCGAGCACCAGCAGCGTGCCGGCGCCGGTATCGGATTGCAGGAAGGTCTTGAGCTTCATGGTGTGTTCTTTGATGTCTTGTGGGGCGCGGTGGAGGTCAGCGGGCGGCGCCGACGGTGGGCGCTGCGGCGTGACGACGCGACACCACGGACCAATCGACCACCGTCCACCAAGCGTCGAGGTAGTCACCGCGACGGTTCTGGTACTGGAGATAGTAGGCGTGCTCCCACACATCGTTGCCGAGCAGGGGCGTGCCGCGTTCGGTTGCGAGGTCCATCAGCGGGTTGTCCTGGTTCGGGGTCGAAGTCACTTTGAGCTTGCCGTCGGCGCCGACGATCAACCACGACCAGCCTGAGCCGAAGCGGGCGAGACCCGCTGCGCGGAACGCGGATTTGAA
>DBCG01000015.1 GCA_002292945.1 Proteobacteria bacterium UBA964 | reverse complement strand
GCAGCTGATCTGCGCGCCCTCGAAAGCAGGACCGGTCGGGCTCGAGCAGGCGAGCAAGCGGACACGGTTGCCGAGCACGATCTCGGCATTGGTGCCGACATCGACCAAAAGCGTCACGGGATCGCCGAGATCAGGACGTTCGGCGAGGATCATCCCGGCGGTGTCCGCTCCGACATGGCCCGCGATGCACGGCAGCACATAGACCCGTGCGTTCGGGTGCACCTCGATGCCGAGCGCGGATGCGGGCTGCTCGATGGACTGATCGGTGGCGAGCGCGAACGGTGCGCCGCCAAGTTCGGTCGGATCGAGCCCGAGCACGAGGTGATGCATGATCGGGTTGCCGACCAGGGTGAGCGCGAGGATGTCCTGCGGCACCGCGCCCGCTTCACCCGCCACATCACGAGCGAGCTCGGACAGCGCCGCACGGACGGCGAGCGTCATCTGCTCCGCGCCACCCGGGTTCATCATCGCGTAAGAGACGCGGCTCATGAGGTCTTCGCCGAAGCGGATCTGCGGGTTCATCATCCCCGACGACGCCACCACTTCGCCGGTCGCGAGGTCGCATAGATGCGCTGCGATGGTCGTCGAACCCACATCGACCGCCATGCCGAGCGCACGCTCGTGGAAACCCGGCCACAAGCCGATGATCTGGCGCCCCGCCTGCACCGCTGCCGTCACCTTCCAGGCGCCCGCACGCAGCGTCGTCTGCAGTTCCCGCAGCACATTGAGCTCGATGCCGAGGCCGGTGAGCTGCCATTCGCGTTCGAGCGCTTCGCAGAGACGACGCAGGTCGCCCGAAGGATCGTGCATGTCAGGTTCGCGGACCTCGACGTAGTGCAGACGGACCAAGGGATTGAGGTCGATCTCACGCACTTCGGCAGCCTTGCGCACCACCTGGCGGTGGACTTGGCTCGAGGGCGGCACATCGACCACCACATCGCTGCAGACCTTCGCCTGACAGGAGAGCCGCTGACCGGCTTTGAGCACCTTGCGACGGGTGCTGCGCGCCTCTACCTCGCCAGGCGCCGTGACGCTGGCCTCGCCCGAGCGGACGCCGTGCTTGGCGAACTCGCCCTCGGCGACCACGACCTGGCAACGACCACAGATGCCGCGCCCGCCGCAGACGGAATCGATATCGACCCCGAGTTCGCGGGCCGCCTGCAGGAGCGGCGTCCCGAGCGGGAACCTCCCACGCTTGCCTGCGGGAAGGAATACGACGAGTGCGTCAGTTTCGCTCACGGATGACTCTCGCTCAGGCCGGAGGATCGCCGCCCGCAGCGGCGCGACGCCGGGCACCGCCCTCGCGACGACCACGGGCTGCAGGGTTGTCGCCTGCAGCGCCCGCCGGCGGCAGCTCGCGGAATTTCCGGATCCAGCGCAGGCAATCAGGATCATGGCCCATCATCACGTCCGCGCCCATGCAAGCGCGAACGGTATCGCCGTGCAACGGATTGGTGATCGCCGAGGTCATCCCGGAGGCGATGGCCATCGTCAGGAACGCCGCGTTGATGCCATCGCGGTTCGGCAGCCCGAAACTCACGTTGGAGGCGCCGCAGGTCGTATTGACCTTGAGCTCATCGCGCAGACGACGCACGAGACGCATCACCTGCACGCCAGCCTGGTTGATCGCGCCGATGGGCATCACCAACGGGTCCACCACCACATCGCTGCGCGGGATGCCGTGATCGGCGGCGCGTTCGACGATCTTCTTGGCGACCGCGAAGCGCACATCCGGGTCTTCGGAGATCCCGGTCTCGTCGTTCGATATCGCGACCACCGCCGCACCGTATTTCTTGACGAGCGGCAACACCTGCTCGAGGCGTTCTTCCTCGCCCGTCACGGAATTGACCAAGGCCTTGCCCTTGTAGACGGCCAGTCCCGCCTCGAGCGCCGCCACGATGGACGAGTCGATCGAGAGCGGCACATCGGTGATCGACTGCACGATCTGCACGGCCTGCGCCAGGATCGCGGGCTCGTCGGCGAGCGGGATACCCGCATTGACGTCGAGCATGTGCGCGCCGGCCTCCACCTGCGCGAGCGCGTCGGAGATGACCCGCGAATAATCTCCCGCCGCCATCTCGGCAGCGAGGATCTTTCGGCCGGTCGGGTTGATGCGTTCGCCGATGATGACGAACGGCCGGTGGAAGCCGATGACGACCTCTTTGGTCGCTGAGCTGATGATCGTGTCGGTCATGGGGTCACCTTGTCCTCTGTATCCATTCGTTTTAGTTCCCGGTCCCGTCCGGGGTACCAAGGCACCCGCCCGGCGAGCACGCCGGACCGGTCGATGATCTCCGCCACCGATTCTTCCTGACGGTAGGCCATGACATGCACGCCGTGCACGCCGTTCATGGCCCGGACCTCCTGGATGATCTCGATGCAGATGTCGCGGCCCTCACGGGCCGGATCCTTCGCGCCACGGAGCCGCTCGATCAGCGCGTCGGGGATGTGGATGCCGGGCACATTGGTGCGCATCCAGTCCGCCGCCTTGGCCGAGCGCAACGGCCCGACGCCGATCAGCAGGAAGACCTTGTCGAGCGCCCCCAGATCCTCGAGACGTCGCAGGAAAGCGCGCAGAAGCGGCATGTCATAGCAGTACTGGGTCTGGATGAACTGCGCGCCGGCTTCGATCTTTTTGAGCAGCCGCAGCGCCCGCCACTCGTGCGGCAACGCCGACGGGTTCTCCGCTGCGCCGAGGAACACCCGGGGTGCCGCGGTGAGTTTGCGCCCGCTCTGGAACCGCTGCTCGTCGCGCAGGGTGCGGGCGATGCCGAGCAAGGAGATGCTGTCGAGATCGAACACGGGCTTCGCTTGCGGGTGGTCGCCCGCCTGCACGCCATCGCCCGTGAGGCACAGCACATTGCAGACGCCCATCGCCGCAGCACCGAGGATATCGCCCTGGATGCCGATGCGATTCCGGTCACGACAGGAGATCTGCATGATCGGCGCATAGCCCGCGCGGGTCAGCAGCGCACACACGCCCATGCTCGACATGTGGCAGTTGGCGCCGCTGCCGTCGGTCGCGTTGATCGCATCGACATAACCGTCGAAGATTCGTGCGCGGGCGTAGACCTCCTCCGGATCGGCCGAATCGGGCGGTGCAAGTTCCGCCGTCACCGCGAAGCCACCGGCGCGCAGCACGCGCTCGAGACGGCCTGGCGAGACATGTCCCGGCAGGATCGGCAGCGGCGCTCCCGCCACCGGTTCGTCGTGGAACTTCATGGATGCAGCCCTATTTCTCTTCGCCCAGCCGTTGGCGCAGTGCGCGCAGCCAGGACGATCGACCCTCGAGGCGGCGATCGACGGCGAACTGCACGGTACGGAGCGATTCGACACCGCCCGGGATGCGCTGACTGCCTTCCCAAGCCGCGACCCACACGCACTTCATGTCCGGCAGCACTTCGCAGTTGCCGTTGGCGCGCACACCGCCACACGGCCCGTTGCGCAACTGCTTTGGGCAATTCATGGGGCAGGACATGCCCGTCGAGCTGAGCACACACTGGCCGCACATCTTGCAGTCGAAGAGGAAACCCTTGGTGCCGCGCTCGATCGCGGCGAACGGCCGCTCCAACCGCTCGTCACCGAACACCCGCATCAGTGGACGCAGCATGACCAACAGGTCCTCGAGCGCGCGGTAGAGGCGGTTGAGACCGCGCGCATGTCGAACCGACCAAAGGCGCACGCGGTACATGCTCAACCCTCGGCGACGGGTGCTGCCAGACCCTTGGCGCGGATGAGCCGATCGAGGTCCTCGTCCGTGTACCGGGCCTCGATGGCCGCAGCGGCGGCGGCGGCCTCGGCCTGCAGATCCTCGCCACAGGGCACCGGCGCGCTGCGCGTCCACTCGGAGATATAGGCGTCGGAGCCACCCTTGCCGGCGCGCATCGCTGCGCGATCGACCGCTTCCTGGAAGCGCGCCGAGAGCATGACCTTGGAGGTCTCGCGCCCACGCTTGATGACGACCTGCGAAGGGATATCGCGCCAAGAGATGATGATCAGGCTGGCCATCCTATATCTGCGCCTCCCTGGCGACGAAACGGCGCAGGCTGTGCTCCAGCCCGCCGTAACCGGTGTGACGGAAATGGTATTCGAGGCCGAGTCGACCGGCGATCGCCTGCGCGGCATCGGCGTTGTCGGCGTCCACCCGCTGCCCGAGGTAGACGAGCCGACGGTAATTGCCGAAGTACTGGCTTTGCAGTTCGGGGTGGCGGTCGAGACCGAGCCCGCGGAAGACGAGACGATCGAAGTGCCGTACGAGGAAATCGGTGAGGAAAAAGCTGCCGGGCTCGCTCTCCGCGAGCTGCGCAAAAGCGTCCACGCCCGCGAAGAACTGGTAGCAATGCACGCCGTCTATCCGTTCCACGCCCGTCTCACGCAGCACCGCATCGAGCGCGCCGCTCGTGCCACAGTCGGCATAAGCGACGAAGATCTCGGCGTAATCGTCACGGTGTGCGGCGATCGCCGCCTTCACCGCGGGCGCGATGCGCTCGGGTCGGTTGTGCAGCTCGGGGGGCAGGCAGTGCACATCGAGTTCGAGCCAGCGATAGCTGCTGCGCAGGGCCGCGACCTCATGAGCCAAGGCACCGCATGCGATGACGAGTTTGCGGCCGGTCGTGGCCACGCGCGCGATGTCAGTGAGCGCGCGCGGCGGCGCGCTTCGCCGCGATCAGCGCCTTTGCGGTCTCCACGGCGACCGCGGCATCGCGGCAATAAGCATCCGCACCCACCGCCTTGCCGAACTCGTCGTTGAGCGGCGCACCGCCGACCAACACGATGTACTTCTCACGCAGGTTCTTCTGCTTGAGGGTGTCGATGACGACCTTCATGTAGGGCATCGTGGTCGTCAGCAGCGCCGACATGCCGAGGATGTCCGGCTTGTGCTGCTCGAGCGCGTCGAGGTACTTCTCGACCGGGTTGTTGATACCGATGTCGATGACCTCGAAGCCCGCGCCCTCGAGCATCATCCCGACGAGGTTCTTGCCGATGTCGTGGATGTCGCCCTTCACGGTGCCGATGACGACCTTGCCGATCGGCTCCGCGCCGGTCTCAGCAAGCAGCGGACGCAGGATCTCCATCCCGCCCTTCATGGCGTTGGCTGCGAGCAGCACTTCCGGCACGAAGAGGATGCCGTCACGGAAGTCGACGCCGACGACCCGCATGCCTTCGACGAGCGCATCGTTCAGGACCTTGTCAGGCCCCCAACCACGCTCGAGGAAGATACGGGTGGCAAGTTCCACCTCCGGCTTCATGCCGTTGTAGAGATCGTCGTGGACCTGCTCTACGAGCTCGGCATCGTCGAGCGTGCGCAGGTCGAATTCGCCTTCAGCATCAGACATTTCAGGCCTCGGTGAGCCAACACTTGACTCGCAGGATGGTAAGCGTGGAGGGACGTGGGAACTTTACCTTTAGCGACGGCTATTTGTCCGTCGGCGACATAGGTCGAACGCCGGTCGGACGGCGCCGTTCGGCGCTCGGCGGTCGACCGAAATGCTGGCGATAACACCGGGAGAAATGCGGCGGCGACTGGAACCCGCATGATGCCGTGACTTCCATGATCGGCATGGCGGTCTGCAGCAGCAACTCCCGCGCCCGTCGCAACCGCAGGTCCATGTAATAGCGCTTCGGGACGCAGTTGAGATACCGCTGGAACAAGCGCTCGATCTGGCGCCTCGACAACCCGGTTCGCCGTGCGATGGCATCGAGAGACAACGGCTTCTCGATGTTCTCCTCCATCAGTTTTGCGACCTTGGTGAGACCGTGGTGGGTGAAGCCGAGTTGGGCGCGCAGCGGGACATACTGGCTGTCTTGCGAGTCACGCACCCGCTCCAGCACGAACTGTTCGGATACTTGGTGCGAGATGTGCCGTCCGTGCTGATGTTCGATGAGGTTCAGCATCAGGTCGAGCGGTGCCGTGCCACCGGAGCAGGTGTAGCGGTCTCGGTCGATGGTGAAGACCTGCGAGGTCAGCGTCACCAGCGGGAACTCCTCCCGAAGCGCGTGCACGTTCTCCCAATGGATCGCCGCCCGGTAGCGGTTCAGCAGACCGGCCCGCGCGAGGATGTACCCACCGGTGCAAAGCGCTCCCAAGGCGCCGCCCGCATCCGCCCGGCGTCGCAGCGCCTTGGCGAGCTGCGCCGAAACGGTGTCGCGGACATCGATGCCGCCGCAGACGAACAAGATGTCGACCTTGCCGAGGTCCGCCAAAGCGATGGTTGGCGTCATCTGGAGACCGCTGCTCGCGACCACCGGGTCGCCCTTGAGCGAGACGATCCGCCAGTCGTACAGGGTGCGGTTCGCGACCCGGTTCGCCATGCGTAACGGCTCGATGGCGTTGGTGAGCGCGATCAGCGAGTAGTTGGGCAAGGTGAGGAACGCGTAGGTCCGCTTGCCGATTGGGAGGTCGGATTCCACGACCCTCGGAGTATAGGTTCGCCCGCGAGGAGATGTCCAATTCGGACACTTGGCCGTCGCATTTGGATTGGTAGCGCAGGCATCCGCGGCTACACTCTGGACGGATGAAAACACATGCCAGAGTCGTGGTCATCGGCGGCGGTGCCGTAGGCGTCAGCACCCTCTATCACCTCGCCCAGAAGGGCTGGTCCGACGTGGTGCTGCTCGAGCGCTCGGAACTCACCGCCGGGTCCACCTGGCACGCTGCAGGGCTGCTGCCGCTCTTCAACATGAGCTACACGGTCGGCCAGCTGCACAAGTATTCGGTGGATCTCTACAAGCGCCTGCCGGCTGAGACCGGTCAGGATGTCAGCTTCCATGTGACCGGCAACCTACGCCTCGCGACGAACCGCGACCGCATGGACGAATACCTGAAGTACTGCGGCACGGCCAACACCATCGGCGTCCCGTTCCAGGTCATCGGCCCCGACGAGGTCAAGAAGCTCTGGCCCTTGGTGGAACTCGGCGGTAAGGACGGCACGCCGCCCATCGTCGGCGCCCTCTACCACCCGGACGACGGCCATATCGCCCCCGCGGACCTCACCATGGCGCTGCGCAAGGGCGCCCGTGCCAAGGGCGCCGAGATCTACGAGCATACGGAAGTCACCGGCGTCAGCCGCACGGCAACCGGCGAGTGGCGGCTGCAGACCACGAAGGGCGAGATCATCGCCGAGCACGTGGTCTGTGCCACCGGCAACTACGCACGCCAGACCGGCCAGATGTTCGGCATCAACGTGCCCGCCATCCCGGTCGAGCACCAGTACATCGTCTACGAGGAGTCGGCGGAGCTGAAGGCCTACCGCGCCGCCGGCGGCCGCGAACTTGCGGTGCTGCGCGAGTCGGACCAGTCCTATTACCTGCGCGAGGAGCGCATGGGCTGGATCCTCGGGCCCTACGAAGCCGGCGCCCCTGCCCGCTTCGCCGACGGCGTGCCCGAATGGTTCGGCAAGGACCTCTTCGAGGGCGACCTCGATCGCCTCCTGCCCCACATCGAGGCGGCGCAGCGACGCGTGCCCGCGCTCGAGCACTGCGGCATCAAGGACATCGTGAACGGCCCCATCTCCTACACGCCGGACGGCAGCCCGCTCATCGGCCCGGCCTGGGGCGTGCGCAATCTTTGGCTCAACGAAGGCCACAGCTTCGGCATCACGGCCGCGGGCGGCTCGGGATGGCAGCTCGCCGAGTGGATCGTCGAGGGCGAGCCCGGCATCGACATGCTGGCGGTCGACCCGCGCCGCTATGGCCCGTATACCAGCAAGCGGTTCGTGGTCACCAAGAACGAGGAGACCTACCGCAACGTCTTCACGGTGCACTACCCGGACGAGGAGCGCGAGGAAGCCCGCCCCCTCAAGACCAGTCCCATCTACGAGAAGCTCAAGGGCATGGGCGCGGTGTTCGGCCAGCGTTATGGCTGGGAGCGCGCCAACTGGTTCGCGCCGCCGGGCGTCGAGCCGCGCGACAAGTGGAGCTTCCGCCGCAGCAACTATTTCGAGCACGTCGGCAACGAGTGCCGCCGTCTGCGCAGCGCCGCCGGCGTCATCGACCTCACGCCCTTCACCAAGCACATCGTGCGCGGTCCCGGCGCGGAGGCCTGGCTCGACCACCTCGTCGCCAACAAGGTGCCGACCAAGGTGGGCCGCATGGCGCTCTGCCACGCGCTCACGAAGCGCGGCGGTATCCGCAGCGAGTTCACCATCACCAAGCTCGGCCCGGACGAGTTCTATGTGGTCAGCGCGGGTGCCGCCGAGCGCTACGATGCCGACTACCTGCAGAAGCACCTGCCGACCGACGGCTCGGTGCAGCTCAGCAACATCACCATGCAGCGCGGTTGCTTCGTGCTCGCCGGGCCCCGTTCGCGAGAAGTGCTGGCGAAGCTGACCGACACCCCGCTCGACAACGCGGCCTTCCCTTGGCTCACGGGCCAGGTCTGCGAGGTGGGCATGGCGACCGATGTCTTCCTGCTGCGCGTCAACTTCGTCGGCTCGCTCGGCTGGGAGCTGCACTTCCCCATCGAGTACGCACATCATCTCTTCGAGGCGCTCTTCAAGGCCGGGGCGGAATTCGGTATCGGCATGGCTGGCATGCGCGCGATGGAGTCGCTGCGCATGGAGAAGTCCTACCGCATGTGGGGCAGCGACCTGACGCGCGACTACACCCCCTTCGAGGCGGGACTCGACCGCTTCGTGCGCATGAACAAGGGCGACTTCATCGGCAAGGCAGCGCTCGAGAAGCAGCTGGCCGCAGGCGTCCCGCACCGCTTCATCACGCTCGAGGTCCACGGCGTGACCGACGCGGATCCGCTCGGTAACGAGCCGCTGTTCACCGCGGACGGCCGCATGGTCGGTCGCGCGACGGCCGGCTACTACGGCCATGTGCTCCAGAAGAGCCTTGCCATCGGCTACATCGCGCCCGAGTTCGCCGAGGTCGGCACGGAGCTCTCGATCGAGATCCTCGGTGAGCGCAAGCGCGCCACGGTGGTGGTCGAGTCGCCCTACGATCCGGCCAACGCCGACCTGCGCGCCTGAGGTCGGCAGGACGATGCCCCGCCAGCGTTTCTCAGCTCTGTCGTTGCTCTGGAACAGCCTCGGTAAGCACCGCGGCTGGCCAGAGCAGTGGCGACGCGCCGAACCCCAGGCCGAGTACGATGCGGTGATCGTCGGCGGCGGCGGTCACGGCCTCGGCACGGCGTACTACCTCGCCGCCGAGCACGGTCTGACGCGCATCGCCGTGGTCGAAAAAGGCTGGATCGGCGGCGGGAACACCGGCCGCAACACCACCATCATCCGCTCCAACTACCTCTTCGACGAGAGCGCCCGTCTCTACGACCACTCGGTCAAGATGTGGGAGCACCTCTCGCAGGTGCTCAACTACAACGTCATGTTCTCGCCGCGCGGCGTGATGATGCTCGCCCACACCGTGCACGATGTGCAGGTCGCGCAGCGCCACATCCACGCCAACCGCTGCAACGGCGTCGACAACGAATGGCTGACGCCTGAAGAGGCCAAGGCCTACTGCCCGCCGCTCAACATCGATCCGGGCTTGCGCTACCCGGTGCTCGGAGCCGCACTGCAGCGACGGGGCGGCACCGCGCGCCATGACGCCGTCGCCTGGGGCTACGCGCGCGCCGCCGATGCGCTCGGCGTCGACATCATCGAGAACTGCGAGGTCACCGGCATCCGTCGCGATCCAAGCGGCGCGGTGGAGGCGCTCGAGACCTCGCGCGGCGTCATCCGCACCCGCAAGGTGGGTGTGGTCGCCGCCGGCAACACCAGCGTCGTGCTAGGCATGGCCGGCGTGCGCGTACCGCTCGAGAGCTTCCCGCTGCAGGCGCTGGTCTCCGAGCCGATCAAGCCCGTCTTCCCCTGCGTCGTGATGTCGAACGGCATCCACGCCTATATCAGCCAATCGGACAAGGGCGAGCTCGTGATCGGCGCCGGGACCGACGTGTACACCTCGTACACCCAACGCGGCGCGCTGCACGTCAACATGCACACGCTCGAGGCGATCTGCGAACTGTTCCCGATGTTCCGACGCATGCGCATGTTGCGCAATTGGGGCGGCATCGTCGATGTCACCCCCGACCGCTCGCCCATCATCGGCAAGACGCCCGTGCCGGGTCTCTATGTCAATTGCGGTTGGGGTACGGGCGGCTTCAAGGCGACGCCCGGCTCGGCGCATGTCTTCGCTTGGACGCTCGCGCACGACGAGCCGCATCCCATCAACGCGCCCTTCACGCTCGATCGCTTCCGCGAAGGGCATCTCATCGACGAAGCCGCCGCGGCGGCCGTCGCGCACTGAGCCCGTCATGCTGCTCATCCGTTGCCCCCATTGCGGCGAACGCCCCGAACCCGAGTTCGCCTACGGCGGCGAAGCCCATATCGCGCGCCCTGCGGATCCCGCTGCGGTGAGCGATGACGACTGGGCCGCCTACCTCTACCTGCGCACCAACATCAAAGGCGTGCACGCCGAGCGTTGGCGGCACACCCGCGGCTGCGGGCGGTTCTTCAACGCGCTTCGGGACACCACCACCGACCGCTTCATCGCGACCTACAAAGCGGGTGAGAAGCCGCCGGAGGGACTGCGATGAGCGTCGCACGCCTGTCGGCGGGTGGCCGGATCGCCCGCGACCGAAAGATCCGCTTCAGCTTCGATGGGCGCTCGTACGAAGGTCTCGAGGGCGACACGCTCGCCTCGGCCTTGCTCGCCAACGGCGTGCACCTCGTCGGCCGCTCGTTCAAATATCACCGACCGCGCGGCATCATGACCGCAGGGCCGGAGGAACCGTCCGCACTCGTGACGGTACGCCGCGACGAGGCCCGCTCGACGCCGAACCTGCGCGCGACGCAGGTCGAGCTCTACGACGGTCTGGTCGCGGTCAGCCAGAACCGCTGGCCGAGCCTGCGCTTCGACCTCGGCCGTTTGACGGAACTGTTTTCGCCGCTGTTGTCCGCCGGGTTCTACTACAAGACCTTCATGTGGCCGCGCAGCGCCTGGCACCGGCTCTACGAGCCGCTGATCCGCCGCATGGCGGGCCTCGGCGAAGCGCCGCGGCTCCCGGACCCCGATCGCTACGCCCAACAGCACGCGCACTGCGAGGTTCTGGTCGTCGGCGCGGGCCCTGCGGGCCTTGCGGCTGCGCTCGCGGCGTCGCGCAGCGGCGCGCGTGTGATCCTCTGCGACGAGCGGCCGCGATTCGGCGGCTCGCTGCTCTGCGACGACCGATCGCGCATCGACGGCCTCGCAGCGGGCGATTGGGTCGAAGCGGCCATCGCCGAACTGCAGCGCAACCCGCGGGTGCGCCTGCTGCCCCGCACCACGGCGTTCGGGTATTTCCCGCACAACCATCTGGGCCTCAGCGAACGCCTCACCGACCATCTCGCCGAGCCGCCCGCAGGACTCGCACGCGAGCGGCTGTGGCAGGTGCGCGCGCAGCAGGTGGTGCTCGCGACCGGATCCATCGAACAGCCGCTGGTGTTCCCAGGCAACGACCGGCCGGGCGTGATGCTGGCGGGTGCCGCGCTGCGCTACCTCAAAGAGCAGGCCGTACTGCCGGGTCGGCGCGTGGTCATCTCCACGATCTGTGACAGCGCCTATCGCGTCGCGCTCGAGATGCAGGCGGCTGGCGCTGAGGTCGTGCAGATCGTCGACCTGCGCCCGGACTCACCCGCGTCGCAGGACAGCTGGCAGAACCGCCTACGCGCGGCCGGTATCTCCGTCGAGACCGGCGCCCGCGTGCTCGGCACCCGCGGCTTCGAGCATCTCACCGCGGTCGAGATAGGCCGGGTCGACGCGGCCGGCCATGCGACGGGTCATCGTTCGATCGACTGTGATCTGCTGCTCGTCGCGGGCGGATATGTACCGAGCGTGCATCTCTTCTCGCAGTCGCGCGGCAAGCTGCGCTACGACGAGGCGCTGCAGGCCTTCGTACCGGGCGAGTCCGCCGAGAACGAGCGCTCGGTCGGCGCGTGTCGCGGGCTCTTCGGGCTCGCGGCCACTCTGCAGGACGGTGCCTCGGCCGGTGCGGCCGCCGCGAGCGCCACAGGCTTCGGGTCGATGGAACCGCGCTTCGAAGCCACCGAGGATACGGCGACCGCCACGATGGGCCGCCTGCCGCGCGCCGAGGCCGCCGTACCGGGCCCCAAGGCCTTCGTCGACTTCCAGCACGATGTGATGCTCAAAGACCTCGACCTCGCGATGCGCGAGGGCTTCCGGTCCATCGAGCACATCAAGCGCTACACGACGACCGGCATGGCCACCGACCAGGGCAAG
>DBCG01000011.1 GCA_002292945.1 Proteobacteria bacterium UBA964 | reverse complement strand
CGCGGTAGGCCGCTCACGATCCAGCGCAAGGGTGCTGTGGAGCCGTTCTTCAAGGAGTAAGGCTCCGTCGGTCAGCAGCGGCCGACACCTGTCCGTCCTGACCCTGCCTTCTCGGCCGTGGCCGTGCAGCCATCCGGTCATCGGCGCGCGCGACGATCGAGGATCTCGAACACGAACATGCCGCCCATCATCGCCGCGACGAACAGCGCGGCTTTGAGTTCCCCGGCGCCCATCGCCACCAAGCCGGGACCCGGGCAGAACCCGGCGAGACCCCAGCCTGCGCCGAACAGGAGGGATCCGAATACCAGACGATGGTTGATGTCGCGCGAGGTCGGTAGGTGCAGGGCGTCGCCGAGGAAAGTCTGGGTGCGCTTCTTGGCCACAGTGAACGCGATGACGCCGACCAGGATCGCCCCGCCCATCACGAAGGCGAGGGAAGGGTCCCAAGCGCCAGCGAGGTCGAGGAAGCCCAGGACCTTACCGGGGTCGGTCATGCCGGAGACCAGCAGACCGATGCCGAAGAGCAGTCCGACGAAGAATTCGATGATGCGGTGCATGGAAAGACCCTGTCGTCAGAGCAAGTGGCGGATGACAAAGACCGTGGCGAAGCCTGCGGCCATGAAGGCGAGCGTGGCCACCAGCGAGCGCGGCGAGAGACGCGAGAGGCCGCAGACGCCGTGACCGCTGGTGCAACCGGAGCCGTAGCGCGTGCCAAATCCGACCAGCAGCCCGGCGGCGATCAGGGTGAGGGCGCCCGCGTCGATCCGCGGCGCGCGGATCAGGCCGGGTGCCAATAGGGTGAGGGCTGTCGGCGCCAGCAACAGGCCGAGCAGGAAGGACAGTCGCCAGCCGATATCGGCGCGGCGCGGGGCGAGCAGGCCACCCACGATGCCGCTGATGCCGAGCACGCGGCCGTTGAGCAGGATGAACGCCGCAGAGGCGATGCCGAGCAGGATGCCACCCGCCAAGGCGGTCCAGGGCGTGAAGTGGGTCCAGTCGAGGCTCATCGTCTCTTGCTCCGAGTGCTGCGGGCGCAGAAGTGCTGGTACAGGATGTCGATCACCTCGAGCGCGGGGCCTTCGACGAGCGAGTAGTGGACATTCCGGCCTTCTCGGCGCGTGGTGACGAGCTCCGCCTTGCGCAGCACAGTGAGCTGCTGCGAGAGTGTAGGCTGGGTGATGTCGAGGGTCGTTTCCAGTTCGCCCACGCACATCTCCTGCTGTGAGAGCTGGCAGAGGATGAGGAGACGGTCGGGGTGAGCGAGGATCTGCATGAGTCCGCAGGCGCGCTCGGCAGAGGCCTGCATCGTTCCAAGATCGAGCGTATCTGTCGCCATCGAGAAGGGCTCCGGCGAGGCTATCAATAATTAATATATTGTAAAATATTATATAAGTAAACATAATATTTAGACTATTTCGGATGGAGTACGGTATGACCACTTCCGTCTCGGCACCGCAGATCCAGAGCGTCTTCGATGCGACCACATCGACCGTGACCTACATCGTCCATGACGGGCCCGGCACGGCCTGTGCCATCATCGATCCGGTGCTGGACTACGACCCGAAGTCGGGCCGCACACGCAGCATCTCTGCCGACAAGGTGGTGGAGTTCGTCACGGCGAACGAGCTTCGCGTGGAATGCATTCTCGAGACCCACGCGCACGCCGATCATCTCAGCGCTGCGCCGTATCTGAAGAGCAAGCTCGGCGGGAAGATCGCGATCGGTCACAAGATCACGGCCGTGCAGCAGGTGTTCAAGCAGGTGTTCAACCTTGAACCCGGGTTCCGCGTCGACGGCTCGCAGTTCGATGTGCTGCTCGAGGACGATCAGGTGTTCCACATCGGTCGCTTGGAGGCGAGAGCGATGGCGGTGCCGGGCCACACGCCTGCGTGCATGGCCTATCGGGTCGGTGATGCGGTGTTCGTCGGCGACACGCTCTTCATGCCGGATGTCGGGACCGCACGCTGCGACTTCCCGGGTGGCGACGCAAAGACGCTCTACGCCTCCGTGCACCGGATCCTTGGCTTACCGCCCGAGACGCGGCTCTTCATGTGCCACGACTATCCGCCGCAGGACCGACCGGTCGCCTTCGAGACCACGGTCGCCGAACAGCGTGCCAAGAACATCCATGTGCGCGACGGCATCAGCGAGACCCAGTTCGTCGAGATGCGGACGCGCCGCGATGCGACGTTGGAGATGCCCGTGCTCATCCTGCCTTCGGTGCAGATCAACATCCGTGCAGGTGAGCGCCCGCCGCCGGAGTCCAACGGCATCTCGTACCTCAAGATCCCGATGGATGCCCTTTAGAGGGCTGCACGCCGGCGACGCGCTATCATGTCACGATGACCTCCGACGCCGACGATCTGCCGCGACTCTCCAAGCGCATGGGTGAGCTCGGGCTCTGCTCGCGCCGCGAAGCGGAGGCGTGGATCGTCGCGGGATGGGTGAAAGTCGATAGGCAGGTCGTCGATGTGCTCGGCACGCGCGTGAGCCGCGAGGCGCGCATCGAGGTCGATCGTCGCGCGCGTGCGCAGCAGGCGGAACTCGTCACTGTCCTCCTCAACAAACCGATCGGCTATGTCTCTGGTCAGGCTGAGGACGGATACGAGCCGGCGTCGGTGTTGATCCGGCCGGAGAACCGCTGGAGCGGCGATACCTCAGGCCGGCGCTTCGAGCCGCGGCACCTCGATGGCCTCGCGCCGGCTGGACGGCTCGATATCGATTCGACCGGCCTCATGGTCTACACCCAAGACGGGCGCGTCGCGAAGCAGCTGATCGGCGGCAACGATGTCGAGAAGGAATATCTCGTGCGCGTTCAGGGCGAGATGGCCCCGGATGGCATGGCGCGGTTGCGGCTCGGATTGACGCTGGATGGCGTGACCTTGAAGGCTGCGCAGGTGTCCTGGCAGAACGAGGATCAGTTGCGTTTCGGCCTGCGAGAGGGCCGCAAGCGCCAGATCCGTCGCATGTGCGAGATCGTAGGGCTCACGGTCACGGGTCTGAAGCGCATCCGCACCGGTCGGGTGATGCTCGGCTCGCTACCCGTCGGGCAATGGCGCTATCTCAGAGCGGACGAGGGGTTTTAAACGCGGGTGGATCGGGTGTCGACCCATCGGCGCAAGCCCGAAGCGCCGAACCCGAACTTCGTGTCGAACAGCTGGGCATGGGTCAGACCCGATCCCAGGCAGTGCAGCACCCGCAACGGACCGTGATGTGAGACCACGAGCGCATGACGGTCTGCGGCCTCTGCGAACGGCCGTAACACCTCGTCGCTGAACTCGGCGACGCGTTGCCAAAGATCACGGAAGGACTCGCCGCCCCCGGGTGGGTGGTCCCAAAGCTGCGCGTCCCAGCGCGCGATATCGGCCACGGGAATGTCATCCCAACGACGCCCTTCCCAGCCGCCGAAATCGATCTCTTGAAGTCTGGGGTCGGTCCGGTGATCGATACCCTGTGCAGCGGCGACCGCCTCTGCGAGACGCAGACAACGCTGCGCGGGACTCGAGTAGACGATCGCAAGGTCCGGGATGGCGTCGAGCGCCGCGGCGATCTCGTCAGGCGCCGTGTCGGCCAGAGCGATGTCCGAGCGTCCGTAGCAGACGCCGGCTTCGATGGCCGGGGTGGTGTGGCGGATCAGATAGACCATGCGGCGAGCAGACCCACCCCGAGGCTCACCTCGGTGATCTGTTGTGCGGCGCCCAGGCAATCGCCGGTGTAGCCCTGCAGGTTGCGCCGGAGGACGCGGTACCAGTAGAGCTGCGCGACCAAGGCGAGCGGCAGTCCGCCGAGGAGCGCCGGCTCGTAGGCGACGCCGAGCGCGAACGCGACGAGTGCGGTGGACGAAGCGACCAGCATGGCGTTCAGACTCAGGCTACGCGATAAGGGTTTCGCGCGAGATTCGTCCTCTCTGACATAGGGCAGCAGCCACATCAGGACGATCCCGGCATGACGGCTGCAGGTGTGCCCGACGATCAATAAGAGGCAGCCGAGATCGACAGGCAGTGCCGCCAGTATCGACACCCGCAGCCCGATGCTGAGCAGCAACGCCACCGCGCCGTAGGTCCCGATGCGGGAGTCACGCATGATCTCGAGGATGCGTTGCCGTTCGTAACCGCCACCGATCCCGTCGATGGCGTCGGCAAGCCCATCCTCGTGGAAGGCGCCGGGGATCCACACGGCGACACCGACGGCGAGCAGTGCGGCGACCGTCGGTGGCAGCAGCAGGCTGCCCACGAAGAACGTCGCTGCTGACGCAACCCCGACCAGAGTGCCGACGGCCGGGAAATAGCGCGCGGCGTCATCCAGCAACTGCTGGGAGTGTCCGACCGAAGCAGGCACGGGAAGCCGGGTGAAATACTGAACCGCCGCCAGGAACACCCGCCACTGCGCGCTCATGGTCCATCCTCCTTCGGACGATCGCTGACCCCGGCATCGTCGAAGCTCGCCATCTGCTCGTAGAAGGCGACGCTGCTACGCAACAAGGGCAATGCGAGCAGGGCGCCGCTGCCCTCGCCGAGCCGCAGCCCCAAGGACAGCAAGGGTTCCACGCCGATGCGGCGCAGCAGGTGCGCGTGAGCAGGTTCGGCGGAACAGTGACTGAAGACACAGCGTCGCAGTACGCCCGGGGCCAGCCGGTCGGCGATGAGGGCGGCCACGCTGACCGAGAAACCGTCGATCAACGGCACGGCCCTCGCGGCGACCGTGGCGCCGATCGCGCCGACCAAGGCTGCGATCTCGAAGCCTCCCCATCGCTGCAGCATCGCGTGGGCCGCTGCCACGGGGTCCGAGGGCGGCGGTGATGCGGCGCTGCGACCACGGACCTGCTCGAGGATCGCGAGTTTGCGCGCGACACCGGCCGTATCGAGTCCGGTGCCCGGTCCGACGCATTCGGCCAAGGACGATCCGCTGAAACCCGCCAACAACAGCGAGCTCGCAGAGGTGTTGCCGATCCCCATCTCGCCGAAGAGCAGGACACGATTGCCGCGGTCGATGGCTTCGATCGCCGTGTCACGTCCGATCTGCAGCGCTTGCTGCAGCTGCGCCGTCGACATCGCGTCAGCGTGCAGCATGTTGGCCGTGCCGCGGGCGATCTTTGACTGTTGCAGCAACGGATGTGGATCGAGATCGGCATCCACGCCGACATCGATCACCCGCAACCCGCAGCCATGGAGTCTCGAGAGGACGCTCGCCGCTGCGCCGCCGCGAAGGAAATTACCGACCATCTGTGCGGTGACGACGCGGGGGAAGGCGCTCACTCCCTCGTCGCTGATCCCGTGGTCTGCTGCGAACAACAAGAGCTCGGCCTGCGAGACTTGGGGGTGCAGATCGCCCTGGATCACGCACAACTCGACGACCAGGTCCTCGAGACGACCGAGTGAGCCTTGCGGCTTGGTCAGCCGATCGAGTCGCGCCCGGACCGACCGACGCAGCGTTTCCTCTGTCTCGAGGGGTGTCATGTCGGGCTCAGCGAGCGGCATACCGGATGCCGACATGCCACTCTCGCCCCGGTTGCGGATAGAAGCTCGCCGATTCGTAGGTCTCGTCAGACAGGTTGTCGAGCCGCGCCTGGAGGAGCAATGCCGCAGATATCCGCCATTCGGCGCGAAGGTCGACGGTCAGGTAGGCGTCGAGCGCCCGGGTGTTGGCGAGGTTGTCGAAGCGACCTCCTTGATATTGGGCGCGGACCCCGACACTGCCGCGCTGCCATCGACGTTCGACATCGGTACGGACGATGTTGCGGGCGCGACGCGGCAGGACCTTGCCTTGATCGACACCTGCGGAGCGGTTGATGGGCGACAGCCACTCGGCCGAACCGTCGAGCCGCCACGGGCCGATCGTTGTCTGCGCCGTCAGTTCGACGCCTTCGATGCGGGTCTTGTCGATGTTCGCGGGCTTGAAGCTCGCATCGAAGCCGATCAGGTCGTCGATGGAGTTCCGATACACCGAGATCGCTGCCGTCGCATTCTGGGCTTTCCAGCGCAGGCTCGTCTCCAAGCTGGTCGAACGCTCCGGCCGCAGCGCGGAGTTGCTGAACCCGGGGAAGTAGAGTTCGTTGAAACTCGGCGCCTTGAATCCATCGCCAGCGGTCGCCACCCACCGCCATTGCGGCGAGAGATCCCAGCCCCAGCCGAGCGAGCCGGTCGTCTTGCTGCCGTAGCGTTGGTTGTCATCGTACCGCACGCCGGCCTGCACGGAATGACTGCCGAGCGAGCCCTGCAAAGCGGTGAACGCCGCGAGGTTGCGGCGCGCGGTCTCCGTGTACGCGGTGGTGCTCTCGACGGTGTCCCGCAGATAGTCGGTGCCGAGCGTCAGGATGATCTCGGGCCGCAGCGTGAGATCGGCCTGCAGCGATGCCGAATCGCGGGCGGTGTCGAAACGCGAGACAAACGCGCCCTCCGAATAATTGTCGCTGTCGTCGCTGGTCCGACCGAACTGCGCGACGATGCGGGTCTTGTCCGCGGTCTCTTGGGTGTAGGCGCCCCCGAGGACGCTGTGGCGGAACTCCGCGACGTTCTGGAACGAACCGTCGAATTCCACGCGCCCTTCGGTCAGCGATCCCGACACTTCGAGCAGTCCATTCGATCCGAGTTGTGCGCCGGCACGCGCGGTGAGCGACGCGTTCCGGTAGCCGTCTGCGTCCGGTTCGTCGGTGAAACAACCGACGAACTGCGGTGCGCCGAATCCACGACAGGCGTTGGTGCCGTCGGATCCGGTCCAAGCTCCGCCGAGCTGCCAGAAGCCGCGATCGGTCGTAGTGCCTACGTTGAGCGCGGCACGCTCGGTCCCGGAAGAGCCGACACCGACAGAGGCCTCACGCTGCAGCCGCTCATCGGCAGC
This sequence comes from Proteobacteria bacterium UBA964, assembly GCA_002292945.1. Classification (GTDB taxonomy): domain Bacteria; phylum Pseudomonadota; class Gammaproteobacteria; order Steroidobacterales; family Steroidobacteraceae; genus UBA964. Next base: position 1,081 of record DBCG01000011.1, on the reverse strand, counting down.
GGGGCGACGGGTGAAGATCTGGATGACACCGCCGAGTGCATCGGCACCATACAGGGCCGAGCGCGGTCCGCGCACGACCTCTACCCGCTCGATGAGTTCGAGCGGCAGATCTTGCAATGAAGAGGTACCGAGGGTGGTGGAGCCCCAGCGAAGGCCGTTGACCAGCACCAAGCTGTGATCGGACTCGGCGCCGCGGATGAAGATCGAGCTCGCTTTGCCGATGCCCCCGTTGTTGGTGATCGAGATCCCAGGCAGGTCGGACAACAGCCGCTCGAAGCTTGCGTACTGGCGACCTTCGATCGCCGCGCGATCGACCACGCTGACCGATGCGAGGGCTTTGTCGATCGGTTCAGCACGGCGGCTGGCGGTGACGATGACCTCTTCGAGCTCGGCGGCAGTCCGATCGGTCGCTGCCCTGGCCGCGGTCGACGCGCCGAGGATTGAAAGGAGCAGGCAGCACTGGGCGATGAGCACCCGGCTCAGATGGAACATGGATAGTCTCCTGAGGGCGCTTTCCCGCGCCCCATGGTCTTTGACGACCGGGTGCGAAAGGGACAGGAAACAAGCGGACCCAAGACGGGCCGACCCGCTCCTGTCTGCCCACCGCAGTCCGGGATGATGTCTAGGCCGGTCTCCGGACTCATGGGGCAGGCTTTATGAAGGCCCGCGGTCCCGATCGCCTTCCCGCAGCGCGGCTATGACACCGGACTGCAGTGGCGGGTTGATCGGTACCACCCATTCACCGTTGCGGGGGCAGTGCCGGGCTGGAGCTTACAAGCTCGCACCGGCTTCCCGTTTCACTCCGTCACCGACGCTTGCGCGCCGATACGGAACACCTCGACGAATCCATGATGGATGAGCGTGGGCTTCTTGGCAAGCGTATTCAGCCCTCGTCGCGGCGGACCGCGCTGGCGGCGGCCTGCGCGAGCCGCGCGGCTTCTGCAGCCGCATCGATCGCCTTTCGCGTCGCAGCCGTGGCTTCGGCCGCAGCGTGCAGGCTGGCGGTCTCGGCGTGTTCCGCTGTGGCGGCGGTTGCGGCCGCGGCGGCTGCGGCGGCAGCGGCAGCGGCTTCCATGGCAGC
>DBCG01000138.1:779-7519 GCA_002292945.1 Proteobacteria bacterium UBA964 | reverse complement strand
GCCAACCAGGCGCCGCAGTACGTCTTGACCCTGCTCCGCGGTTGATCTCGCTTCGGGTCGCCTCCGGGATAATTCTCGGGGGCGACCCGGAAGCTTTTGAAGCCGGGGGGCAGTGTTAGTCCGCGGTGTATGCGAGAACATGCATATAAGGTCTCAAAGCTAAAATTTTTCTTTGACGTTAAAGAAACCTTATTTGTCTCCGACGATATTTAGTGAGAGAGTTTTCTAAACAGCTTCGATCGGGAATTGAAGCACCACACATTGACTGATTTGGAGGAGTTATGGCCGCAGGTGTAGTTGTCAATACGAACATCTCGTCGATCCACGCATCGCGAGTGCTTTCGACGAACCGCAATGATCTCGAGACGGCGATGGCGCGTCTGGCGTCCGGCAAGCGGGTCAACTCCGCAGCCGATGACGCGGCCGCTGCGTCGGTCGCCCTCAAAATGAAGGCGGATATCGCGAGCGGTGATGTCGCCGTGCGCAACATCAACGATGGTATCTCGTTGTTCCAGACGTTCGATGGTGCCGCTTCGGAGGTGGAGAACATCCTCGTTCGCATGCGTGAATTGGCGTCGCAGATGAACAACGGAACTTATGCGTCTGCTGATCGTACTGCTGCTAATACGGAGTACACGGCGCTGCTGGCTGAGATTGATCGTATCGCCGACAACACGGCATTCAACCGGACGGCCATCGCGAACACTGCTTTGGGCGTCCAGATTCAGCTTGGCGCGGCCGGGACCGATAAGGTCACGTTCAACACTGCTGACCTCAATGCTGCGGCCCTAACCGTAAACGGCACCTCGGTTACGGATCAAACCAACTCCGCTGCGGCGATAACGGCCATTGATGCTGCGCTCGCGAACGTGTCGACAGCCCGCGCCACGGCGGGTTCGAACATCAACCGTCTGGGTTTTGCGCTCTCCAACGCGCAGAACGTCAGCCAGCGGCTGAACGAAGCGCTGTCGGGTCTGCAGGACACGGACTACGCTGCCGAGTCGGCGAACCTCGCGCGCGGCATGGTGCTGGCCCAGGCCGGTACCGCCATGCTCGCCCAGGCCAACCAGGCGCCGCAGTACGTCCTGACCCTGCTCCGCGGCTAATCGCAGGTTAGGTGATCCCCCGGGCTTGCCCGGGGGATCACGCTGGTCTGGATAGTGTTTTAAACAATAAGGCTTAGGAGAACAGAAATGGCACCACGTTCTGTTTTGAAGGCTTACCAGGACGCCGACATGCAGTCGGTGGCCCATGGGGGCAGAGGAGTCGATCTGGTCTTGGCGTTGTACGACGCCTTGATCGACTCGATCGGTCAGGCCGAGATCCTCATGTCGAGGCAGGAGTACCGCGACTGCGGACGCCAGTGCTCACGCGCGCTGACGATCTTGGCGGGGCTCCGCGAAACGCTCGACTTCGAGCAGGGTGAGCCCGTGGCAAGCAGCTTGCTTCGGCTCTACAACAGCGTCACCTCGAAAATCATCGGGGCGCAGACGCGTCGGGACGTCACTTGGTTCCAAGAGGCGAAGGCAACTTTGAGTTCGGTACGGGAGGCGTGGGCGGAGCTCGCAACACGCACCACGCCCGTGCGTACCAAGGCCGTGATCTCAGGTTTCGTCGACGCCCCACAGGCGTCGGCGGTGGCACCGAGTGGTGCCGGCGTCGCCGCCGCTGTCTGAAGGCGGCCGACTTGACCTGAGGTCGGGGACGGCGGCGGGGGTGCAGACCCCCGCCGCATTTCCTCATTGCCGTGTCCTGGCGACGGGAAGGGGGGTCAGGCGCTCAAGAATCGCGAGGTCTGCCCGACTGTATCCGGTGTACGCGATACGTCTTGCGTAACTGGAGCACCACCATGTCAGCCTATGCCTTGAAAGCCTACCGTTCCACGGATCTGCACTCGCGCTGTGAGCAGTCGAGCAAGCGGGATCTCGTGATCATGATGTACGACGGCGCGATCGACGCGATCCGCCTCGCCCGGGAGTACGCGCTCCGGCAGGAGAAGCGTGCAGCGAGCGCATCCTCTTCGCGGGCCATGACGATCCTGACCGCGCTGCGCGAGACGCTCGATCTCCAAGGTGGCGGGCCGGTGGCTGCGCATCTTAATGATTTTTATCAGTTTTTGATCCGTCGACTGGTTCGTGCGGGGGCCACCGGCTCGACCGACGATCTCGCGGATTGCCAGGACCTCTTGAGCCAAGTGCGTGAGGCTTGGGCTGTGATCAACCCGGCGGTGGCCGGTGAGGTGAACCGTCGGATGTTCGTCGTCTATTCCTGATCCTGGGTCAGGGGTCAGGGAGCGATGTAACCCTCTGAATATAATGGCTTTATAGCTAAAAGCCCTCCCGACTGACCGTCGTTCGGTCACGGCTGGACGCACCCGACCCGCAGCAAGTACCCTAGTAGCGCACAGCGCCTTTGCTACTATTCGGACAATTAGTTCCGAAATGGATCGATTACGGGGCTCGGCCTCGCGGGTCGGTCGGCAGGGGTAGGGCATGTCGCGCGGATCGTGGGCGGGATAGAAAGCGCTGTGGTCGCCAGATCCGCAACCGTTGCCGTCGGTGATCACGACCCGTTGGAGCTGCTCGCCGGCGAATCCGCCGTCATGCGCTCCCTGCGCGCCATCCTGCGCCGCGTTGCGGCAAGCGACAGCACGGTGCTGGTGCTCGGTGAATCCGGGACGGGCAAGGAACTGGTTGCGCGCTCGATCCACCGGCTGTCGGAGCGATCGCGCAACGCGTTCGTGCCGGTGAACTGCGGCGCCATACCGCACGACCTCCTCGAGAGTGAACTGTTCGGGCACACCAAAGGTGCGTTCACCGGCGCACTCGTCGATCGGCGCGGTCGGTTCGAGATGGCGAACTCCGGCTCGTTGTTCCTCGATGAGATCGGAGACATGCGACTCGAGATGCAGGTGAAGCTGCTTCGGGTGCTGCAGGAACGCATGATCGACCGCGTCGGCGATGAGCGACCGTTCAAAGTCGATGTGCGGATCATCGCTGCAACCCACCGCGACCTCGACAAGTCGGTCGCCGACGGCGAGTTCCGCGCCGATCTCTATTATCGCCTCAATGTCATCCCTATATATGTGCCGCCGTTGCGCGAACGCGAGGGCGATATTCTGCTGCTGTTCGATCATTTCGCGCAGCAGAGCGCCGGACGAGGCGACTCGCCGATCCGCGCGGCGCCGTGCCTCAGCAGCTGGCTCATGCAATACGACTGGCCCGGCAACTGTCGCGAACTGCTGAACTTCGTCGAGCGTATGACGGTGCTTTGGCCGGGAAAGGAACTGACGCTTGCCGCCATCCCGATCGCGATGTTGCCCCGGCGTCGTGGTGCACCGGCGCCCACCGCGGAAGAGCAGCGCGCGGTGCTTGACCTGTGGGACTCGGGGTCCGCCACCGATGGCGCGCCGATCGATGGGGCGCTCGACTGGGCCGCTGATGTGCCGACGCCGAGGACACCGATCTCATCGGGGGGGCGCATGGACGCCATCGACCTCAAGCAAGTCCTCGCCGACTACGAGGCCGCTTGGGTACGCGAGGCGATGCGGGTGACCTCCGGGAACATCACCCATGCTGCCGAGCTTCTGCGGCTACCGAGGACCACGTTCATCGAGCGCCTGCGCAAGTATGAGCCCTCGGTATTCCGACAGTGACGTGAATATCCGTCGCTCGCCTTCACAAGTCTTTCAATCGCCTACGATTTTTTCGATGGCATGGTCTTTGCTGAACCCATCGGGTCACACCACCGGTGCATGCTCAGTGTCCGCCATCGCAGAAGAGATCAACGATCCGTATACCCCACCGCAGGGCACTGCCTCGGCAGCCCGTGGGTCCGGATCGAAAGCCACGACGATGGTGTTCGGTGATCCGTTCACCGAGCAACTGCTCGCGCTCGCCTCCCGGGTCGCCAAGACCGAGGTGACGGTTCTGATCGGCGGATCATCGGGCACCGGCAAGGAAGTGCTCGCGCGGGTGATCCACGACAACTCGCTGCGGCGCGCCGGCCCCTTCATCGCGTTCAACTGCGCATGTCTGCCGGAGAGCATGGTCGAAGACCTGCTGTTCGGACACGAGAAAGGCGCGTTCACCGGCGCCGTGCAGCGGTTCGAGGGATTCTTCGAGCAGGCTGATGGCGGAACGCTGTTCCTCGACGAGGTCGGCGAGATGCCGCTCTCGGTGCAGGCCAAGCTGCTGCGGGTGCTGCAGGAGCGCGAATTCACGCCGCTCGGCTCGACACGCGCACAGACGACGCGGTTCCGGCTCCTCGCCGCGACCAACCGCGATCTGAAAGCGGAGGTCCAGGCCGGTCGCTTCCGCGAGGATCTCTTCTACCGTTTGAACATCTTCCCCCTGCAGATCAGACCGCTGCGTGAGCGACCCGGCGACATCGTCCCGCTCGCCCGTGCACTGATCCGTCGGCACAGCTACATCGCCGGAGAGCGTCAGCTCGATGCCGGCGCGATCGGCGCGCTGCATCGCCATGGATGGCCTGGCAATGTCCGCGAGCTCGAGAACGTCATCCAACGCGCTCTGGTCGTGGCGGACGGCGCCTACTTGACGGCGGCGGACCTCGAACTCGACGGGTCGGGCACCTACGACGATGCCACTGCGACGACGGTGTTTCCGTCGGCGGATGTCCGGGACGACGAGTCGACGCTTGTGGCACCGACGCCCGAGCCCTCGCTGGCCGATCGGCGAGCGATGCAGGAAGCGGAACTGATCCTCGCGACGCTGCGATCGACGCCTACCAAGACCGTCGCCGCCGCCAAACTGGGGATCTCCGAACGCACCCTGCGGTACAAGATGGCGCGTCTGCGTGAGCACGGCATCATGGCAGCAGGCGCATGACCGTCCAATCCGTCGCCATGCAGCAGGCTTTGGAGCAGTTGCGCTCGATGCGCGAGGCTGTGCGGCCGGTCGATGCGGGTGCGGAGCAGCCGCGCGGCATCGCGGTGTCCTCGACTTCATCGGCGCCCGGCGCCGGGTCGTTCCTCGACACGATGCGTTCCGCGGTCGATTCGGTGAACGAACAGCAGCGGCTATCCCGCCAGCTGCAGACCTCCTATGTGCGCGGTGAGGATGTATCGCTCACCGATGTGGCGATCGCGATGCAGCGATCGTCGGTGGCCTTCGAGGCCACGGTCCAGGTGCGGAACAAGATCCTGGAATCGTACAAAGAAATCATGAACATGACGGTGTAATGGCATGGCAGCGGTAGAAGCAGATGTCCTGAGACGGCGCCTCGATGACGAAGGCTCGAATGCAGGGGTCATGGTCAGCTCCTCGTCGGGTGCGATGCGCCCCATGGAGAACGCTGCCGCCTCTGCGGCCTCCGCGAATCCGGTCACCGGTTTCCTGCGGGCGCCCGTGGTCCGGGCCGCCTTGCCGTATGTGACCATCGCGCTCGTGCTGATGCTTGCGGTGGTGGCGTACATGTCGATGTCGACCCCGCCGCCCCGGACGCTGTACCCCGAGATGGCGGACAGCGACAAGGAAGCTGCGCAGCAGCTCTTGCAGAAGAACGGCATCGGCGTGGCGCTCGACAAGGTCACCGGCTCGTTGACCGTACCGGTGAGCGAGTTCCACGAAGCCCGGATGATGCTCGCCGCCGCAGGGCTGCCGCGCGACTCCGCGGCCGACAGCTCGTCCATCAACGAAGCGATGCCGCTCGGCACCAGCCAGTTCATGGAGCAGGCGCGATACAACGCCGCCATCGAGGAGGAGCTCTCACAAAGCATCCGCCGCATCAACACCATCAAAGACGCGCGTGTGCACTTGGCGCTGCCCCGTCAGAGCGCTTTCGTCCGCGACCGCGCAGATCCGAAAGCATCGGTGATCGTCACGCCGTTCCAAGGGCGCGCGGTCAGCGACGGCCAGGTACAGGCGATCATCCATCTGGTCTCCTCGAGCGTACCGTACCTCGTCCCCGCCCATGTCTCTGTGGTGGACCAGTTCGGTCGCCTGCTCACCGACACCGGTAGCGCGTCCGACCTCAACGCCAAGCAACTGGAACTGCGGCAGAAGCTGGAAGCCGACTATGTCGATCGCATCACGCAGATCCTGACGCCGATCTTCGGCGTCGCCAACGTCCGCGCCCAGGTGAACGCGGACCTCGATTTCTCGGTCATCGAGCAGACGACGGAGAACTACGACCCCGAGAACGCGGGTACGCGTGTGCGTTCGGAACAGGTGACCGAGAGCCGGACCACTGAGCCGAGCGCCACCGGGGTCCCGGGCACACTCTCGAACGAGCCGCCGGTACCCGCCACACCGACGCCCGAGGCTGCCGCCGCCGCGGCCGCGCCGGCTGCTGCCGCACCGGCCGCTGAACCGGTGGTCCGTGGTCAGGAGCGCAGCGAGAACCGTAACTTCGAGATCGATCGTAGCGTCCGCTATGTCGTCGATCCTGCGCCGCGTATGCGTCGCCTGACCGTCGGTGTCGCGATCAACGATGCGATCGCCGCGCCGGGCGCCACCGCTGCCCCCGCACGACGCCCGCTTCCGGCCGCCGAGATCACGCGGTTGACGAACTTGATCCAGGGCACCGTCGGCTTCGATGCTGCGCGTGGTGATGTCGTCAACCTCATCAGCACCAACTTCGAGTTGCCGGCAGCCGAGGTCCCGACACCGATCTATCTGCAGCCGCAGTTCATCGACACCGGCAAGTATCTCGCGGTCGCCCTGGCGATCGCCTTGGCAGCGCTGCTGATCATCCGTCCGATCATGACGAAGCTCACT
>DBCG01000138.1:391-679 GCA_002292945.1 Proteobacteria bacterium UBA964 | reverse complement strand
CCTCGCCGTCGTCGGCGGGTCGGGCGATCTTGCGACCGTCGCCGCTGGCACGACCGCCGAAGGCATGGCGGAGGGTGAACTGGAACTGCGCGAAGGCGAGACGTTGGAAGAGCTGAAGGCGCGCATGAAGCCCAAGAAGAAAGGTATCTCGGCGGACATGCTGGATACCGCGAACAGCTACGACGACAAGGTGACCGTCGTCCGCATGATGGTCTCTCAGGACTCCAAGCGCGTGTCGCTGGTGCTGAAGAACCTGATCAGTCGGGACCTGAGCTGATAGGAGCACGA
>DBCG01000138.1:0-321 GCA_002292945.1 Proteobacteria bacterium UBA964 | reverse complement strand
TCGAACACCCAGCGTGCGGCCGTGATGCTCATGCTGTTGGGTGAGGAGGAGGCGGCGAGTGTGATCCGTCATCTCGCCCCGAAGGAAGTGCAGCATCTCAGCTCTGCAATGATCTCGGTCGCGGATCTGTCGCAGGAAGCGGTGAGCTCGGTCCTCGATGGATTCATCGCCACCATCAAGAAGCAGACCAACATCGGCGGCGGGATCGACTATCTCGAGACGGTGTTGAAGAACGCCATCGGCGAGGACAAGGCCAGCAGCGTGCTCAGCCGCATCATGCCGGCGTCGGCCAACCGGGGCCTCGAGATCCTTCAATGGATG
>DBCG01000143.1 GCA_002292945.1 Proteobacteria bacterium UBA964 | reverse complement strand
CTCGGCAAAACCCATCTGATGCATGCCGTCGGGCACGCCATCCAGGCGCGCAAGCCCGATGCGCGCATCGCCTATGTCCACTCCGAACGCTTCGTCAGCGACATGGTCAAGGCGCTGCAGCACAACCAGATGAACGAGTTCAAAGCGGCCTACCGTTCACTCGATGCGCTGCTGATCGACGACATTCAGTTCTTCGCTGGCAAGGAGCGCTCCCAGGAAGAGTTCTTCCACACCTTCAATGCGCTGCTCGAAGGCCAGCAGCAGGTGATCCTCACCTGCGATCGCTACCCGAAAGAGGTCGATGGGCTCGAGGAGCGGCTGAAATCACGCTTCGGCTGGGGGCTCACGGTCGCGATCGAGCCGCCGGAACTCGAGACCTGCGCCGCGATCCTCAAGACCAAGGCCGAGGCGACGCATGTCAGCTTGAGCGACGAGGTGGCGCTCTTCATCGCCAAGCGCATACGCTCGAATGTGCGTGAACTCGAAGGCGCGCTGCGGCGGGTGATCGCGCATTCGCGCTTCACCGGCGAGCCGATCACGCTCGAGTTCACCAAAGAATCCCTCAAGGATCTGCTCGCGCTGCAGGCGCGTCTGGTCACCATCGAGAACATCATGCGGGTGGTCGCCGAGTACTACAAACTGCGGGTCGCGGACCTGCTCTCACCAGGCCGCAGCCGTTCGCTCGCCCGGCCGCGACAGGTGGCGATGGCGCTGGCGAAGGAATTGACCCGGCACAGCCTGCCTGAGATCGGCGACGCCTTCGGCGGACGCGACCATACGACTGTTTTGCACGCCTGCCGTCGCATCAAGGCGCTGCGCGAGGAAGACCAACACATCGCCGAGGACTATCTGAACCTGTTGAGGACTCTGACAGCATGATGTGGGTGTCCTGTGGATGTTTTCGGGACGGAAAATCATTCACAATCCACCCACAGGGGATGCACGGGTCGTGCACGGGAAATGCCGACCGGGTGCGGGGTCCAAGACACTGAATTCAGCGGTTTTTCTGGGGTTTTCCCCATATCCACCGGCTCTACTATCGCTACAACATCTGGATATAAACCACTTCTGAAACTATGAAACTCACAGCCACCCGTGAAGAGATCCTCGGTCCGGTCCAGAACGTGATCGGTGTCGTCGAACGACGTCAAACGATGCCGGTGTTGTCCAATGTGCTTCTGAGCGCGAAGGACAACCGCCTGAGCGTCACGGGCACCGATCTCGAAGTGGAGCTCGTCAGCGCGGCCACGCTCACCGTGTCGGCACCCGGCGAGGTCACGGTACCGGGGCGCAAACTGCTCGACATCTTGCGGGCGATCCCCGAGGGCACGAATGTGACGCTCACGACCGAAGGCGAGCGCATCGTGGTTCGCGCGGGTCGTAGCCGGTTCACCCTCTCGACGTTGCCGTCGGCGGAGTTCCCGCTGGTCGAAGACATTCAGGCGACGCAGGTGCTGAAGCTGCCGCAGAAGGCGTTCCGCGCTCTCATCGACAAGACCCACTTCTCGATGGCGCAGCAGGATGTCCGCTACTACCTGAACGGGCTGATGCTGGAATCCGAAGGCGGGCGTGTCCGCGCGGTCGCGACCGACGGGCATCGCCTTGCGATGTGCGAGGCGAACCTCAGCGAGCGGGTCACGGGCAAGCAACAAGTCATCGTGCCGCGCAAGGGTGTGCTCGAACTGCACCGGATGTTGGGTGATGGGGACGGTGAGGTCGAGTTCGCGCTCGGCACCAATCACGTTCGCTGCCAGATCGGCGACATTCGCTTCACATCGAAGCTCATTGACGGCAAGTTTCCGGAGTACTCGCGCGTCATCCCCGCTAACGCAAACCGCATTATCGACGCAGATCGTGAAACTTTGCGGCAAAGTCTGCACAGAACGGCGATTTTGTCGAACGAGAAATACCGCGGCATCCGCCTCAGCATCAAGCCGAACCAACTGACGCTCCAGGCGCACAACCCGGAGCAGGAAGAAGCCGAAGATCAGATCGAGGTCGTCTATGCAGGCGAAGAGATCGAGATCGGCTTCAATGTCACCTACTTGCTCGATGCCTTGTCGGTCATCGAGACCTCGCGCGTGAACATCGCACTCACGGACTCGAACAGCAGCTGCCTCGTCACGGCGGCTGAGGCGGATGGCGCCAAGTATGTCGTGATGCCGATGCGGCTCTGAGCCGCCGCCGGGCCACAGGCGTTCATCGCACATGGCCTTGGCGGAGCTCAATCTGCTCGATCTACGGTGCATCGAGACCGCCCGTCTCGAGTTGGGCACTGGTATCAACCTGATCTACGGCGCGAACGGCGCCGGCAAGACCTCACTGCTCGAGGCCGTGTTCCTACTGGGTCGGGGGCGGTCCTTCCGCAATCGCCTCAACGAGCGGTTGATCCGCCACGGCCAAAGTGTTTCGCGAGTGGTCGGCAAGACCCACCCCGCACCTCAATCGATGACGGACGGGTCGCTGACGTCAACCGGCGCGATCCATACCCTGGGTCTTGAGATCCGCCGCGAAGGGAGCGAGAGCGGCGGTACGATCGCGCGCTTGAATGGCGCCGCCGCTCGATCCATGGCCGAACTGGCCTTGGCGTTTCCAGTGCAGGCCCTGGACCCGGACGCCCACAAACTGATCGAGGAGAGCGCGGCCCGCCGTCGTCGCTGGCTCGACTGGGCGGTGTTCCACGTGGAACATTCCTTCGCCGGGGCTTGGTCTCGGTATCAGCGGGCGCTCCAACAGCGCAATGCGGCGCTGCGCAGTGGGTCCCGGGAGGTTGGGGCCTGGGAACCGGAGATGGCGAGGGAGGGGGAGAGCCTGACCGCGAGCCGCGAGCGGGTGATGGTCGCCTTGCAGCCATACTGGGCCGAGATCTCTGCCGAACTCGTCGGACTCGACCTGACACTTGGGTTTCAGGCGGGCTGGGACCGCAGCGCCTCGCTTGCCGACGCTTTGACGGCCTCGACCCCCCGCGATCGCGAACGGCACACCACCACCATTGGACCCCATCGCGCCGATGTGTCCTTGCGGTTGCGCGGCAAATTGGCCCGTGAGGTGCTCTCTCGGGGCCAGCAGAAGCTCGCCGCCGTGGCCTTACACCTTTGCCAACTCGAATACCTCAAGCGCGAGCACGGCCTGCTGCCGACTTTGCTGCTGGATGATCCTTCTGCGGAGCTCGACCAGGATCGTCTCGGCCGGTTCATCCGCCGCGTCCAGTGCCTCGAGACCCAGATCATCGTCACTGCCCTGGAGCGCGACACGCGGCTCTTCGGCAGCCCCGACCGAGTGTTCCACGTGGAACAAGGGAGGGTAGAGGGGGGGTAGGTTGCTCGTCAGGGCGCCTGTTTCTGTTTAAACCCACCAGAAACGCCGATATGTGACTCGATATGCCTGAACCGCAAGACACGCGAAATCGCACCAATAGTATGATAACTTTTCACCCTCGACACGCGGACACCCGAGGGGATCACGGCATGAGCACCGTTCGAAAGACCATCACGCTCACCGCGCAGCAGGACAAGTGGGTCAAGCAGCAGGTCGATGCGGGCGGCTATACCAACGACAGCGAGTACATCCGCGATCTGATCCGTCGCGAACAGGAACGCGGCACGGAGATCGACGCGATCCGCGCGGCGCTGGTGGAAGGTGCGCAAACCGGCGAACCACGCCCGTTCGACGCCCTGGCTTTCAATCAACGCATGCGTGCGAAACACGGGAAAAGGAAGCCCCAAGACCGAGGGTGACGGGACCCCTCCACCCCCCCTAATCAGGTATACTTTCGCATCGCATTTCAGGCGCTGGATATGACCGAACCCGAAGTCTACGACTCCAGTAAAATCAAGGTCTTAAAAGGTCTCGACGCGGTCCGCAAGCGGCCCGGAATGTACATCGGTGACACCGATGACGGCACCGGCTTGCACCACATGGTGTTCGAGGTCGTCGACAACGCCATCGACGAAGCGCTCGCCGGTCACTGCGATCGCGTCGTCGTCACGATCCACGCCGACGAATCCGTCACCGTCGAAGACAACGGCCGCGGTATCCCGGTCGACATCCACGCCGAAGAAGGCCGTTCCGCCGCCGAAGTCATCATGACCGTGCTGCACGCGGGCGGTAAGTTCGACGACAGCTCCTACAAAGTCTCGGGCGGCCTGCACGGTGTCGGCGTCTCCGTCGTCAACGCGCTCTCCGAAGTGCTGCAACTCACCATCCACCGCGACGGCAAGCTTCACCAACAAGAATATCGCTTGGGTGAACCGGTCGCGCCGCTCGCCGTCACCGGTACCACCGATCGCACCGGCACGAGCGTTCGTTTCAAGCCTTCGCCGGTCATCTTCACCCACATCCAGTTCGACTACGACATCCTCGCCAAACGCCTGCGCGAGCTGTCTTTCCTCAACGCCGGTGTGCGCATCGATCTCACCGACGAGCGCGACGGCAAGGTCGAGACCTTCGAGCACGAGGGCGGCCTGCAGGAATTCGTCGCGCACCTGAACCGCTCAAAGAAAACCGTCAACGATCGCGTGTTCTGGTTCCGTACCCAGGAAGGCCCGATCGGCGTCGAAGTGGCGATGCAGTGGAACGACTCCTACGCCGAGTCGATGTTCTGCTACACGAACAACATCCCGCAGAAGGACGGCGGCACGCACCTCTCCGGCTTCCGCGCCGCGCTCACCCGCACGCTGAACGACTACATCGAAAAAGAAGGCATCGCCAAGCGCGAGAAAGTACCGACCACCGGCGATGACGCGCGCGAGGGCTTGACCGCGATCCTCTCGGTCAAACTGCCCGACCCGAAGTTCTCCTCCCAGACCAAAGACAAGCTCGTCTCCTCCGAGGTCAAGGGTGTCGTCGAGACCGCGCTCGCCGCCAAGTTCTCCGAGTTCCTGCTCGAGCACCCGAGCGAGGCCAAGGCCATCGCCGGCAAGATCATCGACGCCGCGCGCGCGCGCGAGGCCGCGCGCAAAGCCCGCGAGCTCACCCGCCGCAAGGGCGCGCTCGACATCGCAGGACTCCCTGGCAAGCTCGCCGATTGCCAGGAAAAAGACCCCTCGCGCTCTGAGCTCTTCATCGTCGAGGGCGACTCGGCAGGCGGCTCCGCCAAGCAGGGCCGCGACCGCCGCACCCAAGCGATCCTGCCGCTCAAGGGCAAGATCCTCAATGTCGAGAAGGCGCGCTTCGACAAGATCATCGGCTCCGCCGAGGTCGGCACCCTCATCACCGCGCTCGGCTGCGGCATCAAGGACGAATTCAACGTCGACAAACTGCGCTACCACAGCATCATCCTGATGTCCGACGCCGACGTCGACGGCGCCCACATCCGCACGCTGTTGCTGACCTTCTTCTACCGCCA
>DBCG01000106.1:454-22077 GCA_002292945.1 Proteobacteria bacterium UBA964 | reverse complement strand
TGCTGCGCGGCGGCCTTGGCGAGCTGGTTGCTCTTGCCGACGACGAAGGTCTCGAAAGTGGAGTCCGGGTTCAAGCGCGCACCGACGATCAGGCCTGCCGGCCGCGCGGTCGGCAACATCGTCAATGACGCGGCAAGCGGGCTAGATGGTTCCACCTCGGGTTTTGCGCCGACCTGCACCGTGACGATCGGCGCCTGTCCCGGTATGGCGTTTTGCAGCCAAACACCGATTCTCGGCAATAGGTTGGCGTTGACCCAATCGACGACGAACCGGTTCGGGGCCAGCAACTTCAACGAGCCATCACCCTCGATCGCCTGCAAAGGACGAACCCAGGTGTTGAATTGTGCTTCAGGGAGCTCGCTTTCCAGCGCTTGCGCGCAGCGAGCCCACAGCGAGTGGTCCAAGCGCCAACCTGCCTGTTGATGAGGAATCGGGAAGGGGATGGAGAGAATATACCGATAGCCCGGCCTGTGGATATCTCGGATTTGGCTTGACACTCACGGTGCCGCTGCTTAACCTCTGCGGCCTTTTTTCGGTGACGCCCGCATGAAACGCACCTATCAGCCCAGCAAAGTCCGCCGCGCCCGAACCCACGGTTTCCGTGCCCGTATGGCCACGGCCAACGGTCGTAAAATCCTCTCGCGTCGTCGCGCCAAGGGTCGCAAGAAGCTGATCCCCTGATCCGGGACGCTTCGTCGGCACCTGTTCGGTTGCGGTTTCCTGCCGCTAACCGCGTTCTCCGTAAAGTCGACTTCGAAGCTGCCTACCGGCAGGGTCGTCGCTTCGGGAATCCCCTACTGAGTTTAGTCATCCGCAGGGCTGCCACCGACAGCCCTCGGTTGGGTATGGCCGTTGCGGCAAAAACCGTCGGAAATGCCGTCGCCCGTAACCGACTTCGTCGCATAATCCGCGACTCGTTCCGGCTTGCCCAAGCCCGCCTGCCCGCCGCCGACCTCATCGTCGGTGCCCGCGCCGGTGTGCGCACGGCACCGGCCCCGCAGATCCGCGCCAGCCTCGAAACACTTTGGAACAAGGCCGTCCACGCATGTCCGCCGCCCGCGCCCTGATCCGCTCCGCCATCCGCGGCTATCAGATCGTGCTTAGCCCTTGGCTCGGCACGAGCTGCCGCTATCACCCCACCTGCTCGCACTACGCGCTCGAAGCCCTCGAGGCCCACGGCGCTGCGCGCGGCAGTTGGCTCGCCCTCAAGCGCATCGGTCGCTGCCATCCGTTCGCCCGCGCCGAGTGCTACACCTGTGACCCTGTGCCTACAGCCCGAGAGATCCCGTGACCACCACCAACGCCCGCATGTTCCTTTGGCTCGGCCTCGTGATGGCGCTGTACATCAATTACGAGACCTACGAGCGCGACTTCGCGCCGAAGGCGCCACCGCCGCCCACCGCCACTGAGCTCGCACAAGCTGCTGCGCCGACGGCGCCCGGTGCGCTGCCAGGCTCCGCGACCACCCTCGCCGCCAGCGTTCCCCAGACGGCGGCACCTGCGCCGATCGCCGCCGCTGCCCCCGCGCCGCTTGGCGGCAGTTTGCCCGTTGCCGCAGCGCCCACGGTTGTCGCTGCCCCCGCCGTCGCGGCGGTCGCCGCCACGCCCGCCGCTTCTGCCACCCCCGGCACCGTGCGCGTCACCACCGATGTCCTCGACCTCGAGATCAGCCTGCAAGGCGGCGCCCTCGTGCGCGCAGACCTGCTGCGCTATCCGCGTGTGAAGGGCGAGCAGGCCCCTGTGCAGCTCTTGAACGTCGCTGCGCGGCAGTTCTACGCCCTGCAGACCGGCCTCAGCGACGCCGGCGCGGGCGGCGCCCGCCCCACGCACCTCGCTGCGTTCAGTGCGCCAGCGACGACGTATTCTTTGACCGACGGTACGGATGAACTGCGCGTACCGCTCGCCTGGAGCGACCCCGCAACGGGCGTCACCGTCACCAAGACCTTCGTGCTGCGTCGCGGGCAGTACCGCATCGACCTGCAATACGATGTCGAGAACCGCGGCACGGCGCCGTGGGTCGCGGCGTCCTACGCGCAGATCCTGCGCGACGACCCCGCCGTCGAGCGCAGCATGTTCTCGGTCGAGAGCTACGCCTTCCAAGGCCCCGCGTACTACGACGGCATCAAGTACCAGAAGCTCGACCGCACCGACGCCGAAGACCGCGCTCTCGCGCGCGACATCGCAGGCGGCTGGATCGCGGGCATGCAGCACCACTTCACGACCGCCGTCGTGCCCGAGGCGGGTAAGTCCTACCGCTACAGCCTGCAGACCCAGGGTGATCAGTACCTGCTCTCGACCGCCGGCCCCGCGACCACCGTCGCGCCGCAGGGCGGCGCCACCTTCAAAGAAACCCTTTTCGTCGGCCCCAAGCTACAGGCGCAGCTCGAGACCACCGGGCCGCGGCTCGACCTCGTCGCCGACTACGGCATCTTGACCTTGCTCGCGAAGCCGCTCTTCTGGATGCTCGAGCAGGCGCATTCGATCGTCGGCAACTGGGGCTGGGCGATCGTCATCGTGACCTTCCTCCTGAAGCTCGTGTTCTATCCGCTGTCGGAGTCGAGCGGCAAGTCGATGGCGAAGATGCGCGTGCTCGGCCCGCGCATCAAGAACCTGCAGGAGACCTTCAAGGACGACCGCGAGAAGCTCGGCCGCGCGATGATGGATCTCTACAAGCGCGAGAAGATCAACCCGGTCGCGGGCTGCCTGCCGATCCTGATCCAGATGCCGGTGTTCTTCGCGTTCTATTGGGTGCTGCTCGAGAGCGTCGAGATGCGCCAAGCCCCGTTCATGTTCTGGATCCAGGACCTCTCCGCCAAGGACCCGTTCTATGTGCTGCCGCTGATCATGGCCGGCGCCATGTTCGTGCAGACCAAGCTCAACCCGACGCCGCCGGATCCCATCCAGGCCAAGGTGTTCATGATCCTGCCGCTCGTGATGAGCGTCACCTTCGCGTTCTTCCCCGCGGGTCTCGTGCTCTACTGGGTGGCCAACACCCTGCTCTCGGTCGCCCAGCAGTGGAACATCAACCGCCGCATCGAGGCGGAGGCGAAGAAGGAGAGGGTGGGGGCGTAGGCCAGCGAGCGGCGCACCGGTCACCGTTTGTGACCGGTTTACCTGCCGGCCGCGCGCATTTCTATACCAAGACGCCAGATCGGCGGCTTTCTGCCAGCCGCGGCTCAGCGCATCGTGCGTCATGGGGTTCGCCCACGGCGCGCTTGCCGTGGTATATCCATACCAGTATAATCCTGATGAAGCCGATCAGATTCCTCGGCGATTCCTTGGCGGCCCGGCACCGTTACATGGAACTCAAGAGAGCCCCCCGATGAGCAAACACCCCACCACCTTCCGCAGCGCTTGGGATGCGCTCGCCGACTCCCCTGAACAGGCGGCGAACCTGCGCGCGCGCGCGGACCTGATGCGCCGCATCGTCGACTTCATCGCCGCGAAGGCATGGACCCAGGTGGAGGCGGCCGAGCGCTGCGGCGTCAGCCAGCCGCGCATCAACGACCTCGTGAACGGTCGCATCTCGCGGTTCTCGCTCGACGCGCTCGTCAACATCGCGGCTGCGCTCGGCTTTCGGGTGAAGGTCTCGCTGCGGGCTGCGTGAGTTCCACGTGCGGTGCAGGTTCGCTGCCTGCTACCCTTACCCACATGCAACCACCGACCGCATCGAGTAATTTCCCGGAGATCAAGGTCCCGGCCCTGCTCACGTTTCTCGCGTTGCTGTTCGGGTTCCTGGTGGGCACCGCCTTCCAAGGGGTCGCGGGCTTCGCGCCGGTTCTCGCCGCTGCCGAGGAGATCGGCAGCCTGTGGCTGAAACTGCTGCAGTTGACCATCCTGCCGCTTGTCATCGGGCTGGTCGTGACCGGCATCTCGCAGACGCTGACGGCGGCGCGCGGCGGCTGGCTCGCGCAGCGCGCGGTGCTGATGTTCGTCGTCGTGCTGCTCTTCGCGGGCGTGATGGCCGCGATCCTCGTGCCTGCGCTGCTCGAACTTCTGCCGATCCCCTCGGCTGCAGTCGCCGCGCTGAGCGGCGGTGGCGTGGACCCCGGCAAGGTGCCGGCACTCGCCGAGATCCTCGATGCGATGGTGCCGAGCAACATCCTCTTCGCCGCCGCCAACAACGCGATGCTGCCCGTGGTGTTGTTCGCCGCGGTCTTCGCGCTGGCCTTGACCCGCATCGCCGACGCGCCGCGCAAAACGATGGTCCAGTTCTTCGAAGGGCTTGCGGTGGCAATGATGGTGATCGTCGGTTGGGTGCTGATGCTCGCCCCGATCGGGGTGTTCGGCCTCGCGGTGTCGCTCGCGGCACAGACCGGTGCGGATGCGATCGGCGGCCTCGCGCACTACATCCTGATCGTGAGCGCGGCGGGTCTCGTCGTGCTGCTCGCGTCGGTCGCCATCGCGCTGACGCTCGGTGGTCGGTCGCCCGGCGCCTTCGCCCGCGCCATGGTGCCGGTCTTTGCGGTGGCGATCTCCACGCAATCCTCGCTCGCGAGTCTGCCTGCCATGCTCGCGGCCTCTCGCAAGTTGGGCGTGCGCGGATCGACCGCGGATTTCGTGCTGCCGCTCTCGGTCGCGATCTTCCGCGCGACGAGCCCGGCGATGAACATGGCGGTCGCGATCTATGTCGCCTATCTGACCGGCACGCCGCTTTCGGCTTGGACGCTGGCGGCGGGTGTGCTCGTCGCATTCCTCGTGTCTTTGAGCTCGGTGTCGTTGCCCGGTACGCTCAGCTTCGTCGTCTCGGTCGGTCCGATCGCCATGGCGATGGGCGTGCCGATCGAGCCGCTCGTGTTGCTCGTGGCGGTGGAGATGCTGCCCGACATCATGCGTACGCTGGGCAATGTCACCGCTGATGTGGCGGTCACGGCTGCGGTGGACCGCAAGGACGACCGCACCGGCACGCAACCGCCGAGCGCGGGTTAGGCACTTACAGCGAGATGCCCGGTCGTCTGAACCCGATCCTGCTGCTGCAGGCCGCTAATCTTTGTTCGGGCCTCGGCAACGCCATGGTGACGCTCGCGATCCCGTGGTTGATCCTGGAGCGCACCGACTCGGCGGCCTTCGCAGGTCTCGTGCTCGCGATTTCCTCGTTGCCGCCGCTGCTGCTCGCGCCGTTCGGTGGATGGCTGGTGGACCGCATCGGTCGTCGCGCGGTCAGCGTCGGATCAGACATCCTGTCGGCGCTGTCGGTGACGGCGTTCCCGATCGTCGCGTGGCTCTTTGGGCTCTCGGGACCCGTGATCCTGCTGCTCGCGTTGCTCGGTGCGCTGTTCGACCCGGCGGGCTACACGGCGCGCAAGGCCCTGCTCACGGATGCCGCCCGCGCGGCAGGCGTCGACCAACAGCAGCTGAACGGGGTCCATGACGGGGTGTTCAGCATCGGTTGGGTCGCGGGGCCGGCACTCGGTGCGTGGCTGATCGCAGCCTTTGGGGTGCTCAACACCTTTTGGGCTGCCGCGGCGCTGTTCCTCGTCTCGGCGCTGTGCATCGCGTTCCTGCGCATCGGCGATCTCGGGCAGGCAGCCCGCGAGGACCGTGGTGACGCAGCCCTGTCGGGTCGCGCGAGTGTCGTGCGCGGGTTCGTGGTGTTGTGGGAGGATCGCGTGCTGCGGACGCTGACGATCGCCTACCTGATCATCGCCGCCATCTACCTGCCGACCGAATCGATCGTGCTCGCCGCCCACTTCGAGGCGCTCCGCGAGCCGGCGAGCCTCGGTTTCGTGATCTCGATGCTTGCAGCCGGCGCGACGATCGGTGCGTTCGGGTTCGGTTGGCTCAGCGCGCGCCTGTCACGGCCGATGATCCTGCGCGTGACGCTGGTCGGTACCGCCGTCAGCATCCTGCCGATGGCGTTGTTGCCGCCGGTGTCCTGGTTGGCGACCGCGGGGTTCTTCCTCGGACTTTTCTGGGGTCCGCTCAATCCGCTCGTCACGACACTGATCCAGCAGCGTGTGCCCGCGGACGAGCAGGGGCGTGTCATCAGCGTGCAACTCTCGGCGTTCTACGCGGCGCCGCCGCTCGGGATGTTGCTCACGGGTCTCGCGGTCGAGCGCTGGGGTGTGGCCGACACCTATCTCGCGCTCGGCGTCGCGCTTGCGGTCACCGCGCTCGCGGCCTGTCTCTCAAAGGCGTTGCGGTCGGATTTCTAGCCACGGCCTAACCGCAAAGGTGGGCCACCTGCTCAACGACCAGCGGTTCGTCGGCACGAAGCGCGCGTACACCTGGTCGATCGTCTTCTCGCTGTTCAGTTGACGCCTGGGCCGGGCGGGATACCGAGGCCGATCCAGATCGACAGCAGCATCAGTCCCGCGGTGCCGAATGCGAGACTGAACGGCAGCATCAACGCGATCAGCGATCCGATCCCGAAGTTGGGCACCCACCGTTGGCAGATGACCAACACCAGGACAAAGTTCGCTGCCACGGGCGTGATGATGTTCACGATCGAATCGCCCATGCGATAAGCCGCCGTGGTCATCTCGGGCGTCACATCGAGCAGCATCAGCATCGGCACCACGATCGGCGCCATCACGCTCCACTTCGCCGTCGAGGATCCGATCAGGAAATCGAAGAGCATCACGATGGGCAGCAAGGGCAGGAGCAGGAAGGCGGAGTCGGCGTCGATCGACTTGAGCACGCCAGCGCCCTTGATCGCCATGATCGGTCCGAGGTTGGACCACGAAAACATCGCGATGAAGTGTGCAGCGAAGAACGCCAGAACGAGATAAGGGGACAGATCGCGCAGTCCAAGCCCCATCATGCGTACGATATCGCGATGCGAATTGATCGTTCCGACAGTTTTACCGTAGGCCCATCCTGTCGCCAGGAACAGCAGCATGAATCCGGCGATCAATGATTGATAGAACGGGGTGAGACGCCCCGGTCCGCTCGTCGTCGGATCCATCAACGGTGAATATCCGGGCGTCAACGTCAATAGCCCGAAAATCCCGACCACGACGACCGCGGCTATCGATGCGTTCCTCAGGCCCCGCGCCTCGCGATGATCTGGGACGGGTCCGGCATCGCTCGCTCGAAGCGCCGATCCGTCGACCACCCATCGTTGTGCGCCGGGCTCGACGATGAACTTGGTCACGGGCCAGGCCACGAGGAAGAGAACGCCGCCTAAGGCCGCGGTGAACCACCAGTTTCCGAGGGGGTTGAGAACGTGGTCAGGGTCGATGATGAGCGCTGCGCTGTGGGTGATCGAGAGCAGCAGCGCATCGAACTGGCCCGGGACGATGTTTGCAGCGAAGGCACCGGATATCCCGGCATACGCCACCGCGACCCCGACGAGCGGATGTCGTCCCGCTTGATGGAACAGCATCGCCGCGATCGGGATGAGAACCACATAAGCGGCATCGGCCGCGTGATGGGACAGCAGCGCGATGAAGAACGTGGCCGGGATCATCGCGCCGCGAGGGATCTTTCTGACGAACCGCCCGATGGCCGCTGCGAAAAACCCGGAGTGTTCCGCGACGGCTGCACCCAGCATCACGACGATCAGCAGACCCAACGGCGGGAATGAGGTGAACGTCGCAGGCATCTCGACGAGAAAGCGCCGGACATTCTGGCTGGTCAGCAGGCTTTGGGCCTGCAGCGTATCGCCCGTCAATGGATGGACTGCACTGACGCCGGAGGCAGCCGCAACGACCGAGACGATCACCAGTATCAAGATCAGCCAGACGAAGATGAAAGCGGGATCCGGTAGTGCATTGCCGAGACGCTCGATCTTGGCGAGATAGCCTTTGGCGGCCGCGGCATCGGTATTGTCTTTCATCAGTATGGGAATGCTGTTGCCGTATGACCGTGGGAGATATGCCTATGCGCAAAAGGCATAAGGTTGCACCCCGCGACCGTATGTTTACGATAGGGTCGAATCTAGCACACCCATCAAGAATGTTGTCCGCGACGCGGCGCTCGAAAGCACAGAGGGAACAGAAATGACGCTCGACACGAACCAGTCATCTCGTCGGCTTGGCTGCACGATAGGTGCTGCGATCGCAGCCATGTGCATCGCTTCGGTCGCACAGGCCCAGGAAACCGCTGCAAACAAGACCAAAGCGGCCGACCTTGAAGAGGTCGTTGTCACCGGCTCGTACATCCGTCGCGATGTCTTCGATAACGCTACGCCGCTGACCATCGTCACCCGCGAAGACTTCGTGAATGCGGGTGCCAGCACCATACTCGACATCGCGCGCTACCTCCCGGTCAACACCGGATCCATCCTGTATCAGGAAGCCGGAGATCTCGTCGGCACCTCGCAGTTCAACCTTCGTGGTCTCGGCCTCGGATCCACCTTGACGCTGATCAATGGTCGTCGCGCTGGAAAGTCGGCGGTCGCTGACGGCGACGGGAACCAGTTCTTCGACATCAATCAGCTTCCGCTGTCCATGATCGAGCGGATCGACGTCCAGACCGACGGCGCATCAGCGACCTACGGATCGGACGCGGTCGGCGGTGTGGTGAACATCATCACCCGGAGAGGGATGGAGGGCTTCGAAGCATCGTTCAAGGCGAACAGCGGCGTCAGCGATTCCGGCTCGTTCAGCCTCGCCATGGGTGCGAAGAACGACACCATGAGTGCGAACCTGTACGCCACCTACTACCACCAGGATTGGGCGACGCACTCGGATTTCCCGTGGATCCTCGACCGGTTGGGCGTTTTCACGTCGAGCTCCGGGTCACCCGGCAACTATCGCCGGGCGGTTCTGGACAGCACCGGGAAGTTCTTGAACGCGACCGGTAACACCGCGGCCGATCCGGACTGTGTGGCTGCGCTCGGCATCCTCTCGAGCGCAGGTCGCTGCCAGTACTCCCTGTACGGCCGTACCTCGCCGGTTCCAGCCGAAGACAGACTTCAGGTGTTCGCGGAAAGTGAGATCGAGCTCTCCGAGACCGCCGAGGTCTACAGCGAATTCCATTATTCGAACAACCGTGTGACCCGGTTGTTCGGTCCCAACAATCCGGCGAACGGCAAGGCGGCCGGGGCGTTGCTGATCCCTGCCAACCATCCGTTCAACTTCTGGGTCGCCAACGGGACGGGTATCACCTATATCAAGCCGAGCGACTGGAACAATGCGATCCACACGGCAGTGCCGATCGTCTATGGCGGCCGACCGCTCGGAGCGGAGTTCCATGGTGAGAGCACCGGCTGCGCGGATTGCAAAGAGGTCAATCTGGAGTTCCACACCAATTACTTCCGAGCGATGGTCGGCGGACGGAAAGAGATCGGCGATTGGCGGGCTGACCTGTCCTATGTGTACAACCGTACGGAACGCACGTTCATCAACGCCTACCAGTTCGTCGGCAGCGCGCTGAACGAGGCCATCGAGGACGGAAGCTTCAACCCTTTCGGCACGCGCGTCGCCAACCCGACTCTGGTGTCACCCAAGAACGGCAGAAGCACGGCGGGTCTGACACAGGCGGTTTGGGACCGCTTCCATCACCGTGGCCGGGACTACTCCACCTCCGTTCAAGGGGTTTTCGACCTGGTCGTCAGCGGCCCGGTCGGTCAATTGCCCGGCGGCGACATCGGTGTTGCAGTCGGCGCCCAGCTGCGCAAAGAAGATTTCGAATTGCTGCGAGATCCGCTCGAGGCGGCGGGCCTCGGCAGCCGTCCTGAAAAACAGGACCCGGAAGTGACGGGTTCCCAGGACATCACCGCGTATTTCACCGAGATCTTGCTGCCGATCACCGAAAGCGTCGAGCTCGCCGCTGCCGTCCGGTACGAGGACTACGGTGGCAACACAGGATCCACCACCGACCCGAAGCTCACGGCCAAGTGGCAGATCGCTGCACCGCTCGCCCTGCGCGCCTCGTTCGGCACGTCGTTCCAAGCACCGACCACTTTCCAGACGAGCCAATCGCAAGGTAGCGAGTTCCTCAGCGACCCTGCAGGGCTTGATGCGCAAGGCAACCTCATCTGCCGTCCGGCCGGTTCGGTATCACCCGGTAACAACACCACGATCTTTGTGGGTGGGGATGAAGGGCTCAAGCCGCAGACCGCAGAGAACATGAATCTCGGGCTTGTCTACGATCCCACTTCGTCGATCAGCTTGGCTTTGGACTACTGGTCCTTCGAGTACGACGATCTCATCCGACCCAATGCGAACGCACAGTCTCTGGTGGATACGGATTGCCGTAGCGACGGCATCCCGAACGATCCCCGCATCAAGCGGAGCCAGAGCGGAACGCTGCAGAGCGTCACCCTGTCGTTCATCAACACCGGGAAACTGGTCACTCGAGGAGTCGATCTGCAGGGCACATACCAGCTGCCCGTGACCTCTTTCGGTGACTTCACTTTGTTGGGCGCCCTGAGCTATGTCACCGATTTCGAGATCACCAACCCGAACGGGACGAAGACGGATGGTGCGGGTAACCGCAACTTCGGCAACCCGTTCCCGTCGATCCCGGAACTGCGCGCCAATGTACGGATGTCCTGGGCCTACAACGACCACAGTGCGTTCATCGCAGCGCGGTATATCGACGGATACAGCAACGATCAACCCCTCGTGCCCCTTCCGATCGATTCGTGGACCAGCGTCGATCTTCGTTACAATTACGACTTCGGCGATCTTTTCGGCGGCAAGACCTCGGTCTCTGTGGGCGCGCTCAATGTGCTGGACAAAGACCCGCCGTCGCTCGGCAAGGACCAGCGCCCGGGATACGATGATGAAGTTGCGGACATCCGGGGCCGGACCATCTATCTGGAATTGACAGCCAAGTTCTGACTGTCGAATGATCGAGTCGCGTGGTTGTGGTTGCCGTATCAGGGGTGATGTCCCTCCGGCAACCGCAACCCACGCCATGCCGATCGCTCCAGTACATGAATGGTATGTTTTGAGAAAATGGGCATTCCGAAGGTAAAGGACGACGGAACTATCGAGGTCCGGGTTCTTGAAGACGTCATGGTGCCGATGCGAGACGGCATCCGCTTGGCCACCGATTGCTACATCCCTGTCGGAGTCCAAGAGCGAGGCGTGCACCGCGCGCCGGTGATCCTCGAGCGCACGCCGTACGACAAGAGCGGCATCAGTCGATCTGAAGTGAGTCTCGCCCGACCCGAGGCGGCGACCCGTCCAGACATCGCTCGCCGGCTCGCGCAGCACGGGTACGCGGTCGTCATGCAGGACTGTCGCGGCCGCAACAACTCCGAGGGCGTGTTCAGAAAATATCTCGACGATGCTCACGACGGCTACGACACGATGGCCTGGTTGGTGAAGCAGCCGTGGAGCAACGGCTCTATCGGGACGATGGGCTTTTCCTACGGCGCGCATACCCAATGCGCGATGGCGACTCAAACCCCGCCTGGACTGGCGTGCATGTACATCGACTCCGGCGGGTTCTCGAACGCCTATCACGGAGGCATCCGACGGGATGGCGCCTTCGAGATGAAGCAAGTCACCTGGGCGATGAAGCACGCACTTAAGAGTGCCGAGAGATCAGGAGACCTTGAGCGTGCGAAGGCCTTGCGTGCGCAGGACCTCCACGACTGGTTCAGGCGTCTTCCGTGGGCGCGGGGGCGATCCCCCTTGAGTGCTTCGCCTGAGTTCGAAGAGTATCTTTTCGAGCAGTGGCAACACGGCGTGTTCTCCGACTACTGGAAGCAGCCTGGCCTCTACAACGAGGGGTTCTACGATCGCTTCCCCGATGTTCCCACCGCGATCGTCGGCAGCTGGTTGGACCCGTACGTCCTCAGTTGTCTGACCAACTACGGGGCGCTGAGTGCAAGACGACGGAGCACCGTCACGCTGCTGATGGGGCCATGGACGCACGGAAAGCGATCGGCAACCCATGCGGGTGACGCCGATTTCGGTCCGCAGGCGACGCTCGATGGGAACATCGCCCAAGACTACCTGCAGATGCGTCTTGATTGGTTCGGGCGCTGGTTGAAAGGCAGGATGCCCGTCGTCGAGGAGCGCCGTGTACGGTTCTTCCTCATGGGCGGAGGAGATGGGACGCGCAACGAGGACGGACGGATCAGCCATGGTGGTCGTTGGATCCAGTCCGACCACTGGCCGTGCGCGAACGTGTCCGAGAGCCTCCTGAGGCTTGCCTGGCTCGACGGCCGTGGCCATCTCTCCGAGATTGCGCAGACGGAAGGGACGCACACGGAATACCGGTACGATCCGCGCGATCCGGTGCCTACCATCGGCGGCGCCCTGACCTCCGGCGAACCGATCATGCACGGGGGCGTCTTCGATCAGCGTGTGACGCCGGACATCTTCACCGTCAAGCAGGATCCTTCATCGCCCAGATTGGCTGAAAGACCCGATGTGCTCGTCTTCGAAAGCGACACATTGACCGCTGACCTCGCGATCGTCGGAGCCGTGGAGGTCGACCTGTTCGTATCTTCGGATTGCCCCGACACCGACTTCACCGTCAAACTGATAGATCTGCATCCGCCCACTCCGGACTACCCGGAGGGCTATGCGATGAACATCACCGACGGGATCCTGCGCATGCGCTACCGTGATGGATGGGATCGTGAGGTCATGATGGAACCGGATGTCGTCTATCGCATCACGGTGCGGACGCTTGCGACAGCCAACCTCTTCAAGGCGGGTCACCGTCTTCGTATCGACATCTCCAGCAGCAACTTCCCCCAGTTCGACATCAATCCGAACACGGGCGAACCAGAGGGCGACTGGCACGAAACACGGGTCGCGAAAAACCGGGTGTCTATGGGGGGTCAGTATCCCTCACAGGCGCGTTTTCCGGTCCTCGATCTTGATGCGGGGGATGTCCCCCGTCAGGGCTCGAAGTAGCGCAGACAGTGTTCGTAGAATCGTTGGGCGACCCGTGACATCGTCGCGTCCTTCGCAGTGATGAACGCGTACTCATGTCTTATGTCCGGCCGAAAGCGCACCAGTACGATCGACTTGTCCGCGAATTGTCGGGCGAACAGTTCGCTGACGATGGCGATACCGGAGCCGCCTTTGGCGAAGGCGCAGGCCGCGCCCACGGTGTGGGTCTCGATCCGCACCCGCATCCGTGATTTCGCGTCGGCGAAGGCGCTGTCGATCTGGTTCCGAGAGCTGCGCCCCTTGCCCAACAGGATCAGCGGCTCGTCATCCAGATCTTTCGCCGATATCTGCTTCGATCTCGCCAACTTGTGCCCTTTGGGAACGGCACACACCGTACCGCCGGAGATCAAGGGTTGACAGATCAATCCCCGGTGATCGATGGGAAGTTTGGCGAAACCGCAGTCCACCGCCCGCAGTGCGACCATGTCCAATGCAGTCTGTCCGCTCTGGGAATCCAGGGTGATGCTCACATCGGAGTGTTCGCGGAGGAACGCGTTGATCGCGGACGACAACATCCCTTCGGCAAGACTTGGGGGCGAGACGACTTTCAGTTCACCGAAGTTCGCGTTATGAAGATTGAGCGCGAGCCTCGAGATGCGGCCGACGCTTTGCAGAGTGATCTTCACTTCATCGTAGAAGATCAACGCTTCGTCGGTGGGGATCAAACGCCCCTTGCAGCGGTTGAACAATCTGAAACCGACCGACTCCTCAAGAGCGCCCAAGCATCGACTGACCGCCGGTTGGGTCAGATTGAGTTCGCGGGCCGCTGCCGTCGCCGAGCCAAGATCGATGATGGCCCGAAAGCATTCGAGACTTTTAAGGTTGATCGTGAACGATGGCAGTGGCATGGCCTACCTTCTCGAAGAGTTGAGGCGTCGCCTGCGAAGGGTATTACAAACAGTGATAATCTGATACGGCATCCATATCCGATTGTAATGGTGCCCATCACTCATTACGCTCTGACCGTCCCGTCTGGCACAGGCCAATATGCAGGCGGCGAGGCGGTATCGGGCTCCCCATGTCTCTTTCGATCAGGGCGGTGACCATGTCCTTGGGAAACGCGTTCGCTGTACGACTCAGGGTGCTGGCGGTCGGCGTGAGCAAAACTCGCGTCTTACTCGGACTGTCCGCCATCATCGTCTCGACGGTGCTGGCCTTCATGCCAGGACAGGCGAGAGCGAGCGAGGACAACTACGTCACCCACGGACCGATACTCGGTCGTGTGGGGGCCACAGAGATCAGTGTATGGGCTCGTACGTTCCGTACGGGGACCCTCCGGGTCCGTTTCGGGCTGTCACCGGACCGACTGGATGCGGTGTCAGCGCCGGTCATGACGCTGGCGGGACGCGACAACTCGGGCATCGTCCGGGTGGTCGGGCTGCAGCCTGACACTCGGTATTACTATGAGTTGGTGATCGGCGAGGGCGCCCAGAGGGTCCCTGTCATCCAGCGCGCCGGTTCCTTCCGGACATTGCCCGATCCGGAATCGGTGCGTGACAAGACCTTCAATCCGGCCGGCAAATTCAACTTCTCTTTCGAGTTCGGTGCCTGCAACAACCAACTCCCGAAAGGATGGGGCCCTGAGCTTCCCTCCTACGGCACGATGCTCGCCCGCGGTGTGGCGGAAGACGTGCATTTCGCGGTGCTCAATGGCGACTGGATCTATGAGGACGGCAGAGAGCATCCGTCGCAGCAGTGGCTCAAAGATGTCGGATTGACCCCTGAACAAGCCCCCGAGATCGTGTCCGTCGCACCGACGATCGTCGGCGTATGGGAGAACTACAAGCGGTACCTCGAGCGCAGCTCAAACCTCAGCCGTTGGCATCGCAACGTGCCGTCGTATTTCACGCTCGACGACCATGAGATCCTCAACGATGTATTCGGTGCAGGGACACCCGGCTTCCGGAACCGTCGCGCGGCCTTCCGGGATATCGCGACGCAAGCCTGGTACGACTACCTTGGATGGAGCAATCCATCTGCACCGGGAGCCCCGGACATCTTGTTTGGCCGCGGCGAACTGCGCGCCGGCAGCGACGTGCTGGTGGACAAGAGCGGCCGATTCGCCGATCTCGATCAGACCCAGATCACGAACCTGATGGTCCATTGGGGCGGTCCGTCGGCAGGCGTCAACAAGCGTGAACTCGACGATGTCGGCGGCGATCCGAACGCCGGGCCGTACACCGTGGTCGGCAGGATCGATGATCAGCGATTACGGATCTCTCCGGCCGCGAAAGCCGATTCGATATCCGCCTATTCGATCGGCCGACCGAGTTACTCGAAGATGCGGGTCAGCAACGCCGATTTCTTCTTCCTGGACACCCGTGCGCAGCGCGATGTCTACGACCTCTCGAGACCTGACAAGCCAGGTGTGTCGATGCTCGGGTCGAAGCAGAAGCGCTGGCTCAAGGAGCAGATGCAAGCCAGTGACGCGGAGATGTTCTTCGTGATGTCATCGGTCAACCTGATGATCCCCCACACGGGGACCAGCCGCGGTGCGGCGAAGACCGCGCAAGAACCCGAGCGCGACGAGGCTTGGACCGCATATCTGGCGGAGCGGGAGGAGATGATCCGCTTCTGGGATGGCTTGGGGAAGCCGGTGTTCGTGCTGACCGCCGACCTGCACGACAGTTTTGTCGTCAAGGTGACCGAGCGCGTTTGGGAGATCGCCTCAGCCCCGCATAACTCGCGTAACCATGCCTTATCCGCACAGGGGAACCGGCCGGCTAATGGCGTGTTCGAATATGGTGGCCGGAAAGTCGATATCCGCTGGTCGAACGCCACGGTCGAAGAGACCCCGGTGGAACTGCGGTTGAACCCGGTCTATGCCACGGTACAGATAAACAATGTCTTCAAGAACAGGCGCACCTCCGGAAAAGACCTGTCGGTAGCGTTCCCTTGGCCGCAGGTGATCTTCCAGTTCTTCAACGGGATCAATGGCGATTTGTTGTACGCCGAGTCGATCGTCGTCAAAAAACCAGAAAAATAAGATGGGACGGCGCGAGGTATGCAGATGAAGTTCAGCCGGACGAAGCTCAGCACACCGTCGATAGGCCTGAGCGTCCTGCTCTTGCTCTGTACCGTTCCGGCAGCTTTGCAGGTCCCGATCGGTGATGCCCAATCGGGCGGCTACCGTCTACCGCCTCCCGCGGTGATCATGCTCATCGACGCGCCGAGCGCGCCGGTGGAATTCATCAGCCCGGATCGTCGTTCATTGCTCATCGTCGAGGACGATGACATGCGCTCATTGGCAGATCTGGCCGAGCCGTACATGAAATTCGCCGGCATGAGAGTGCATGCCCGATCCAACAGTCAGGTCCGATACCGGTACTACCGACGACCCGTTCTGGTCCGTTTGTCTGACGGAAGCCGAACGACCCTCGCATTGCCTGCAGAGGCCCGTTTCGGCATTCCGGTGTGGTCCCATGATGGCCGGTTCGCAGCACTGCCCAGATATGAGCGGACGGGTGTCGATCTATGGATAGTCGATACTCGAAGTGGCAGCGTGCGTCATCTCAAAAAGACGAGAGTGAACGCGACCCTGAGCGAAGGCTATAGGCAGATCAACGAAGAGCACATCATCAACATGTCGTGGGCGCCCGACAACAATCATGTCATCGCGCCCTTGGTCTTGTCGGGACGGGGCGCGGAACCCGGGCAGAGTCGAATCCCGGCCGGACCTTCCGAGTATGAGACGGCAGCCAACTACTCGCGGGAGCGGAACTGGGAAGATCTCTCCCAGAACTCCAGCGACGATGCCCGTTTCGAGTACTACAGCACTTCGCAGTTGTACGAGATCGACGTCCGCACCGGAGCCAAGACGCCGATAGGGACACCGGGGCTCTTCATCGCAGCGCCCGTGGTCTCGCCCGATGGCGCCTTCATCTTGATACAACGCGTCAAAAGACCGTACTCCTACTGGGTACGCTATCGGGAATTCAGCAAGTCTGTCGAGATCTGGGATCGCAAGGGCACGCTGATCAAGGTGATCGCGGACTTGCCGTCAGAAGATCACATCGGCGCTGGCGTGGAGACGCGGGAGCTCACGGATCTGCAGTGGCAACCGGGCCAACCCGCGACGTTGGTGTGGATCGAGCATGCCCCCCTGCACACCTCCGAGAGCGCCCCGGCGGATAAGAGCCATCTCCTGCGTTTAGCCGCGCCTTTCGACAAGGTTCCGGAACTCCTCGCTCGCAGTCGATCGAAGTTCGAGCGTGCCGAGTGGTTGCAGAACGACCCGCGCGTGCTGCTGACCGAGACGACGGGCAGCCGCCAATGGAAAAGATCGACGAGTTGGTTGGCCGATCTGCGGCAGCCACCGGAGTCTTGGCGCAAGATCTTCGACTATACCGAGGGTGATCTTGCCACGGACCCCGGGATGCCGGTGGCCGAGAGAACGTCTCGCGGTGAGCGTCTGGTGCGGCAAGACGGATCGCACATCTATCTGAATGGTGCGGCGGAAAGCGCAGAGGGGGATCAACCGTTTCTCGACAGGTTCAACCTGGAGACCGGCGAAACGACGCGGATCTTCCGGTCGCGCCCAGGCCGCTACGAGAGGTTCCTGAGCTTCACGAGCGGCTCTGACAGCGACATCCTGATCAGTCATGAATCCCGCTTGGAACCGAGAGGCGTGCGACGGTTGGATCTGACCTCGGGACGGGATACGGCGGTGACACGGCCATCCAATCCCTACCCGAACTTGAACGGCGTGGAGCGGCGCCTGGTGACCTATCCAAGAGGTGATGGCGTCAGCCTCTCAGGCTCGCTGTACATCCCCGCGGGCCATAAATCCGGCGAGCGGTTGCCGTTGGTGATCTGGGCTTATCCGACCGAGTATGCCGATAAACGCATCGCCGGCCAGATCCGCGTCAATTCAAATCGTTTCATGGATCTGGGGTTCGCCAATCAACAACAATTCCGATTGCTCGTGACCCAGGGTTACATGGTGCTCGACATGGCTGAAATGCCGGTGGTCGGGGATTCACGGACCCGTAACGATACCTACCGGGAGCAGATCGTGGCCAGCGCCCAAGCGGCTATCGAGCACCTTGATTCTCTGGGTCTCATCGATCCGCGGCGTGTCGGTATAGGTGGGCACAGTTATGGTGGGTTCTCGGTTGCGAACCAGCTCACGAGTTCCAAGTTGTTCGCTGCAGGTGTCGCGACCAGCGGCTCGTTCAATCGCACGATGGATCCGTGGGGCTTTCACGCCGAGCCGCGGACGCTGTGGCAGGTGCCCGAGAAGTATTTCGATGTATCGCCCTTGATGCGGGCAGACAAGATCACCGCGCCGCTGTTGCTGATCCACGGTGAGGCGGACGACAGCCAATCGAGCAAGCCTGCGTATTCCTATCGGATGTTCCACGCGTTGCGAGGTCTCGGGAGCACCGCCAGATTGGTCTTGCTACCGCTTGAGAACCACCATTACTCCGCACGCGAGACCCGCCTGCATGTCGCTGCGGAAACGATCGAATGGTTCGACCTACACCTGAAGTCCACGCCGTCGGAGTGATCCAGAGCCTGGGTCAGAGCGTGAGGTAACCGCGGTCCTCCCGCAGCTCGAGGGTCGTCCCGAAGTCCTTACTAAGGGATCGGAAGCGCTCGAGGATCCGGGTTGCGTCTGCACCTCGGGCGATCCGTGGACGGCCTCTGGTTTCCAGATGTCGTTCAGGCGCATCACCCTTGTCATTGAGGGCCACGGGTACCAACTCCAGACCTGAAAGCCTGCCGCCCTCGAAGGTGATGTGCGCGATGATGCTTTCCCAGACGGGCGGTGCATAGAAGCCGATCGCTTTGGAAGTGTGGAAAACGATGCTGCCCAAGCCGTGGAACACGGGTTTCCCGCGATAGATCTCGATCCCTTTGAGCAGCGGCGCACCGTGACTGAAGAACAGCGCTGCGCCGGCGTCGATGCATTGGTGCGCGAACCGCTGCGTCCACTCCGGAACTTGCTGCATGTCATCGCCCCACTCGTGGTTGTGCAGGCACACCAGTACGCGTTTGCCATCCTTATCGGCCTTGGCGATCGCATCGAGGTTGCGTGTGACATCCGAGACGTCCAAGGTGCCCGGGCTCGCCATCCGTATCTCATTGACGCCCGCTCTGACTGCCGTGGCGGCAGCTCCGTCGCGTATCTTGCCGATGGCCATCGAGACGAGCGTGACGTCCGGATATCGCGGGGATTGACCACCGGCCGTCGCCGCTTGCCAATCCGTCCCGGTTCCGGCGTTGCCGAAGCCCGCCGAGGTGACCGCCGCACGCGTGGCCAATACTCCGGTCGTCCCGAGATCCCATGCATGGTTGTTCGCAAGGGCCAGCAGGTTGAAGCCCATCTTCTCGACGCAACCCAGGGTTTCGGCGGGTGTCGTGTGAAGCGTGTCAGAGTCACGCGTAGGGGCACCTGACGATGCGGTACGGATGGCGACTTCGAGGTCAGTGCTTACCACCTCTCCGCGACGCAGTTCGTCCACGATCTCTGTGAACCCATCGTAAGGATCAGCACAAAGGTCGTGCTTCATCAGCAGTTGCCCGGTGATGGTGACTCGTCGGATGGCGTTAGCGGTTGTCACTGCGGCATGAACCGCAGAGAACGGAAGGCATGCCAGCAGTCCGGCAGAGGACACGGTTTTGGAAAAATTCCGGCGGCTGCGATCTACCATGAGTCCTCCTCAATCCTTCAGTTCGACAGGCAGGACAAGATTGCCATGGGGGCCATACTGAACCGACCCGAGGCGATAAAGAACAGTATTCCCCATGTACATCAGCTCATGCGGAGAGTGAAACAGCATCGGCCGACGCTTCTCATCATGCTCGGATGCGCGCGCCCTTCGGATCAAAGACGGGCGCCGTCAGCAACCGCGCCGTGCGGGTCTCGCCGATCACATCGACCGTGAGCGTTGTTCCAGTGCTCGCTGCCGTCACAACTTCACGGTCCACATAGGCGAGGGCGAGGCTTTGGCCGACAAAATGCCCGTAGGCGCCGGAGGTCGTGTAACCGACGAGTCGGCCGTCGAGTTTCACGGGCTCGAAGCCCGAGGCGTCGGCGTTCGTGACATCGATGTCGAGCGTTACCAGCACGCGCGGCGAGAGCGCATCGCGTTCCCGCAGGGCGCCGTCACGGCCGATGAAACCCGGTTTGTCGAAGGCGATGTGCCGATCGAGTCCGCACATGCCGGGGGTCGTCGATTGGGTGAACTCGGTCGACCAGATGCCGTAGCTCTTCTCCATCCGCAAAGAATCAAGCGCACGATTGCCGATGTGGCGTAGGCCGCGCTCGTGGCCGTTGGCCATGAGTGCTTGCAGTAGCGCGGGCTGCGACGCGGCGGGCACATAGAGCTCGTAGCCGAGTTCGCCGGTGAGCGAGAGGCGGGCGACCATCGCCGTCAGCGGCGTGTCGCGGGTCGAGATCGTCATCTCGGCGCAGGACATGAACGGGAACGCAGCGTTCGAGAGGTCGCGGGCGACGAGCGGCTGCACGATCTCGCGGGCGAGGGGACCTGAGA
This sequence comes from Proteobacteria bacterium UBA964, assembly GCA_002292945.1. Classification (GTDB taxonomy): domain Bacteria; phylum Pseudomonadota; class Gammaproteobacteria; order Steroidobacterales; family Steroidobacteraceae; genus UBA964. Next base: position 1,769 of record DBCG01000106.1, on the reverse strand, counting down.
GCGCGAAGCCGGTCCAGGTGTCGGAGAGATGGGTGAAGGTGACGCCGCTCGACGGCAAGAGGTCACGGAACCAGCGGCCGTGCCATTCCTGCAGGTAGTACGAGCCGATCAGCCAGAACCGGTCTGCAGCGAGACGACTCACGGTGAGATCGCCCATGAGCTTTCCACCGTGACCCAGCATCGGCGCAAGGCGCACGCGGCCGATGGCGGGCAGCTTGCAGGCGAGCAGGCGGTCGAGCCAAGCCTCGGCGCCGGGTCCGGACACTTCATAGCGCGCATAGACCGAGGCGTCGAACATACCAGCCGCCTCGCGCACGGCGCGCACTTCGCCGGCGACGAAGTCGTGGGCGTTGGAGCGGCGCATGGTGAGGGTTTCGACGAAGTCGTCGGGTGCGCGGCCCGTGACGAAATACTGCGGCGTCTCCATCCCCCAAGTGACGCCGAAGCGCGCGCCCTCGGCGGCGAGGAGATCATGTACGGGTGAGGTCTTGAGCGGCCGGCCCGCGGGCAACTCCTCGTTCGGGTACGAGATGACGAAGCGCCGCGCATAGAACTGCCGCGTGGTGTCGCGCAGGTAGTTCTCATCGGCGGCGAACGCACCGTAGCGCGCGATATCCATGCCGAAGATGTCGTGACAGGGGTCGCCCGTTGTCATCCACTGCGAGAGCGTGAGGCCGATCGCGCCGCCCTGCGAGAATCCGCCCATGCAGCCGCAGGCCACCCAAAGATTTCGCTTGCCGGGCACAGGGCCGACGAGCGGATTGCCGTCGGGTGTGAAGGTGAACGCACCGTTCACCCAGCGCTTGATGCCGACCTCGGCGAGCGCGGGGAAGCGGGCGTAGCCGATCTCGAGCTCGGGCAGGATGCGCTCGACATCGGGCGGCAAGAGGTCCATGCCGTAATCCCAAGGTGCGCCTTCCGGGCTCCAGTGCCGCGGGTCGCGTTCATAGACGCCGAGCAGCGCACCTTTGCCGAGGGGTTGCAGGTAGGTGAAGCCCTCGAGGTCGGTGATCGACACGAACTCGCGGCCGAGTGTGGCGAGCATCGGCACATCGTCGGTGACGAGGTAATGGTGCGACATCGGCACCACCGGCAGGTCGAGGCCGACCATGCGCCCGACGCGCCGCGCCCAAAGACCGGCTGCGTTCACGACATGCTCGGCGACGATGGTGCCTTGTTCGGTGATGACGTCCCACTGGCCGTCGGTGCGCTGCCGGAGATCAAGAACCCGGTTGCGCAGCACGAGATCCGCGCCGCGGCGCCGCGCGGCGATGGCGAAGGCATGCGTCGCGCCATGCGCATCGACATAGCCTTC
>DBCG01000106.1:0-344 GCA_002292945.1 Proteobacteria bacterium UBA964 | reverse complement strand
TCGGGCGAGACGAGGCGTGTGTGCATGTCCATGGTCTCGTACATCGCGCGCTCGGCTTTCAGCATCTGCCAGCGCTCGTCGGAGGCGGCAAGGCTCACGCCGCCCGTCATGTGCATGCCGACACTCTGGCCGCTCTCGCGCTCGATCTCGTCGTAGAGCCGGATGGTGTAGCCCTGCAGCGCGGCGATGTTCGGGTCGTCGTTGAGCGCGTGGAAACCCGCCGCCGCGTGCCAGGTGGAGCCGGCGGTGAGTTCGGCGCGCTCGATAAGTGCAATGTCGGTCCATCCGGCACGCGCCAAGTGGTAGAGCACGCTCGTGCCGACGATGCCGCCGCCGATGACGAC
>DBCG01000084.1:34508-37214 GCA_002292945.1 Proteobacteria bacterium UBA964 | reverse complement strand
GCGCTGCGGCGTGACGACGCGACACCACGGACCAATCGACCACCGTCCACCAAGCGTCGAGGTAGTCACCGCGACGGTTCTGGTATTGGAGATAGTAGGCGTGCTCCCACACATCGTTGCCGAGCAAGGGCGTGCCGCGATCGGTTGCGAGGTCCATCAGCGGGTTGTCCTGGTTCGGGGTCGAGGTCACCTTGAGCTTGCCGTCGGCGCCGACGATCAACCACGACCAGCCTGAGCCGAAGCGGGCGAGACCCGCTGCGCGGAACGCGGATTTGAACTTGTCGAGCGAGCCGAAGTCGCGTTCGATCGCGGCGAGCAGCGACGCCGAGGGGGTGCCGCCCTGACCGGGGCGGGTCATGGACTGCCAGAAGAAGTCGTGGTTCCAATGACCGCCGCCGTTGTTGCGCACGGCATCGGGGAGCTTCGACATGCGGCCCATCAAGCCTTCCAAGGGCTGACCACGCAGCGTGGCGTCGGCCGCAATCGCTCGGTTGAGGTTGTCGACATAGGCCTGGTGGTGCTTGCCGTGATGGATCTGCATCGTGCGCGCGTCGATCGCGGGCTCGAGGGCGTCGTGCGGATAGGGCAGGGGGGGCAGCGTGAAGTCGGAGGCTGCCGCACGCAGCGGCGCACAGACGAGGATCAGCGTCGCGAGGGCAAAGGCCCGGAGCGCAAAGGACTGGCGGACGTGGGCGGACATGTCTGGGCTCCTGAAGAGACGGGCCGGCAATATCGTGACGACCGAATCTTAATGGTAGCCGCATGCGCCGTGGTATTGGGCTAAAATCCGCGGATGATCACGACTCCGATGCGCCGCGGCCGGTTGCTGGCCGGTCTCCTGCTCGTCATGCACGCCCTCGCCGGCTGTCTGAGCAGTGCAGGTCCCGAAGCCCCGACCATCACCGAGCAGCCGAAGGACCGGGTCGGCTTCATCGGGTCGGCGGTACGCTTCGATGTCGGTGTCTCCGGCAAGCCGCCGATGACCTTCCAGTGGCTGCGCAACGGCCAAGTGATCGCGGGTGCGACAGGCATCACCTACCAGACCCCGATCCTCACCGCCGACGACGACGGCGCCAAATTTTCGGTGCGCATCAGCAATGCGGAGGGGTCGGTCACCAGCAGCGAGGCGACCGTCAAGGTCAACGGTCCGCCGGCTTTGACGACGCAACCGGCCAATGTTTCGGTGGCAGCGGGTGCTTCGGCCTCCTTCACCGTCGCCGGCACCGGCGAGTCGCTCACCTACCAATGGTTGCGCGACGAAGTCCCCATCGCCGGTGCCAATGCCGCCACCTACACGATCTCCGCGACCACCGCCGCCGACGACGGCGTGGTGTTCCGTGCCTATGTGCTGAACCCGGCGGGTTTTGTGGTCAGCAACCCTGCCACCCTGACGGTCACCGGCACTCCGGTCGTGGCGGTTCCGCCGGTCGGTCAGACGGTCGTGGTCGGCGAGCCCGCGATCTTCGGCGTCAAGGCGAGCGGCGGGAACCTCCTCTACCAGTGGCAGCGTAACGGCGTCGATATCCCGGGCGCCACCACGGTGACCTACCGTATCGCCACCACCGCGCTGAGCGATGACAACGCCTCCTTCACGGTGCGCATGACCAACCCGCAGGGCAGCGTCACCAGCGCTGCCGCGGTGTTGCGCGTGTTCGACGGTGCGGTGGCGCCGCTCGCTGCGCTCGCCGCGGAGGTCTCGCTGTCGCGCGGCACCACCGGCGCCAACAGCTTCACCTTGGTGCGGCGCGGCAACGGTTCGATCGCCGGCTGGGGATACAACATCGAAGGTCAGCTCGGCAACGGTACGCCGGGGCTGGCCTCCGATACCCCGACCGCCGTGGTGTTGCCGGCGGGTCGCGCCGCCACCGCAGTCGCGGCGGGCTTCAACCACGCGCTCGCGTTGCTCGACAACGGCGATGTCCTCAGTTGGGGTTTCAACGACCTCGGCCAGCTCGGCCTCGGTGATGTCCTGCCGCGCGCGACGCCCAACAAGGTCAGCCTGCCGCGTCCGGCAGTGGCCGTGGCAGCAGGCCGCGGCTTCTCGGTGGTGGCGCTCGACGACGGCCGCGTATTCACCTGGGGCGGCAACACCATCGGCCAGCTCGGCAACGGTGGTCGCGATTCCGTGATCGTCCCGGTCCAAGCGACGGGGCTCACCGGCATCATCGCTGTCGCGGCGGGCAACTCGCACGCGCTCGCGCTCGGCTCCGACGGCCGCGTCTGGGCGTGGGGCGCCAACGCCTCAGGGCAGTTGGGTGAGGGCAGCTTCAAGCCCTCGCTCGTGCCCGTGGTGACCGGCCTCAGCGAGATCGCCCGCATCCGCGCGGGGGGCGACCACTCGGCTGCGGTCTCGCGCCGTCGCGCGCTTTATCTTTGGGGCGAGAACGCCGACGGCCAGCTCGGGCTCGGTGCAGGCGCGCCGGGCGATCTCGGCGTACCGGCGGGTGTGGCGCGTGCGGCGGTCGATGTCGCACCGGGCTCACGCATGACGCTGCTCGTCGGCAGCGACGGCCTCGCGCGTTCGGCGGGTGCCAACGACGCTGGTTCGCTCGGCGATGGCGGTGCCACCGCCCGCAACACCTTCGGTGCAGTGTCGGGCGTGAGCGCCGGCATCACGGTGGGCGCGGGGGGTCTCTCGTTCGCCGCGGCGATCACCGACAACGGCACCACCTTCATGTGGGGCGACAACGGTTCGAAGCAGCTCGG
>DBCG01000084.1:23691-34341 GCA_002292945.1 Proteobacteria bacterium UBA964 | reverse complement strand
CGCGCCACCACTTCGAGCAGCGCCGCGGTCGCGGCGTCCGGCGTCCCGTCCCACGCGGACGGCCGATACTTCATCTGGAAGGCCATCAACACGCGCCGCGTCTCGGCATCGAGTTCACCGTGGCGCGGGACCGGGTAGCCGATGGCGGCGAGCTGGTCCTGGAACCACGCCACCGGCGGCAGCATCGCCTCGTGCGCGGGACGCGCCGCGTCCACGGCCGTGTCGTCCGGCCACGGCACCAAGCCTTCGTCGGCGAGCCGACGCCACGGGAAGCGCGGCCCGGGATCCGTCTTACGCTGCGGCGCGATGTCGTTGTGACCGAGGATGCGGTGCGGCTTGATGGCATGGCGGCGCTGGATGTCGCGCACCAGCGCCACCACGGCGTCGATCTGCGCGGGCGGGTAGGGCGCGTAGGCCGGATCCACGCGGTCGCCGAGGTTCACGATCTCGATGCCGATCGAGGCGGAGTTCAACATCGTCTCGCCCGCCCAGAAGCTCACCCCCGCGTGCCAGGCGCGACGGTCCTCCTCGACCAGCCGGTAGATGCGCGGCGGGGAGTCGTCGATGAGGTAGTGGCTGCTGACGGCGCCGCGCGTGAGTACCTTCAACGAGTCCTCGAAGCCCTCCCAGGTGAAGTGCAGGATCAGGTAGCGGACGCGGCTTTCCTGGTTGAGGCTGCGATGGGACGTGTCGATCGGGTGGTGGTCGTCGATGCGCGGGTTGGCGCTGCAACCGACGAGCGAGAGCACAGCGCCCAATGCGAGAGCGGTGGCACCGGACCGGACAATGGACACGGACCGCGCCTGGGCACTGCGCTTGCCGGGTGCGGGTATGATGTGCGCAGTCGTCCTCGGGTGGAGCATGTTCATGGGCAAACGCAGCTTCTGGCCGTTGGTGGCCGTGATCATAGTAATGGCGGTCAACGCCGCTGCAAACATCGTTCCGCTCGGCGGCTACAACACCGGCACGCTCTCGGCGATGTACCCGACCGGGTTCACGCCCGCCGGCCGGACCTTCAGCATCTGGAGCCTGATCTACCTCGGCTTGCTGGCGTTCGGTATCGCGGCCTGGGCTGGGGCCCCGCGCATCCGTGAGCGCATCTCGGCGATCGCCGGTCCGTTCTACCTCAACGCGCTCGGCAACGTGGCATGGATCTTCGTGTGGCATTCGCAGCTTGTCGCCGCGAGCCTCGTGGTGATGGTGGGCATCCTCGCCACGCTGGTCGTGATCTTCCGCCGTCTGCGAGAGCTTCCGGCGCCGACACGCGGCGAATTCTTCGCGGTCGATGGCGTGTTCAGCCTGTATTTCGGCTGGATCACGGCCGCGACCTTGCTCAATTTCGCGAACCTCTGTTTCGATCTGAAGTGGTATCCCTTCGATCTCACCATGGACCAGTGGGCGTTGGTCTCGGTGGCGGTCGCCACCGCGATCTATGTCTGGATGGGCAGCGTCACCCGCGATGCGGTGTATTGCGCGGTGTTCGTGTGGGCCGGTATCGGTGTGTGGGCGGGTCTGCCCGACATCACGGCGCCGGTGCGGCTCGTGGCGCTCACAGGGGCCGCGATCGTCGCACTCGTGATCGTCTGGACGCTCTTCAACCCCTGGCGTCGAGCCAGGTTGCGAGGGCCCTGAACGGCGAATCGCCCGGGTCGCTGGGCTCGGGTTCGTTGAAGATCTCGTGGTAGAGCGTCCCGAAGCAGCGTGACTGCACGGGAGCGCCCGCCGCCTCGGCCGTCGCCGCGAAGGCCCGGCTGCCGCGTGGGCTCACCAGACGGTCGTCCCCGGCGTAGAGCAGCAAGGTCGGGACGGACCAGCGCGCCGCGGCGGCGCACACCTGCTCACCCTCCTGAGCGACGAAGGCGCCCAAGCGCGCGCAGATGCGGTCGTGGACGAGCGGATCGGCCTGGTAGGCCGCGACCACCGCCGGATCGTGGGACAGGAACTGCGGCTTAACGCCGTTGCCGAGCGTGAGGTTGGGCGCGAGGCGCGGCAGCCAGCTCACCGCCGCCCGTTGCCAGGCGGCCATGTCGACGGCAAGGGCGGGCGATGAGAGCACCAGACCGTCCGGTCGCAGCAGGCCGCGCGACACCGCCGAGGCGGCCACCAAGCCGCCCAAACTGTGGCCGAGGACGATCAGCGGCTCGGGGGTTTCTCCGGCCGCCTGGGTGGCGCCGGCGATCGCCGCCAAGTGCTCGGGCAGTTGCAGGTCGCGAGCCAGAGCGCCCGGGCGGCCCGCGCCGAGCCGCGCGGACTCGCCATGGCCGTACTGGTCGTAGGCCCGCACCGACCAGCCGAGCGCGTTGAGGCGCGCGGCGAGCGGCGCGTAGCGCCCCGCATGTTCCCCGAGACCGTGCACGATCAGCACCGTGCCGCGGGAGGGCGCCGCAGCCCAGTCGTAGATCGCGAGCGGACTGCCGTCGGCGACGGTCGATGTCGTGAAGTGCGTCATCATAAAAAAGGGCCCGGTCGCAAGACCGGGCCCCTTCAGAGCGACCTTCTGGGTCGATGACTTCAGAAGCTGAAGTTGACGCCCAGGAAGTAACGACGACCGAAGAGGTCGAAGTTGTCCGACGAGGTGTTGCCGAGCCACTTGGCAGGCTTCTTGTCGAGGGCGTTGACCACACCGCCGCGGATGTCGAGCCCATCCCGCAGCGAGAACCGACCAGACAGATCATGCTGGATGAACGACCCGGTCTCGTAGAAGTTCACATCTTCGTAGACGTCGTTATTGCCGCCCAGCGTGTTCACGTTGAGCAGGTACTGCGAACGCTGATAGTCAGCCTTCCAGCTCAGGCTCATTCTGTCGTTCACCCGCCAATCGGTGGTGACGGCGAAGCGGACGCGGGGCAGGCCCGTGTACCCCTCCGATCGCTCGTAGGAGGTCGGATTGGCGATGTCGAAGAAACTCCGGTAATCGAAGATGTAGTTGCCGCTCAGCCGGACGCTGACGTTGGAGTCCGTCCGGTAGATCAGCTGGTAGTCGATACCGCGGGTGTACAGCTTCGCGTAGTTCACCGAGCCTTGGATGAAGTCGACGATACCGAACGCCGGGGTCGTGCCCGCGCCCGCTGCGCCGGTACGCGTGACCGTCGAGCAGATCGCCGGGTTGACGCTCTCCGCGCTGACGCACTGGTTGGCCGCAACCTGTGCGCTCACCGATGAGATGACGTCCTTGATCTCGATCTCGTAGTAGTCGAGGACCATGGTGAACTTCGGCAGGAACCGCGGTGTCGCCACGAGCGAGACCGTGTTCGTGTACGAGGTCTCAGGCAGCAGGAACGGGTTGCCCGCGTTCTTGCCGGCGATGCCGCTGGTGTAGGAGATCACCGTGCCCGACGGGATGCCGATCTCGACGCAATTCTTCTGGCGGTTCGCCCGCACCGTCACATCAGTCAGAGCATTGATGACGGTTGCACTGCAGGGGTCGACGAAGCCGTTGGCGAAGGTCTGGGTCGGCGGCCGGAAGTTCTCGCTGAGGGTCGGAACGCGGACTGCTTTACCCCGCGTCGCGCGCAGGGTCAGATCCTCGATAGGACGCCACACCAGATTGAAGTTGTAGGTGTCGGTCTGGCCGATGGTCGAGTAATCCGAGGAGCGGGCAGCCGCACCGACCTCGAGGGACTTCGCGAGGAAGACGTCCTTGAGCAGCGGCAGGCGCAACTCGCCGAAATACTCGCTGGCGTCGTACTTGGCCTCCGGGAAGTCCGCGCCCGTGTTCAGGAACAGGAAGCGGTTGCCGGTATCGCGCGAGCGGCCGATGCCCTCGGTCTTCTCTTCACGGTACTCCGCGCCCGCGGCGAGACCGATCGGACCGGCTCCCCAGAGGTCCCAGAGGTTGCCGGAAACGAAGGCCAGCGCGTCCTGCTGCTCGTTCTGCTCACGCACCGCGATGCTGGCACCGAAGAAATCGAGTGCGGCCTGGGTGTACCCGCCTTCGCCGAAGACGCGGGCTGGCACGCAGTTGGCGATCTCGGGGTTGGTGGGGTCGTAGTTGCCACCACGGTATTGGTCAAAGATCGCGGTGCCGTTGGCCGCCAGCAGCTTCACGCGGCAGACGATTTCGCCGGGCTTGCCGTTGACCTTGCCGAGGGTGTCGACGACTGCATCCGCCGAGTGCTTGAAGCGGATGACATCGACGGCGCCTTCGTTGTTCACGTTCTCGAGCTTGCCGTAGGTGTAGCTGAGTTCGTAGTTGAGGTCGTTGATGAAGCCGAACGATTCGGCCTCACCACGCAGACCGACCACATAGCGGCTGAGCTCCTTTTCGTTGAGCTGTGTGCGGGAAGGACCGAAGATGCTGAGCCGAGCACGAGGATCGGCGACGGTGCCGGTCTGCACGCCTGCGGCGCTGATGACCGGTCGCACGTTGCCCAAGATGGCGGCACGGACCGCCGGGTCCAGGTAGGCGTTGTCGAGGCCGGTATTGAACGCGGCCGTCGAGATCAACAGCGTGTTCGTGTTGGCCGGCTGGTTGACGATGCCGATATCGAAGAAGGTCTGCTGCGACTCATCGAAGGTCTGTTCCTTGACATACTTCAGCTCGGCGAAGAGCTGCAGGTTGTCGGTGAGATCGAAGTTCGTGCCGGCTTGGAACCGGTCGGCTTCGGCCTTCGGCAGTCGGCTGCCTTGGCTGAACTCGGTGTTGACGTTCAGGCCATCACCGCCGACGTTGAGGCTGCGTACACGGCCGACGTTGCTGCGGATGGTGCCGAAGTTGGCGAGCCGACCCACGCCCGCGGTGTCGAACTGCCACGTCTTGCCCGGTTCAGCGAAGATGCAGTTGGCGTTGATGCTCCCGGTGGTGCCGAGCGGGCAGGGCTGGGCCGGGATGTTGCGGCTCGGATCGGCCGCGATGTCGTTGGTGAGGATCAGCGTGCCGCCGCGCGAACGGGAGATGTTGCGCACACCGCTGACGAGGAGGTTGTCGACAACGCTGTCGTTGGGGGCGCTGGCCGGATCGAAATCACGACCCAAAAATCCCCAGGCCTCGGCGCGCCAATCGACGTCGGAGTCCCGGACTTCCTTGTTCTGTTCGCGCTCGTAGGAACCGTAGACATTCAGGCGATCGCCGAACAGGTTGGTGCCGCCGAGGATGGACACGCGGTTGTTGGTCTGCCCGTCCTTGTTGATCATCGCCGTGGTGGCGTCGACCTCGAGGCCCGAGAAGTCGCGTCGCAGGACGAAATTGACCACGCCCGAGACGGCATCCGCGCCGTACTGCGCGGAATTGGCGCCGGTGACGAGTTCGACCCGCTCGATGAGCAGGCGCGGGATGGTGTCGATGTCGACCGCCAACGTGCCGACGCTGGAGCCCACGTGGCGACGACCGTCGACCAGCGTCAGGGTGCGGCCGGAGCCGAGGTCGCGCAGGTTGAGCAGCGACAGGCCGCCGTCGTTGAGCCCGGAGCCGGTGGTATCTTCCGGCACGAGCGACCCGGACAGCGCGGGCACGTCCGCCAGCACGTCGATAACGCTTCCCAGGCCCGACTTGAGGATGTCTTCGCGAGAGACTTGAATGAGCGGTGTCGGTGAGGTGACCGGGTCGCGCTTGATGCGCGAGCCGGTGACGACGACTTCGGTCAGCGCGTCGGTCGACGAATTTTGAGCGGCTTGGGGGTCCGCCAACGCCGCTGTATGGGCGAGGGCAGCGGCAACGAATAGCGCAACGGATGCGCGACTAACGCGGTTCATTGTGATGACTTCCTTCCCGGTATTGTTGTAATAAAGCGACGAATTAAGATCGCACGGTCACATTCCAGACACATTGGAGCATCATTTTTCCCGATTTTCAATGACCGACGCTGCGCGTAGAGTCGGCGGATATGGGAAGTCATTTCGCGGCGTATCTCATCCCGCTCTCGACGGTCATCGGGCTCTGGGCGGGCGGGCCTTGGTCTTGGCTGACGGTCGGCCTCGTCTACGGCGTGGTGCCCCTGCTCGACCAGGCGGTCGGCAGGCGCCCTGCGATCGACGACGCGGCCCAAACCGTCGCCGCCCGTTCGCGTACCGCCGATGGGGCCCTCTATCTGGCTTTGCCTGTGCAATGCGGGGTGCTGCTGCTGCTGGCCGTGGTGTGGCAAGGCGAGGCGGGGCTGCTCGAGCGCGTGGGCTGGATCGCATCCGCCGCCCTGAGCTGCGGGGGGCTCGGCATCGTGATCGGTCACGAGCTCGTCCATCGCCGTGACCGGACGCTCTACCGTCTCGGCAAGTGCCTCTTGGGGACGGTGCTCTACACGCACTTCGCGGTGGAGCATGTCCGTGGCCACCATGCCCGGGTGGGCACCGATGCGGACCCGGCGAGCGCACGCCAAGGACAATCCGTCTACGCTTTCATCCCGCGAAGCATCATCCGCCAGTTCCTGTCGGCGTGGGACCTCGAGACCCACCGCCTCGCGCGGGCGGGGCAGGGTGCCTGGACGCTGCGCAACGAGGTGCTGGTCGGCTGGGGGCTACAGGCGCTCTGGCTCGCAGGCATCGCCGCGGTGTTCGGCCTCGAGGTGATGGCGGTGATGATCGTCGTCGCGGCGTTGGCGGTCACGCTGCTCGAGGTCGTCAACTACATCGAGCACTACGGACTGCGGCGCTATCCGGGTCCGGATGGACGGCTCGAGCCGGTGCGCGCACAGCACTCGTGGAACAGCGACCACCTCGTCAGCCGCCGCCTGCTTTTCGAGCTGCCGCGCCACACGGATCACCACATGAACGGCGGTCGTCCGTACCAGACCTTGCGCAGCGTCGCCGGCGCGCCGCAGCTGCCGGCGGGCTATCCGACGATGGTGCTGCTCGCGCTGCTGCCGCCGCTCTGGTTCCGCGTGATGGATCCACGGGTGGCGGCGGTTTCGGCCACGGCTGCCTGACGTCGCTCCCGGGCGGTACCGCTTCTCCAAAAAAAAGGGGGCATGCCGAAGCATGCCCCCAGATGGGATCGCGACCACCGCACCGGAGTGCGGCGTCGCTGAGAGTCAGAAGTTCTTGCGGACCGAGACGCCGTAGGTGCGCGGCTGGTTCGGGTAGCCCGAGACGCTGAACTGCTGGGCGACCGACGGGAACGACTGCACGATGTAATCGTCGTCGTTCAGGTTACGACCCCAGACCAAGAAGTCCCAACCGTCGCGGCTGAACCCGGCGCTGGCGTTGACCGTGCCGACCTTGCGATACACATCGAAGGTGTTGGTCGGCGGCACGGCAGCGCAGTTCGAAGTCGCCTGCTCGTGCCGGTTGACGAGCGTGTTGTCCTGGTAGTCGTAGTCGGCACGCACGAAGCCATCCGTCTCACCCATGGACCAGGCGTAGTTCAACCCGAGGCTGACGCTGGTGTCGTGGATGTTGTTCGGACGCTGGCCCGTGAGGTCGGTGTTGCGGCCCGAGCAGGGGCTCGGAGCACCGACATAGGTGTCGTAGACCGGGTCGAGGAGCGTGGCGGCGAGATCCACCCGCCAGTTGTCCGTGACCTGGAACTGCGTCTCGATCTCGATGCCCTTGGTGGACTGCTTGCCCGCGTTGCTCAGCACGAAGCCGGTACCGCGGAAAGTGTTGTCCTGGAAGCCCTTGATCGTCTGGTCGAAGAGCGCGACATACATCGCGGCTCGCGGCCAACGGCCCTTCAGGCCGATCTCGTAGACCGTCGACTCCTCGGGGTCGGCCTTGCGGGTGCCGAAGCGCGGGTAGTAGGGGTTGACGGCGCCACCGAGCGGCGAACGCGGGGGCACTGCGGGCGCCAGCGGCTTGCTGTCGCGCGACAGGTTCCACGAGGTCGCCTTGTAACCGGTCGACACGCCCGCGTAGGCGTTGATGTTGTCCGTCACATCGAAGGCGAGGCGCACCGTGTAGGTGAACTCACTGTCGTCCGACTTGTCCGCGTAGGGCACGACCGGGTGCAGGAACTGCAGCGCGTAGAGGCCAAGTGCAGAGTTGCAGGCCGGGCCGGTCGCGGCCGAGCAGGGCGTGACGCTGAGGATGTCAGCCTGCGCCGCCTGTGCGGGTCGTGCCGCGATGTTCGCCGGCGTCGGGGGGAGGCCGCCCGTCAGCGCGCCGAAGATCTGCGCGAAGCCGATCTGCACCAAGTCGAGGCCTGCGAAGACATCGTTGTTGGTCTGCCGGAAGTCGATGCTCTTCTGCGTGTTGGTGTAGGCGACACCCGCGGTCAGCGTGGCGCGCTCGCCGAGATCAGCTTCCAACTGCCCGAAGACAGTGTAGGCGTCACTCTCTTGGCGGGTGAAGATGCTGCTGCCGACATTCGCGGCGAAGAAAGTGCCCGCGGGTAGACCCAGCGCGGTCTCAAGGCTGCTCAATGCGGTGAGACTGCCGGTGCCGGCGAACACCAGGCCGGTCGCATACCCGCGCATGTTCGAGCCGAACTGGATGATGTTGTCGTACTTCACATCTTCGCTGCTCACGTACGCGCCAAGCAGGCCGCGCACCGGGCCGCCGTTGTCGAACGACAGACGGAATTCCTGCGATTTCGTGTCGATATCGCCGATGTTGCGGTTGGTGCGACCGAGGTCGGCGCCCGCGAAGTCGAAGTCGTAGTCGAAGTCGGTCTTCTGGCTGCGGATCGCCGTGATCGAGGCGAGCGAGAGCGCCTCGCCCTTCCAGTCGATGTGCAACGAGACGCCGTCGTTCTCGACCGAATTGACCGGGTTCTTGTTCAGGTAGGCCTTGCGATCGAACGGCTGGCCGGGCGAATTGGCGGTGCCCGGGTAGATCTTGCCGTTGCCGAACAGAGGGTTCTGCACGAGCGCGCCGGTCGGGCCGTTCAGCAGGTTCGACACGCCGCAGCAGAGCTCATCGAGCTCGCTCTTGTCGGCGATCAGGCGGACGGTGGTGTTCTCGGAGGCGTTCCAGAGCAGCTGGGCGCGCAGGTCCCAGCGGTCGCGGTCGTTCAGCTTGTCGTTGTTCGTCAGGTTGACGAAGTAGCCGTCGCGCTTGTTCATCGAGCCGGTGACGCTGAAGGCGAGGGCGTCGGTGAGGGGGCCGGTGACCTTACCCTTCAAGACGCGCTCGTTGTAGTTGCCGACGCCGGCTTCGACGAAGCCGCCCCAGTCGAAGTCGGGCTGCTGCGTCACGACGCTGATCACGCCGGCCGAGGCGTTCTGACCGAACAGCGTGCTCTGCGGGCCGCGCAGCACCTCGACGCGCTGCACATCGACGAGGTCGCCGATGGAGCCGGCCGAGCGCGATCGGTAGACGCCGTCGATGAACACACCGACCGAGGGCTCGATGCCCGGGTTGTTGGCGCCGTTGCCGAAGCCGCGGATGATGAAGTTGGTGTTGGTCGAGGTCTGCAGCTGCGACACGCGCAGCGACGGCACGAGTGAGGCGAGGTCGGAGACGTCGCGCACGGCCGCCCGTGTGATCGTCTCGCCGGTGGTCACCGTGACGGCGACCGGAACATCTTGCAGTGTCTGCTCACGCTTGGTGGCAGTGACCACCACTTCCTCGAGTTGCGTGCCGTCCTGTGCGGCAGCTTGGGTGGTCAGCAGCGTTGCCGCCACGGCCAACCCGACGATTGAAAATGACTTCATATAGAAAAGCCCCTTTGTTGTGATCCTGGGGTCGGCGTGGGCCGGCCGCGGACCGTATTATCGTTTCGGCCTTGATTCTAACCACAAAACCCGTGGGAATGGCGCAACACCCGCGGCTCAACGGCTTCGTGGGGGTTCCCCGACGGCCCACCGCTCGGCCACGCCGCGGACCGCCGCTTGCATCCGGTTCGCCCCTTCGGCGGTCAATTCGATGTACTTGCGGCGCCGATCCTGCGGATCCAAGGTGTAGGTGACGAGGCCGTCGGCGAGCAATTGGTCCAATCGGCGCAGGGCCGAGGTCACGGGGCCGCGCGAGGCCAGACACAGGCTGGTGACGGAAATCCGCCTGCGGGTGATGCGCGCACGCAACAACTCGGCCAGCATATTCCAAGTGGCGTCGGTTTTGACGATGCCGCCTAGGGCCTTGCTCCGCTGTTCGTCGACATCCCTCAGCCAATGGAGCACTTGGAGGTCAAGGGGCAACTCACGACGGGGCGCACCTATCTTATATGTGTGTGCGGGGGCGGGTGCGGGACTGCTCGATCGGGACAGCGCCGCCGAATGGCGACGGGTGGCCTCTTTAATAGAGAAGAGGAGCGAATGCCGCTCCAGCGGCTTGGCCAGGATGTCCGTGATCTCCGCGCTTTGACGGGGTACGACACGATCCAGACGGTCGGCCTCGCCGATCAACACGAGTTGCAGCGCTGCCCGGTGGGGCGAGCGCCGCCGCAGCTCGGTGAGTGTCGGGCCGTCCTCGAGCGGGTCTAGCGTACGGGCGTCGAGCACCGCGACCTGTACGGGCGGGTCGACGCCGAGNNGGGGGGGGGGGGGGGGAGCCGCTCGAGCGCGCCGTTGCGCGGGTCGAGGTCGGGAAACGCGCAGGGCAGATAGCCCGCTTGGAGGAGCGCCCGGGACATGAAATCGAGGGTCGCCGGATCGGGGTCAATGACTAAAACCGCTGCCGGGGTTTGTGCAGTGTTGTCAACACTCCGGGGGTCTCCAGCCAGGGGGTCTCGAGTCATGCGTCCACATCCAAAGTGAATTTTTCTTTTGCCGTCACTTTAGGGCTTCGCTGCAAAGTTTCCAAGTGATTTTGTGGAGATGCGTCAATAAGCCGACACGGAAA
>DBCG01000084.1:20931-23612 GCA_002292945.1 Proteobacteria bacterium UBA964 | reverse complement strand
CAGGGTTGGCACGATTTTTGGGCGACGTGGGTTCGGCCGCCGGGGCGTTGGGGCCGGACAGAATGCATCCATTCCGGATTGATAAAACCCTTCGGCAACGGCGGGCAAGGGTAATCTGCGCATTGGAAAAAGCCTTCAAAGACCATGTCGGCGCAGTCAAAAATTTATCGTTTATTACATTAGTTTGGCGCGTTCTCAAGACAGCGTTCTCAAGACAAAAAGTCTAATCAACAAAGCCTCATCAAAAATGACCGGATCACATCCCTCGTCAGCGCAGCGGAATTCCGTTGCCGCAGAAAGACCGGCTGTTTCTAGCCGGATCCGGGGCGTTTGCGTCATCGTACTGGCTTGCGCGGCCACGTTCCTCGCCGCCTGTCAGCCGCTCTCGCGGGTCGCCCGCGACCCGAACCTGCCCGACTCGGTCGAGCGGCTGCGTACCACCACCGACATCCTCGACGTCGCCGAAGTCGATCTGCCGGTCGAGTCGACCACAGATGTCGAATTCCTGTTGCGCGGCATCGAAGACAGCGATCCGCTGCCCGACATCCGCCTGCGCAATGTCAGCGTCACCGAGAGCGGTCTTTTCGACGCGATGAATCTCATCGCCGCCAGCGCGAACCTCTCGCTCTCCATCGAAGGCGGCGCGCGCGGCCTCGAGCGTTACGGTGCGTCGGCTGTGTTCCGTGTCTCCGGCACGCTCACCGAGGTCATGCAGCAGCTCTCCGAGGGAATGGGCTTCTTCTACAGCGTGCGCAACCGCATGCTCATCATCTCGCCCGAGCAGCAGTTCATGCTGCAGACACCGCCGACGCTGACCGAGGACAACCTGGCCGGGTTCGCCAACAACCTGCAGATGTTGGGCGCGCGTGACACCTACCTCGACCGCCTCAACAGCACCGTCGTCTTCCGCTCGAACCGCACCTCGCTGCGCGCCATCGAGCAGTATGTCCGCCAGATGCACGCCGCGCGCGCGATGCTCATCTACGAAGTCCATGTCTACCAAGTCGATCTCACCGACGACACCAAGAGCGGCATCAACTGGAATCGCTTCGGCTGGACCGAAGATTCCATCATCCGCGACGCGACCAGTGGCGGCAGCGGTGGCAGCGGTGGCAGCGGGGGTAGCGGTGGTAGCTCCGGCGGCGCCCAGGCGCCTCCCACGGGCGATGTGTTCTCGCCCTTCGGTGCAGCCAACCGCGCCGTCACTGCGGTCCGCGAGGGCGATTTCGGCATCGGTGCCGTGTTCTCGGGGCCGAACTTCAACGCCCAGATCCTGCTGAATTTCCTGCGCTCCCAGGGCACGGTGCGCGTGGTCTCACAACCCCGCATCGGGATGATGTCGGGCTCGCGCGGTTCTCTGCAGGTCACTGGCAACAACACCTATGTCGCCAAGGTTGGCACCAATATCGGCAACAACCTCAACCAGGTGACGGTCGAGACCGAGACCCTGCGCACCGGCTTCGAGCTCACGCTGTTCGGCATGGAGCGCGAGGGCGTCATCTTCACCGACATCAACCTCTCCATCAGCGAGTTGTTGCGCTTCACGGCGTTCACGGCACTTGGCACCGAGCTCCAACTCCCGCAGACCTCGAGCCGCGATGTTAAAACCAATGTCGCGGCACGGCCGGGCGATGTCATCCTGCTCGCGGGCATTTCGGTCGCCCGTGACAACTCCGACATCACCAACGCCGTCGGCGGCAACAGCAAAGAGACGCAGACGCAGCGCGGCGAACTCGTCATCGCGCTGCGCCCCAAGGTCGTGCGCTTCGTGAAGCGCCCTGTCGGGTCGGCCGCCCTCGGGGCGTTGCCGCCGGCGGGTGACAGGCCGTCGCCGCTGCCCACCCCGGTTTGGGTCGACCCCGGTCAGGTCACGCGCGGCCCCGTCCCCTCGGTGATGCCGCCGTCCGCGTTGCCGCCTGCGGTGATGACGCCGACCCCCGCGCTCGCGGTGCCGGTCGTGGCTGCGGCCGCGACTGCGCCATCGGGTGGCATCAGCCGCGCCCAGTTCGGGGCCTATCGCAGTGGCGAGGCCGCCGCCCGCGCCGCCTGGACCACGCTGCAGACCACACACCCGGGGCTGCGGGGGATTTCGCCCGAAATCGTCCGCGAGACCTTCGGCGACCAGCCGCTGTGGCTGCTGCGATCTCCGGCGATGGACCGAGACAGTGTGCAGCGTCTGTGCTCCGACATCCGCCGCGCGGGCGACCCCTGCGCCGTCGTGCGTGCGGTGCCGGTCGCTGCAGTCGCAGGAGAAGGCGGATGAGGTCGATCCACCACACCGTTCGCGCTGTCGCAGTGTTGGCCGCCCTCTGCGTCACGGCAGCCGCCGATCTGCTGCACGCGCAGGGCATCCCCAACCCGTTGGTTCGGCCGCAGCGTGGTGCAGAAACCGTTCCCACTCAGCCGCCCGTCGGGAACGCCGGGCAGGGCAGCGCTCCGGCGCAGTCGCGCGGCGCGACCGCCGCGCCGGGCACGCGTGGCGCAGCATCGGGCCGGGCTGGCGGCGAAGGTCTGCCGGAAGATCAAAGCAGCGGGAAAACGAACGCCGAGACGCTGGCCGGTTTGTATGTGTCCGCGGTGATCGGCGATCGCGCGGTGCTGCGTAGCCTCGATGTCCGCACCGTGCCGGTGCTCGCGGGGGCAGTGCTCCCCACCGGCGGCCCTGGCGGTGGTGGTAGTGG
>DBCG01000084.1:0-20837 GCA_002292945.1 Proteobacteria bacterium UBA964 | reverse complement strand
GTCTTCATGGTCCGCAACGGCGAGGTCCTGTCCCTGTTCGATCGGTTGCGGGTCCTCGTCCGGGTGCGCGACACCACCGTCACGCTCTTCGATGTCACCGATGTTCCGCCCGGCCAGTACGACCCGCTCGATCTGATGGACCGCGGCTTCCCGGTCGCCTTCCGCGGCAGCATCGACTCGATCCAGTCCCTGCCACCGGTACCCCCGTCCCTCATCGCGCCGGGCGAGGGCGTCGACGGCGAGGCGTTCGAGCGCGCCCGCAACACCTCGGCTGACACGAATTCAAGCGGCAGCTCCAGCGGTTCCGGCAGCTCCGGCAATCGCGGCTCATCGGGCGGCGCCGGCCTGCCAGGCAACCCATGAGCGCCGCAGCGGACATCGTCGCCACCGTCTCGGCCGCCCGCGTCGGCGCATCGGAGGCGCGCGTCGATCCATCGATCGCCGCGCTGGAGACCTTCGTCGAGCAAGGCTTCATCACCCGCGCGCAGATCGAAGTCGGTCGCCGCAAGCAGCAGGCCATCCTCGAGATGGGCGGCCGTGCCGCGCTGCTCGACATCCTCGTGCGCGATCGCTTCCTGCCCCGCGAGATGGCCGAGTCCATCCGCATGCGCGAGGCGAATCCGCTGGCGGTCGATCTGCCGCAGAACACCGCGCCGCTCGCAGCCATGCAGCTGCTGCCGCTCAAGATCTGCGAGAAATTCTTGGTCGCACCGGTGGCCGTCGAGCGAGATGTCCTCGTCATCAAGGCCGCGCGACCGCTCAACCCTGCCCAGAAGGCCATGATCCTCGAGGCCTGCGCCATCCGGGTGCGCAGCCTGCGCATCGTGCCGGTCGATGTCGCCGAGGCGCGCCAGTCGCTGCGCCGCGTGGCCGCCGAGGGCGCGGTGCTCGAGCCCGTGTTGCATCGCTTGCGCGCCGACGATCTCTCCGGCTCGCAGCTGAAGGCCGCGATCAGCGCCATGCTCACCGAGGCGCTGCGCCTGCGCGCCTCCGACATCCACCTCGATGCCCGCCCCGACCCGGACAGCTGGATCAGCTACCGCATCGACTCCGATCTGCAGCAGAAACACCAGCTCCCCGAGCGGCTGATGCGTGCGCTCTTCATGCGCATCAAGACCGACGCCGGCATGGACGCCTCCGACAGCCGCCGCTCCCAGGACGGCCGCCTCTCCTTCGAGTTCCAAGGCCGCGGCATCGATGTGCGTGTCGCCAGCCAGCCGCTGGCGCTCGGTGAGACCATCGCCATGCGGATCCTCGACCCGGATGGCATGCCGGGCATGGAGGCCTTGTTCCCGGCGGATCCGGCCATGATCAAGCTGCTGCGCGGCCACGCCGAGGTCTTCGGCAAGTCCGGCGGCTTGGTGCTGCTCTCCGGGCCGACCGGCTCGGGCAAGACCACCACGCTCTACGCCGCGCTCGGCCGGCTCAACGACGCCACGCGCAACATCATGACCGTCGAGGATCCGATCGAGTACTACATCGATGGCATCGGGCAGACCCAGGTCAACCCGCGCGTAGACATGAGCTTCGCGCGCGGGCTACGCGCCATCCTGCGCCAAGACCCCGATATCGTCATGGTCGGCGAGATCCGCGACCTCGAGACCGCACAGATCGCGGTGCAAGCCTCGCTCACCGGACACCTCGTGCTCTCGACGCTCCACACCAACACCGCGGTCGGCGCCGTCACACGGCTGCGTGACATGGGGGTCGAGCCGTTCCTGCTCGCCTCGAGCCTCATCGGCGTGGTGGCACAGCGCTTGGTGCGCACCCTCGACCCCGCGCTGCGCGAACCCTTCACCGCCGGCGAACTCGAGCGGCGGCAGCTCGGCCTCGAGCCGCAGGCCGCACCGATGACGCTCTGGCACGCGGGCGCGGACGGAAAAGGCTACCGCGGCCGCACCGGTATCTACGAGATCGTGCCGGTCGACGACGCGATGCGTACGCTGATCCACGACGGCGCATCGGAGGCGCAGCTCGAGCGGCATGCGCGCGGGCTCACGCCGTCCATCCGTGATGACGGCCTTTCGAAGGTGCGCCGTGGCACGACCACGCTCGAGGAAGTGCTGCGCGTGACGCGCGAGGACTGACGCACGATGCCCGCCTTCGAGTTCCAGGCGCTCGATCCTGCCGGCCGCGAGCAACGCGGCGTGCTCGAGGCTGACAGCCCGCGGCAGGTACGCCAGCTTTTGCGCGACCGCCAGTGGCTGCCGGTCTCGGTGCTCGAGGTCGGCGAGCGGCGGGCGACGGCGGCCGGGCCAGCGATCGAGTCGCCCGCATCAGCATTCGCACGCCTGCGACGCGGACTGCGTGAGCCACCGGCGCGCATCGGCGGGCGCGACCTCGCGCTGATCACCCGACAGTTGGCGACCTTGGTGCGGGCTGCGCTGCCGTTGGAGGAAGCCTTGCAGGCCGTCGCCCAACAGACCGACCGGCCTGCGGCGCAACGGATCCTCACCGGTGTACGCGCACGGGTGATGGAGGGCGATACGCTCGCCACGGCGCTCGGCGGCTTCCCGCGGGTGTTCCCGGAGATCTATCGGGCCACGGTCGGCGCAGGCGAACAATCCGGCCGTCTCGACACCGTGCTCGAGCGCTTGGCCGACTACACCGAACGCCGTGATCAACTGCGCCAACGCGTGCTCGGCGCACTGCTCTATCCCATCGTGCTCACCGCGATGTGCGTGGTGGTGGTCGCCGGCCTGCTCACCTATGTCGTGCCGCAGGTGGTCGCAGTCTTCGAATCCGGCGGCAACAGCCTGCCTTGGCTCACGCGCGCGCTGCTGGCGGTGAGCGCATTCCTGCGCGAGTGGGGGCTGCTGCTGCTCTCGCTGGCCGCGCTCGGCGGCTTCGCGTTCATGCGCTGGTTACGGGCGAAAGCGGCGCGCAGGCGTTTCGAGGGCCTGCTGCTGCGCTTGCCGTTGCTCGGCCGACTGCTGCGCAGCCTCGGTGCGGCGCGCTTCACCCGCACCTTCAGCATCCTCATCGGCAGCGCCGTTCCCGCACTAGAGGGACTGCGCATCGCCGGTGCGACCGTCGGCAACCTGCCGATGAGCGAAGCCATCGAGGCGGCTGCGGAGCGCGTGCGCGAGGGCGCGCCGATCGGCCGCTCGCTGGCGGCGAGCGGGCTGTTCCCACCGCTCACGGTGCATCTGGTCTCGAGCGGCGAATCGAGCGGACGGCTCGAGGAGATGCTCGGACGCGCAGCCGATGCCGAGGAGCGCGAACTCGACCGTTTGCTCACCGCGTTCGTGGGACTGCTCGGCCCCCTGCTGATCGTCGCCATGGGCATCCTCGTGCTGCTCATCGTGTTCGCCATGCTGCAGCCGATCTTCGAGATGAATACGCTGGTCCGCTGACCCCCCTTGCAAACGGGCGTGCTGTCGCCCTACATTTCGCGCGATAGGGGTTTGCACGGCGATCAGGCCATGAACGAAAGACCTGAACAGGATGATTTCGACGAGGAGGAGGACCTCGGTTCAGGCGAGGACGTCGACTCGGCGATGCGCGAGTTCGACCAAGGGCGCCGCCGTCCGCCCAAGAATGCGGGCGATCCGGCTTGGCGCCGCCTCGAGAGGTTGCGTGACGATCAGCGCACCGCCGAGTTGACCAGCGACTTCGATGACTACGACATCGGTCCGATCCCCGGCAAGGGCGCCAAGCGCCGCTAGCAGACGACCACGCACGCGGGTGTCAGCGAAAATCCCGCGACTGCACCCGCAGAGCGCCGAGCAAGCGCGAGCGGTCGGTGAGCTGCTCGGCGATGACATGGGTCACCTCGCCCTCACGCTGAAGGCGACCGCCCACCTCGAGCAACCGTGAACGCAGCAGTGCGGCACGCTGGGCCTCGCCGACACGCTTCCAGACGATGAGATTGATGTTGCCGGTATCGTCCTCGAGCGTGACGAAGGTGACGCCGCTCGCGGTGGCAGGCTTCTGGCGCGTGACCACGAGCCCCGCCACCCGCACCCGCGCACCATCGGGCAGCCCGGCCAGCGTCCCCGCCGTCACCATCGGTGGCATGCCCGCTCGCCCCGGCGGCCAATGTGGTCGCAACAGCGCGAGGGGATGACGCCCGAGCGTGAGCCCGAGGCTGCGATAGTCGGCGATCACGCCCTCCCCTTCGGTCGGCTGCAACAGCAGGGGCAGCGACCTGTCCGTGGCGGGCGGCGCCAGCGGCAGCGCCACCTCGGTACCGGCCACCTGCCAGAACGCCTGATGGCGGTTGCCGGCGAGCGCTGCACAGGCGCCGGCGGCGGCGAGCGCTTCGAGATCGCCACGACCGAGCGACGCCGCCTCGGCGAGATCCTGCAGGTCTGCGAACGGCGTGTGCGCACCGGCGGTCGCAGCGCCGCGGGCAGCGCGCGCAGCGACCACCCTCGCAGCGCCTGCCGCCGTCAGGCCGCGCACGAGGCGCAGCCCGAGCCGCAGTGCCGGACGGTCCTCGACAGCGCTGCCTGCGACCGTGTCGCTCGTCGGGCGGACTGCGCTGGACTCCAGACTGCAGTCCTGATCGCTCACGCAGACATCGACCGGCCGCACCTCGACGCCATGTTCGCGCGCATCGCGCACCAGCTGCGAGGGTGAATAGAAGCCCATCGGCTGGCTGTTGAGCAGCGCAGCCGTGAAGGCGGCAGGCTCGTGGCACTTGAGCCATGCCGAGACATAGACCAGCAGCGCGAAGCTCGCGGCGTGCGACTCCGGGAAACCGTATTCACCGAAGCCCTGGATCTGGCCGAAGATGCGTGCCGCGAAGGCCTCGTCGTAGCCACGCGCGCGCATGCCCTCGAGCAGGCGCTGCTCGAAGTGGCCGAGCCCGCCATGGCGCTTCCAGGCCGCCATGGCGCGGCGCAACTGATCGGCCTCGCCCGGCGTGAAGCCCGCCGCGACGATCGCCACCTGCATCACCTGCTCCTGGAAGATCGGCACGCCGAGCGTGCGCTGCAGCACCGCCTTCACCGCCTCGCTCGGATAATCGACCGGCTCTTCGCCCCGGCGGCGGCGCAGGTAGGGATGGACCATGTCGCCTTGGATGGGTCCCGGCCGCACGATCGCCACCTCGATGACAAGGTCGTAGAAGTTGCGCGGTCGCAGCCGCGGCAGCATGGCCTGCTGGGCGCGCGACTCGATCTGGAACACCCCGACCGTATCGGCACGGCAGATCATGTCGTAGACCGCAGGGTCCTCAGGGGGGATGGTGCCGAGCGTGAGCGGCACGCCGCCCCGCGCCATGCGCCACTGCGACACGAGATCGAGCGTGCGGCGGATGGCGCTCAGCATACCGAGCGCGAGCACATCGACCTTGAGGAGCCCGAGCGCATCGAGGTCGTCTTTGTCCCACTGGATGACGGTGCGATCCGCCATCGACGCGTTCTCCACCGGTACCAGCTCTTCGAGGCAGTCGCGTGCGATCACGAAGCCGCCGACATGCTGCGACAGGTGGCGTGGGAATCCGAGCAACTGCTGCGAGAGTTCGAGCAGCAGCGCGAAACGCCGCGCTCCGCCGGCGTCGCCTGGTTTTTGAGCGTCGCCGGGCACGCCGGCTTCGCGCAAACGCACGGTGTCGATGCCATGATCCCAGCGGCCCGCGGCCGTGGCGATCGCCTCCACCTCATCTGCGCCGAAACCGAGCGCTTTACCGAGATCGCGCAGCACGCTGCGCGGACGATAGCTGATGACCGTGGCGGCGAGCGCAGCACGGTGACGGCCGTACTTCGTATACAGGTACTGGATGACCTCCTCACGCCGCTCATGCTCGAAGTCGACATCGATGTCGGGCGGCTCGTTGCGCTCGCGCGAGATGAAGCGCTCGAACAGCATCGACATGCGCGAGGGGTCGACCTCGGTGATGCCGAGGCAATAGCACACCGCAGAGTTCGCCGCCGAACCGCGTCCCTGACAGAGGATGCCGCGACCGCGCGCGAACGCGACCAGATCGTGCACGGTGAGGAAATAGGGTTCGTAACCGAGCTCGGCGATGAGCGCGAGCTCGTGCTCGACCAGCGTGCGCACATAGGCCGGCATGTGATCGCGCAGCGGCGGCGCCCCACCCCAGCGCTGCGCGGCGCCGCGTTCGACGAGTTCACGCAGCCACTCAGCGGGCGTACGCCCCTCGGGCACGATCTCGCGCGGATATTCATAGCGCAGCTCATCGAGCGAGAATCGGCAACGCGCCGCGATGGCCCGAGTCGCGGCGAGCAGCGCAGGCGGATAGAGGCGCGCGAGACGCTCGCGTTCGCGCAGATGCCGCTCGCCGGAGGGCTGCAGCGCGAGCCCGGCCGCATCGACCGTGGTGCCGAGGCGGATCGCCGTCAGCGCATCGTGCAACCGACGCCGCGCCCGCAGGTGCATGCATACCGCGCCGGCCGCCACGAGCGGCAGGTCGTGCGTCGCACCGAGCGTCGTGAGCGCCGCCAGATGCGCCCGCTCTGTGCCATCGCGCAGCAGCTCGGCAGCGATCCAGGCCGCACCCGGGAAATGCGTGCGCAGCCAGAGCGCTGCAGCGTCGGACGAGAGGTCGGCTGCGACAGCGGCAGAACGGCTTGTCGCTGCAAGATCCGCCGGGCGCGGCGTCCAGAGCACGAGGCAATGACCGGGTTCGATGATCTGCACGACATCGGCGCGCGTGAGCTGGTAGCTGCCCTTGGACGCTGCGCGCCGACCCCGGGTGATGAGGCGGCAGAGCTGCCCGTAGCCGCGCCGGTCGGCGGCCAGCAGCACCAGCGGCAGGCCGCATGCGAGTCGGAACTCCGCACCGATGATCAGGCGCGTGCGTCGCCCCTTGAGCGCAGCATGGGCGCGCACCACGCCCGCCACCGAACACTCGTCGGTGATGGCAAGCGCGTCATAACCGAGCGCATCGGCACGCTCGGCGAGCTCCTGCGGCTGCGAGGCGCTGCGCAGGAAGCTGAAACTGCTGAGGCAGTGCAGCTCGGCGTATCCGGGGGCGGATGTCGGATGCGGGGATGGCCGCGTCATGCTGTTCATCGAGGCAGTGTCAGAGGCGCATCGTCCTAGCCGAACACGCCGTGCAGCCACCAAGCGTGCGGCGGCAGCCGTTCGCGGTATACCCAAACCTCGGCGCCGGAGGGCTCGCAGGCGATGTAGTAATCGCGCGCGATGTCGAGGCCGTCCCACCACCCTGTCTCCAGCCGCTCGGGTCCCTCGAGCCGTTGCAGCGTCGTGAACGGCCACGGCAACGGCGCAGGTTCGCGCAACAACCACAACGGTCGGCGCACGCTGCCGGATCGTGCGGGCGTCTCTGCGACGCGCGATGCCGACGGCAACGCGGGCTCGGCGATCCGCCAAGCCGACTCGGGACGATGCTGCGGCACGAGGCACAGGCCATAGACGGCATCGTGGCCGAGACGCGCACGCAGACGTTCGATGAGCGCAGGCGACTCGCGGGCGAGACCGCCACCGTGTTCACCGGGCCGCCAGAGCGCCGCGGAACCCGCGACCACAGACCGCAGGCGTCCGGAGCGCAGTTCGAGGCGGGTCACCGGCGCGGGCAGGACGGTGCGCGCAAGATGCTCGGCGAGCAGCGCAGCGAACGTGGCGGCACGATGCTCGGAGGCCGCCAGCCGCAGGTCCAGTTGGGTGTGCAGCGGGATCGCGGCGCGACCCTGCTCGGCGTCTCGCGCCCGGTGCGAGAGCCGCAGCATCAGCAGGTCGATCCCACATTGTCGGGCGCGCAAGAAGTCTTCGAGCTCGATGAGCAAGGGCTCGGTCTCGCGCAGCACGACCGCTGCGGTATCGGCTTCGAAGGAGGGATCGCGGCGTGTGCGGAAACGCTCGCGCGGCACATGGGCACGGCGTGGCTCAGGGCAGAGACCGGTGAGCCGGTCGAGATCCGCCATCGCTGCCGGCCCGAAACGGCGCGCAAAGCCAGCGCGTGGCAGGCGCTGCGCAGCGCCGAGCGTACGCACCCCGATCGACTCGAGGCGCGCGAGGGCTGCAGGCGGCCAGCCGAGCACCGCGATCGGCAGCGGCGCCAACGCACCGACCAACCGGTCGCGCGCCAGCACAGCGACACCCCTCCCCGCCCGCGACAACACCAGCGCGGCAAGCGGGGTCGGCGCGAGCGACCAACGCGGCGCGAGCCCCGCCTCGCGACAACGCGCCAACACTTGCGTACAAAGCGCTCGCGCACCGCCGAACAAGCGGAAGCTGCCACGCACCTCAAGCAACACGGCGTCTGGCTCGAGGCTCACGCGTGGACTGAAGCCGATGGCGAGCTGCGCGAGGCGCTCGAGGTCGGCCACCGCCACACCTTGCAACGCGAGCCAAGATTCGGGGGCCGTGTCGAACAACGACTCGAGCGGCGGCGGCTGCGCAGGGCCGAGCGCAGTGCCGGGCGCAGTGCCGAGCGCAGTGAACGCACGCCGCGTCGAGGCGACCCGCTCACGGCGCGCCATGCGAGGGCTCCTGACGCACATCAGCGCCGCGCGATCCACCGCGATGCCATTCGTCCCAGCGCAGCTCGAATGGCTCACGACGACCACCGCGACTTTTGAGCAACTGCAGTCTGGCACCCGCGGGCTGCGGCTCGAACGATATGCGCAGTTCGGCGGGCGATGCCTCGCAGGCCGCTTCGAGGGGACGGAACAGGAAGGCCGGCGCACGATGGCGCTGGGTGATGAGCTGCAGCCGTCGCAGATCACGCGGACGTACCCGCGATCGTCCTCGCGGCGCGCCCGCATCAGGCCAAGCCAGCGCGAGGCAGCAAGCCCCTGAATCGAGCGTCTGTTCGAGTGCCCACAACGGCCGATCGGTGCGGATGACGAGCTGACGCTCGGCGGGCACCCCCTCGGCGACGAGCGCAGGTGCATAAGGTTCGAACGGGGGGGAGATCCAACTCACCCAGCGCGGTGGCTGAGTACGACCGAGCGCGACCAGCCACGGCACCAGCAGCCGCAACTCGCCGAGGCCAGGTCGACGGGTGAGGATCTCGGTGAGCCCGGTGGCTGGCCAGCCTCGTCCCGGCAGCGCCTCATCGAGGCGCGCACAACCCGTGGCATGCGTATCGATGGGAGCAAGGCTGCGACCGCGCCAGATCGCCGGATGCATGAGCAGCCCGTCGAGGCCGGTGATCGGCGTACCCCGGGGGATACCGTCTGCGGAGTCCGTGCGCATTGCAGCCATGCTTGAAGGTGCGACACCGCCGCATCAGGCGGGGCTCGACCCGCGCACACTGCGCGCCTGCGAGAACCATCGCGTGCTGCCACACCCGCAAGGACAGGTGTAACGACGCAGGCTGGCGCGCGCCGCATTGCGCACGGGCGCGGACCGAAGCTTGCGCGGCGACGATGTCGGCTGAGGCAGCCCGTCGCGACGTTTCTTCGGGACGAGCGTATCTGTCGCGCCCGGTGGCGGGCGCAGTTCGAAATCGATCATGGGGACCTCTGCGGCTGTCCCGACAGCCGCTGCAGCGCCGTTACATCAGACCGGTGGCCGCCTTGCCCGCCCCGATCGCGCCACGCCGCAGCACGCCGACCACCACTCCCTCGATGATGAGCGGCTCTTCGCGCAGGTTGACGCGGATGGGTTCAAAATCCACGTTCTCGGGCAACAACCAAACGGTACTGCCTTCTTGCTTGTAGCGTTTGACGGTGACCTCGTTTTCGAGGCGTGCGACGATGATCTGGCGGTTGCGCACCTCGGGTGTGCGATGTACGGCCACGAGATCGCCATCGAGGATGCCGGCGTCCTTCATGGACATGCCGGTGACCTTGAGGAGGTAGTGCGGCTTGGGGGAGAAGATGTCCGGATCGATGTTGAATCGCGCTTCGATGTTCTCTTCTGCGAGAATAGGCTTGCCAGCGGCCACACGGCCGATGAGCGGCAGCCCGAGCTGCTCGCGCAGGATGTCCTTCAGCTGGATACCGCGCGAGGTGCCCGGCACGAGCGCGATGACGCCCTTGCGGGCGAGGGCGCGCAGGTGTTCCTCGGCGGCATTGGCCGAGCGGAAACCCAGCTCCTGTGCGATCTCCGCGCGGGTGGGGGGCATACCGGTCTCGGCGATAGCACGCTGAATGAGACGGAGGATTTCGGATTGGCGGGGGGTCAGGTCTGACATGTGGCACCTCTACCTCTGTTGATCCGTACAGTACCTGTGAATACATCCAGTCGCAAGCCCCCTGCTGCAGATTTCGACGCCCTGATCATCGGCGGCGGTCACAACGGCCTGACCTGCGCCTGTTACCTCGCCCGAGCGGGGCTGCGCGTGGCCATGTTCGAGCGCCTGGGTGTGGTCGGCGGCGCGGCCGTCACCGAGGAGTTCCACCCAGGCTTCCGCAACTCGGCCGCCAGCTACACCGTGAGCCTGCTCGATGCCGGGGTGATCGCCGAACTCGGGCTCGCCGGCCACGGGCTGCGCGTGGTCGAGCGGCCGATGCAGAACTTCCTGCCGCTGCCGGACGGCGGTTCGTTCAGCGCCGGCCCGACCGCCGCGGACACGATCGAGGAGGTGCGCCGCTTCAGCGTCCGCGACGCCGCACGCCTGCCCGCCTTCAACGAGATGCTGGGCCGCGCCGTCGCGCTGCTGCGCGACCTGCTGCACCGCACCCCGCCCACCGACCTGCGCCGCGGCCGTGACCTGTGGGAAGCGCTGCGCTTCGGGCACGGCTTGCGCGCGTTACCGCTCACCGCGCAACGCGAACTGCACGAGCTCTTCACGCGCAGTGCGGGCGAGATCCTCGACCACTGGTTCGAGAGCGATGCGCTCAAGGCGCTCTACGGCTTCGATGCCATCGTCGGCAACTACGCGAGCCCCTACACGCCGGGCAGCGCCTATGTGCTGCTGCACCACGCCTTCGGTGAGGTCAACGGAAAGAGCGGCATCTGGGGCCACGCCATCGGTGGCATGGGCGCGATCACGCAGGCGATGGCCGCCGAAGCGCGTCGGCTCGGCGTCCACATCGAGTGCGACGCGCCGGTCGAGCGCATCATCACGAGCCGCTCGGCGAGCCGCATCGTCGGCAGCGCGGGCGGTCGCGTGCGCGCGAGCGGCATCCGGCTCGCCGACGGACGCGTGTTCGGTGCGCCGAACATCATCGGCAACCTGGGCCCGAAGCCCCTCTTCCTCGGCCTGCTCCAACCCGACGATCTACCCGAGGACTTCCGCGCGCATATCGAGCGCTGGCGGGTCGGATCGGCCTCGTTCCGCATGAACGTCGCGCTCTCGGAGCTGCCGCGTTTCAGCGCGCGGCGCTCGCGCGCGGGCGATACGCACCTCAGTTCCGGCATCATCATCGCGCCCTCGCTCGGCTACATGGACCGCGCCTTCGCCGAAGCGCGCCTGCACGGCGTATCGGGCGCGCCGGTGGTCGAGATGATGATCTCCTCGACGCTCGATGACACGCTCGCACCGCCGGGTGCGCATGTGGCGAGCCTCTTCTGCCAGCATTTCGATTACGATCTCGCGCGTCCCGAGGCGCCGGGGCGCAGCTGGGCGGACCCGGCGATGCGCGAGGCCGCAGCGCAGCTCATCATCGACACCGTCGATGCACACGCCCCCAACTTCCGCGCGAGCCTCCTCGGACATTCGGCGCTCTCGCCGCTCGATCTCGAACAGCGTTTCGGTCTCGCGGGCGGCGACATCTTCCACGGCGCGCTCGGCCTAGACCAATTGTGGGCGGCCCGGCCCGCGCTCGGCTACGGCGACTATCGTACGCCGCTCGAGGGGCTTTATCTTTGTGGCTCGGGCGCGCACCCGGGCGGTGGCGTGACCGGCGTGCCGGGACGCAACGCCGCACGCGAGATCCTGCGCGACAAGCGCAAGGGCTGAACACGCGCCATGCGTATCCTGCACACGCTCTTCTCGAGCGGCTTCGCCGGCACCGAACGCGCCACCGCCGAGATGTGCAACGCCTGCGTAGCGCAAGGCCACGAGGTGATGCTGGCGCTGCGGCGCGATCACCGTGGCGCGGGCGGCGCCTCGATCCGCGACCACCTCGATGCGCGCGTGCAGGTCGTGGAGTGCGGCCGATGGTTCCCGGGCCCCGGACTCGCGCGCGCCGTGCGGGAGTTCCGGCCCGAGGTCATCCATACCCACCTGCGCAAGAGCACGCGACTCGTCGCGCGCCTCAAGCCGCCCTGCCCCACCGTCGCCACGCTGCACATGTGGGTCAACGGCCCGCATTTCCTGCAGATGGACGGCCTGATCGTCATCGCGCAGTGGCAGAAGCGCGACCTCGCCGGCTACCGCGGCCGGGTGTTCGACATCAATGAATCGCTGATGCCGCAGCCCAAGCTCTCGCCGGAGCGCATCGCAGCGCTACGCGCCGAGGCCGGCGTCGCGCCCGGCGGATTCCTGGTGGGCGGAGTCGGACGCCTCGCGAAGTCGAAGGGCTTCGACACCCTGATCCGCGCCTTCGGGCAAGCGGCGCTGCCGGATGCCAAGCTCGTGATCGCGGGCGAGGGTCGCGAACGCGCCGCGCTCGAGCGCCTCGCGACCGAGGCCTGCCCCGACGGACGCATCAAGTTCCTGGGCTTCCGCAGCGATGCCAAAGATCTCTACCAGGCCTTCGATCTCTTCGTGAGTCCCTCGCGCAGCGAGCCGCTCGGGCGGGTGCTGTTCGAGGCGCTCGATGCCGGTACCCCGGTGCTCGCGACGCGCACGCAAGGGCCGTCGGAGATCCTGTCGCTTTTCCCGGGACGGCTCGTCGCCATCGACGATGCGCCGGCGATGGCCGAGGCGCTGCGGGAGATCGCTGCATCGCGGCCGTCACGGCTGCAGCACGACCTGTCAGCTTGGCATCTCGACACCGTGGTGCGCGAGACGCTCGCGGCCTATCGTGGATTGATCGACGCCCACGACAGCGGGGACACCACGCGGGGCTGAGACCCGGGCGCGCTAGACGAGTTCGAGGTGCTCGCCGATGCGGGCCACCATGCCGGGCAGCGCGTCGGTGAAACCCGCTGCGCGCGCCGCAGCCGCGAGCGCCTCGAGCGACGCGCCTGAAGGCCCGTCGCCGAGCAGTGCGGCGCAGCGTGCGACGACCTCTTCCGGCGTTGGCGCCTCGACACCACCCGCCGCGACGCATCGCGCGATGCGCGCGGCCTGGTCGCCGGCGATCGGCACCGCGACGCAGGGACGACCGAGCGCGAGCGCCTGCAACAGCGTGTCACCGCCGTTCACGAGCACCAGACGGCTGCGGCGCAGCAAGGCCATCAGCGCGCCGCCACCGACGCCGCGCACCAGTCGCAAGCGCTCGGACTCCGCGACTTCGCCGGTGAACGAAGGGCCGGCGACGAAGACGACCCGATGACCGTGCGCGGCGAGCGCCTCGCCCCAGCGCGCGAACCGGGCCGGCGTCATCGCCGAATCGTGGAACGCGCTGCCCCCGCCCGGCACGATCACAAGGTCGGGGGCGGGCATCGTCGGCAGCAATGCGGTCGCCGCAGCCTCATCGAGCGGGGCGACCACCGCGTCGAGGAAACGCAGTTGCGGCCGTCCCGCGACCCGCAGCTTCAAGCGCTCGAACCCGCTCAGCGCACCGGCGATCGACGACGGGTAGGAGATCCAGTGATCATCGAGCAACCGCATCCAGCGCAGGCGGAAGGCTTTGAATCTCTGGCGCCCGCGCGAACTCACGTAGATCACCTTGGCACCCGCGGCCCGCGCCGCCTTCAGCGCCGCAGTGCGACCCGCGTTGTCGAACACGACGACGCCCGGCCTGAACCTGCGGATGGCGTCGATGACCTCGGCGTCGCACAACGTCGGCGAAGCCGGGATCAAGGTGGTGGGGAATCGGCAGGCGGCCGCATAGGGCGCGTCGCGGTGCAGCAGGAAATGCATCTCGACCTGCGGCCAACGCGCAGCCACCGCCTCGGCAAGCCCCCGTGCGCGGGCGAACTCGCCCATGCCCGAGGGGCCGCTCACCGGCACGAACAGCACTCGTGGCGGCGCATCGTCTCTTCGGGCGACCGTGCCGGCCGCGCCCATCCTGGTATCCATGGGCTATGATGTTGCCATGTATCGCCCCGCCCCGGGACTGCCCGGCAGACACTGGTACCAACGGCTGTTCTCTAAAAAAGCCCGCCGTGCCGCAAGCCGTGACTTCATGTTCGATACCCTGCCCAAGGGCGGCAGGGTCATCGAAGTCGGCGTCTTCGACGGGGATTTCTCGGAGCGCATCCTCGCC
Source organism: Proteobacteria bacterium UBA964 (assembly GCA_002292945.1). GTDB lineage: Bacteria > Pseudomonadota > Gammaproteobacteria > Steroidobacterales > Steroidobacteraceae > UBA964. Next base: position 6,693 of record DBCG01000084.1, on the reverse strand, counting down.
ATGAACGAGCCGCGCGAACTGCATCTCGTCGACCCGTGGTTCCCCAAGGACGACGGCACGCTCTACGACGGTCCGACCCAGGACTTCAAGGACGGCAAGGCGGCGAGCGAAGCCCTGCAGGCGCAATACCTTCAGGTCACGACGCGGTTCGCGCGTGAGATCGCCTCGGGACGCGTGGTGCTGCATCGCACGCTGTCGCACGATGCCGCGCCGCTGTTCCCCGACGCACACTTCGATTGGATGTACATCGACGCCAGCCATTTCTACGACGACGTCAAACGCGATATCGATGCCTTCTTCCCGAAGCTCAAGCCGGGCGGCTACATCGCCGGCGACGATTACGATCGGCGAGGGATCTGGGACCATGGCGTCACCCGGGCGGTGGACGAATTCCGCGGCTCCGGCGCCGCCGAGACGATCCGTCTACGCAACCACCAGTTCCTGCTGCGAAAGCCACTGTGACCGATGTAACTTTCGACCAGTTGATTTTCGCCCCCGAATTTGATGGCATAATGCGCGGCGCGGTAGGGGATTCGTCACACGATTCCTGCTGTGCCCCAGATCCTTCCGAAACCTCAGAGGAACTCGAACAATGAAGACCCCCGTCATCGTAAAGATCGCCGCCCTGGCCGCCCTCACCGGCCTCGCCGGTTGCACGGACCTCAAGCCGCTGCAGGCCCAGATCGACACCCTGAAGTCGCAGGTCTCGAGCATCGGCTCGCAGGTCGCGGCTGCCAAGAGCGCCGCTGACAGCGCGGGCAGCGCCGCCGCTTCGGCCGCCTCGGCCGCCAGCGGTGCCCAGTCGACCGCCAACCAGGCGCTCGCCGCTGCGCAGGCCAGCCAGAGCTGCTGCGATGCGACGAACGAGAAGATCGACCGCATGTTCAAGCGCACGATCTCGAAGTAAGACCGCAAGGTCCCGCTACGGGAAAAAAGACGCCGCGTGTGAACGCGGCGTTTTTTTTGCCCGTCTGCCGCGCGCCGGGGTCAGTAGCGGATCAGGGCCGATCCCCAGGTGAGGCCGCCGCCGAAAGCCTCGAGCAGGATGAGATCGCCGCGCTTGATGCGGCCATCACGCACACCGGCATCGAGGGCCAAGGGCACCGAGGCAGCCGAAGTGTTGCCGTGGTCCTGCACCGTCACGATCACCTTCTCCATCGGCATGTCGAGCTTCTTGGCGGTCGCCTGGATGATGCGGATGTTGGCCTGGTGGGGCACCAACCAATCGAGCGCGGACTGATCGAGCCCGTTGGCGGCCAAGGTCTCATCGACCAAGGCACCGAGGGACTTCACGGCCACCTTGAAGATCTCGTTGCCGGTCATGCGGATGAACATCTCGAGCCGACCCTGCGCATCGTGGGTGAACCCCTTGGAAGGGCCCACCGGACAATGCAGCAGATCGACATAGGATCCGTCGGCATGCAGGTGCGTGGAGAGGATCCCCGGCTCGTCGGACGGCTTCAACACCACGGCACCGGCGCCATCGCCGAAGATGATCGCGGTGCTGCGATCGGTCCAATCGACGATGCGACTGAGGGTCTCCGCACCGACCACCAACGCGCACTTCGCTTCGCCGAGCCGCACGAACTTGTCGGCGACCGACAAAGCGTAGATGAAGCCGCTGCAGGCCGCCTCGAGTCCGAGCGCCGGACAGCCGTGCAATCCGAGACGCGCCTGCAACAAGGCGCCGCAGTTGGGGAACACGAGATCGGGCGTCGTGGTGCCGAACACGATCAGGTCGACCTCGCTCGCCTCGACGCCGGCCGCCTCGAGCGCCCGACGCGCCGCGCGCTCGCCGAGATCGACCGTGGTCTGACCCTCAGCGGCGATATGCCGCTGGCGGATACCGGTCCGCTCTTGGATCCATTCGTCCGAGGTCTCCACCATCTTCTCGAGCTCGGTGTTGGTCAACACCCTCTCGGGAAGGTAGCTGCCCGTGCCGGCGATGCGTGAATGACGGAGCGTGAAGGTCATGCTGGAGGATCTCCCTGTCCTTGGGGTTCGGCACCGTTGTCCAACGCGACGGTGACATGTTCGATGAGCCGGCGGCGCACAGCGGTGGCGGCGATCGCGATGGCGCGCGCCATCGCGACACGATCGGCGCTGCCGTGGCTTTTTACCACGATGTGCTTGAGGCCGACCATGACCGCGCCGTTGAAGGCGCGAGGATCGAGCGATGCGGAGACCCGGCTGAGCACCGGCCGCGCCAAGAGCGCGGCGAGCTTGCTCGGAAGGCTCGCCGTGAATTCCCGGCGCAGGCGGCGGCTGATGAGTCCAGCGACCCCTTCCATGGTCTTGAGCGCGACATTGCCGGTGAAGCCGTCGGTGACCACGACATCGACCTCGCCACCGAAGATATCGCCACCCTCGACGAAGCCGACATAGTCGAACTCGACACCACCGCCTCCGCGCGCGCGCAGCAGCGCATGGGCTTCCTGCACCAGATCGTGCCCCTTGGTCTCTTCGGTGCCGATGTTGAGCAGACCGACCCGCGGTCGTGCGATGCCGTGCACGTCACGCGCGACGATCGCGCCCATCAAGGCGAACTGCAGGAGTTGCAGAGGGGTGGCGCGGACATTGGCGCCGAGATCGAGCAGGTGGGTGTGGCCCCGCTCGTTCGGGACCGCCGACATGATCGGCGCGCGCTCCACCTGCGGCAGGCACTTGAGGACGAAGTGGGCGATGGCGGTGAGTGCGCCGGTGTTGCCGGCGCTGACCGTCGCCGCCGCGCGTCCCTCATGGACGAGATCGACCGCGATGCGCATCGAGGAGTGCTTCTTGCGACGGATCGCCTCGCGCGGCGAGTCCTCCATCGTGATGATCTCGGTGGCAGGGACGATCTCGCAGCGCCCCCTCACCGGCGTCCCGGCCAAACCCGCCTCGATCACGGCGGGATCACCGACCAGCAACAGCCGCAGATCCGGATCGGACGCCAACGCCAAAACGGCCGCCGGCACACATTCCTGTGCACCGAGGTCGCCGCTCATGACATCGAGCGCGATGACGGTCATGGGGTGCTCCACAGAGGGAGCGGGCGCGCCCCGCGACGCGCCGGAGGGCTCAACCGGCCGCTTCGTCGTCGACGGGCTTCTCGATCACGCGCTTGCCGCGATAGAAGCCGTCCGGGGTGATGCGATGGCGGAAATGGGTCTCGCCGGACTGCGGGTCGATCGACAGCGCAGGGGTCGGGGCCCGATCGTGCGAGCGGTGCATGCCGCGCTTGGAAGGTGATTTTTTGTTCTGTTGGACGGCCATGATCCGCTCCTGAGGGGGTGTAGGGTTGGTAATTACGCACTACAGCGGGCCTGACTTGAAAAACCATGAACAACAAAGTTATGGCCGGTCTGGCGATGCAACAGTACGCGAAGCCCTCGATTATAGCGCCTTCGGGGCTGTTTGGACGGCCTGACTTTGCGCCCGGCTGGAATCCTCAGTTTTTCTTGAGCTGGCTAAGCACCGCAAACGGGTTCGGCTTGGCCTGCTCGACCTCGACCGCCGGGTCGCCCGCACTGAAGACCGGGGTCACCGGGCAGGTCTCATGCATGGGCACCAAGGGCAGCGCCATCAGCAACTCGTCTTCGATCAGCGTCAGTAAGTCAAACTGCGGCAGCATCACCAGCAAGTCTTCCTCGGACTCGTCATCCTCGGCCATGGCCACTTCTTCGGACTCCACAAAGCGATACCACTGTTCAACTTCAAGCGCTGTGCTCACCACCGCCATGCAGCGCTGGCAAGTCAGGGGCACAGAGGTATGGGCAGTCAAGTGCAGCCAGACCTGGTCTTCGGCACCGGTCTGAGGGCGCAACTCGGCACGCACCTGCCATGCAACGACTGCCTCCGGGCCAAGGCCCTGGGCTTCGTCGGCCAGGCGCTGCAAGTCTTTGAGGGGCGTGACGTCAGACCACGGCTGGCCGTCTTGGGCCAAAGCTTGAAGGTTCAGCCGCTGGGGCTGGAAATTTCTGGACATGCGGGTCAGTGTAAGAGAATCAGGGCATGACGCCCTCCATCCCAGCCTCCGCAGAGACCAGCTTGCCAGCGCAACGCGCACTTGTTTTGGGCTCGACCTCTCGCTACCGCCAAGAGCTGCTGCAACGGCTGCGCACGCCATTCACCGTGGCCGCGCCCGACGTCGACGAGACACCGCAGCCCGGCGAAGCCCCGGCCGCACTGGCGCAGCGACTGGCGCTGGCCAAGGCGCGTGCAGTGGCCGCCGCCTTTCCCGAGGCCGTGGTGATCGGCTCCGACCAGGTGGCCGACCTGGACGGCCTGCCGCTGGGCAAACCAGGCACGCACGAGCGTGCCGTGGCCCAGCTGCGCCAGATGCGCGGGCGCACAGTGATGTTTCAAACCGCGGTGGCGGTGGTCTGCCGGGCCAGCGGCTTTGAACAAGCGTCGCTGGCCGTCGTCAAAGTGCGCTTTCGCCAACTCAGCGACGAGGCCATTGAAAACTACCTGCGGGCAGAGCAACCCTACGACTGCGCCGGCAGCGCCAAAAGCGAAGGTCTGGGCATTGCCCTGCTCGACGCCATTGACAGCGACGACCCCACCGCGCTGGTCGGGCTGCCCCTGATCCGCACCTGCCGCCTGATAGAAGCCGCCGGCATCCGCCTGCTCGGCGCGAAAGCCGCCGCATGAGCACTCACGGAAAACTGTACCTGGTGCCCGCACCGCTGGACTTTGGCTGCGACACCGCCGCGCCCTTGCAGCAAGTTATGCCGCAAGGCACGCTCGAAGTGGCTGCCCGGCTGGGCTTTTGGGTGTGCGAAAACGCCCGCAGCACGCGCGCTTACCTCAAGCGGGTCAACGAGTTGCACCCGCTGGCCCAGACCATTCAGACGCTGCAGATCCAGGAGTTGCCGCGCGAGGTGCATAAAAAAGGTGACCACGGCGGCCAGTTCGACGCCCGCCCGCTCTTGCAGCCCGCCTTGCAAGGCCAGGACATGGGTCTGGTGAGTGAAGCCGGCATGCCGGCGATTGCCGACCCGGGCTCGTCGGTGGTGCGCGCTGCGCATGACCTGGGCGTGCAGGTGGTGCCGCTCACTGGCCCGATGTCACTCATGCTGGCGCTGGCCTCCAGCGGTCTGAACGGGCAGAACTTTGCCTTTGTCGGCTACTTGCCGCAAGACGCGGGTGAACGCACGCAGCGCATCCGCGAGCTGGAATCGCTGGCCCTGAAAACAGGGCAAACGCAAGTTTTCATTGAAACGCCCTACCGCAACACAGCTTTGCTGGGCGCTTTGCTGCAAACCATGAATGGCAACACGCGGCTGGCCCTGAGCTGCGGCCTGACGCTGGAGGCGGCCTGGTCACGCAGCGCCCTGGTCAGTGCCTGGAAAAGCCGGCGCGAGGAGAAACCGGCCCCGCCGCTGGGCCTGCCCACGGTGTTTTGCATCGGGCGTTAAGGCCTGCCGACTTTAGCGAATCGCCGGGGCGCTGCGCAGAGCGGCCTTCATGGCGCCTTCGCCCAGCGCTGCACCAAAACGCTTGACCAGGCGTTCGGCCACGTTTTCGCGGCGCGTGTAGTCGATGATGTCTTCGGTCTTGACGACCTCGCGTGCAACAAATTCAAGCGAACCGAACTGGTCTGCCAGCCCCAGCGAAACCGCTTGCTGGCCGCTCCAAAACAAACCGCTGAACATCTCCGGCGTTTCCTTGAGCCGGTCACCACGGCCGTTTTTCACCACCGTGATGAACTGCTGGTGAATCTGATTGAGCATGGTCTGCGCATAAGCGCGCTGGCGCTCACTCTGGTTGCTAAAAGGATCGAGAAAACCCTTGTTTTCGCCGGCGGTCAGCAAGCGACGCTCAACGCCGAGCTTGTCCATCAGGCCGGTGAAACCAAAGCCATCCATCAGCACACCAATGCTGCCCACAATGCTGGCCTTGTCGACAAATATCTTGTCGGCCGCCACAGCAATGTAATAAGCTGCCGACGCGCAAGACTCTTCCACCACGGCATAGACCGGCTTTTGGTGCTTGGCCTTTAGGCGGCGGATCTCATCATTGATGATACCGGCCTGAACCGGGCTGCCGCCCGGTGAATTGATCAACAATACCACGGCCAGTGCGCCCTGGTCCTCAAAGGCCGCCCGTAGAGAGGCGCCAATCGCGTCAGCACTGGCCTCAGCCCCTGAGGCGATCTCGCCCTTGATCTCAACCACCGCCGTGTGGGGCTGCGACACATCGCGAGTGGGGCCATTTTGGCTAAAACCCATCCAGGCTACCACCACCAAAAAACCAAGCCAGGCCAAGCGCACGCCGTTGCGCCAGCGTCGCGCCAGTCGCTGCTCCTCTAGCGCGGCAAAGGCCAGTTTTTCCAAGGTGGCGCGCTCCCAGCCCGGCGCCGCCGGCTGTGCGACGCTTGATTCATTTTTTATAGCGCCACCATCAATACCAGCAAGGCTTGGTGGCTGATTTGATGGATCGGATCCAGCAGAAGGTGTCGTACCGGGCTCGGGGCTCAGAGGGTCATTCATTCAAAACTCAAGGGGTTGGAGGTTGTGGGCAGTATGCCAGTGGACGACACCGTCGCCCTCGGACAAGGTGATTTTGATCAGGCCGCCCCGACAAGGGCCGCTCCGGCACTGGCCGGTCTGCGGCTGGTACAGCGCGCCGTGGGTGGCGCAGATCAGCCAGTCGCCACTGATGTCAAAGAAACGATTGGGCTGGAAATCCATCTCCATGGCCACATGG
>DBCG01000017.1:10065-10201 GCA_002292945.1 Proteobacteria bacterium UBA964 | reverse complement strand
TCGACGAGCACCGTCGAGCGGTTGACGGGCAGGATGCGCATCGTCACGGAAGGAATGACTTCACCCTGAGACCCTCGGCCTCGAGCCGACTTCGGACCTCTCGGGCGATCGCGACGGCACCCGGGCTGTCGCCGTG
>DBCG01000017.1:0-10004 GCA_002292945.1 Proteobacteria bacterium UBA964 | reverse complement strand
CCCTCGGTCGCAAGCCGGACCATGCGTGCCGCGATCACCACCGGATCGTGCAGCACGGCACCGGCCTCGCGACGCGACACCAGATGCCCCGCCGGCGTGTACGCGCGATCCGCGTAGGCCTCTGCGACGACGGCGAGCCCCGCTGCGCACGCTTGGTCGAGGATGGGCGCACCCGCGAGGCCCATCAACACGAGCGAAGGATCGACGGCCCTGAGCGCAGCGATCACGGCCGCACCCTGCACAGGGTCTACGGCGATGCGGTTGTAGAGCGCGCCGTGCGGCTTCACATACCGCACCCGCGCACCTGCGGCGGCGGCGGCCCCTGAGAGTGCACCGATCTGGTAGATCACATCAGCGGTGAGATCCGCCGGCGCGATGTCCATGTCGCGCCGCCCGAAGCCGGCACGGTCGGGATACGAGACATGCGCGCCGATGGCGACGCCGCGCCCGACCGCCACCTTCACGGTGTGCAGGATGCCGGCCGGGTCGCCGGCATGGAAACCGCAGGCGACATTGGCGCTCGTGACGAGCTCGATCATGGCCGCGTCATCGCCCATGCGCCACGCGCCGTAGCTCTCGCCGAGATCGCTGTTGAGATCGATCGATTCCATGGTCATTCCCCCAGCAGCGCGAAGATCGGGCCGATCGACTTGTACCCCATGTACCAAGTCAACGCACAGACGCCGACACCGAGGCCGAGCAGCCAGCGCGGATAGCGGTGGCCGCCCATCAGGTCCGAACGCGCCCAGGCGGCGTACAGGACGATGGAGAACCCAATCGGCAGGATCAAGCCGTTCAGGCCGCCGACGAACACCAGCATTTTGGCAGGCGGCGTGGTGATGACGAGATACAGCACGAGCGAGACGCCGATGAAAGCGACCGTGGCGATGTCGCGGGCGCGCTCACTCATGTCCGCCTTGAACACTGTCAGGAACGAGACCGAAGTATAGGCGGCGCCGATGACGCTGGTGAGCGCGGCGATCCACAGGATCGCGCCGAAGAGCTGCAGACCCATGGTGCCGGCCGCCGCCTCGAAAGCCTGCGCGGCGGGGTTGGCGCTGCCGCCTGACAGATCGATCCGGGTGCCGGCAGCCACCACGCCAAGCACCGCCAAAAAAAGAACGAAGCGCATGACGCCGGTCACAGCGATGCCCGTGAGCGCTGCGCGACTGACCGCATCGAGGTTCTCGGGTCCGGTCATTCCTTTGTCGAGCAGACGATGCGCGCCCGCGTAGGTGATGTAGCCGCCGACCGTTCCACCGACGATGGTGGTGATGGTCGCGAAGTCGACCTGGTCGGGGAACACGGTCTGGCGCAGCGCCTCACCGACCGGCGGCGACGAGACGAACGCGACATACACCGTCAACGCGATCATCACCACGCCCGCGACGATGACCAGGCGGTCGAACGCGACGCCTGCGCGGCGCGACAGGAAAAGACCGAGGGCAAACAGCGCGCTCAAAAGCCCGCCCCACTTGGGGTCGAGGCCTACGAGCGCGTTGAGACCGAGACCCGTCCCACCGATGTTGCCGATGTTGAAGAAAAGGCCGCCGATGACGACCAGGACCGTGAGCAGATAGCCGCTGCCGGGGAGCGCCGCATTGGCGAGATCCGACGCGCGCATGCGGGTGAGCGTCACCACGCGCCAGATGTTCAGCTGCACGACGAAGTCGATGAGGATCGACGCCAAGATACCGAAGGCGAACGCGGCGCCGAGCGTGCTGGTGAAGGTCGCGGTCTGGGTGATGAAGCCAGGACCGATGGCCGAGGTCGCCATCAGGAAGACGGCGGCGGTCAACGAAGCGCGGCGCGATCTCATGCGTGGGAGTGTATCAGCGGGTCGGAAATCGCGGCCAGCATCCCGAGGGGCAAGCATTCCGACGCTTTGACCGACCCTTGACGGCGGCTTCACGTCCGCTTCACGGCGGAGCCTTCAGCATCCATCGCGTCGATTCCGTCAACCAACAAGGAGTGATTCCATGACCAAGATCCAAACAGAAAGACTGCTGGCGCGCGCAGGACTGGTGCTGATCGCGCTGGTCGGGGCCGATGCCGCCCGTGCGTCTGAGGACCGCAAGTGGTACGCCACCGGCACCGCCGGCTTCGTGACCCAATCCGACCAACAGTTGGATTACACGCGCCCCGGCGTCGCCGGCGTGACCTCGCGCACGCTGCCCCTCGACAACGGCATCCTGACCGGCGCCGCGATCGGCCGCTATGTGGGCGATGCCTGGCGCGTCGAAGCCGAGTTCATGTACCAGTCGGTCGATCACCCGAACTTCACGCTCGTGACCGGCACGGCGGGCGATGGCAACTATGCGTCGACGACGGTGGCCGTGAACGCGCTGCGCGACTTCGACCTGTTCGGCTCACCGAGCGCGAAGACCTACGCCGGACTCGGTGCCGTCTACGCGACCGAGGTCGATGTCGACTTCGAGACCGGCGGCGTCGAGAAGTCCTTCAGCGGCTCGGGCGCGGGCGTGCAAGCGCTCATAGGTGCGCGGTACTCCTTCGGCGAGCGCGCGTTCGTCGATGCCGGCGTCCGCTACCTGCTGGTCTCCGGCGTGGAGCTCGACGGCGAGGAAGGCGGCGCGGTCGGTCGGATCAAGGCCGACTACGAACCGCTCGCTGTCACCGTGTCCTTCGGCTGGCGCTTCTGACGGCGTCTTCACATCCGCTTCACAGCAGACCCTGCAGGATCCCCCCAATGAAAATGAATGTCGACCCGAAGATCGCCCTCAACTTCATCGGCTGCCAGGTCGCATGGTCTGCCTGTGTGCTGGGCGGCGCCAACGACCGGGCCCTCGCCGGTACGTTGGTCGCCGCGGCGGTGATCGTGTTGCACCTGGCGCTCGTCAAGCGGGCCGCCCCGGAGGCGCTGCTGATCGTCACGGCCTCCGTGATCGGACTGGTCTGGGACAGCGCCTTGATCGCCATGGGCCTGTTCACCTACCCGAGCGGCATCATCGTTCCCGGCCTCGCGCCCTACTGGATGGTCGCGCTTTGGGCGGTGTTCGCCACCTCGCTCAACCTGTCCATGGGGTTCCTGAAGGGCCGGCTCTGGCTGGCGGCGCTGGTCGGCGGGATCGGCGGTCCGGTCTCCTACCTCGCAGGCGGCCGGCTGGGAGGCCTCGAGATGGCCGATCCAGCGCTCGCTCTCGGGGTGCAGGCGCTCGGCTGGGCCGTGCTGCTGCCACTCCTGAGCCACCTTGCGACACAACTCGACGGCACCTCTCCCGCACCTTCGCCCGTCACGCAAGAGGCGCGCAGTCATGTTTGAACCCATTCTCTGGTTCCAGGGTCTCGCCGCACTCGCCCTGTTCGCGGCCGCCGGTTGGTTGCTGAGTCTGCCGCTGCGCAACGTGAGCATCGTCGACAGCCTGTGGTCGCTGATGTTCCTGTTGGCGGCGACGGTCTATCTGACCGGCCAAGCCGAGCCGGGTCCGCGCGCGTGGCTGATGACCACGCTGGTGGCCCTGTGGGCGATCCGGCTCGCTGCGTACATCACCTGGCGCAACCACGGACACGGCGAAGACTTCCGCTACCAGAAGATCCGGGAACGGAACGACCCAGGCTTCGCCTTCAAGAGCCTCTACCTCGTCTTCGGTCTGCAGGCCGCGCTCGCGTGGGTGATCTCACTTCCGCTGCTGGCCGCCATCGACTCTTCAGCCCCACTCGGCTGGCTGGATGCGGCGGGTGCTACGCTGTGGCTGGTCGGGATGGTGTTCGAGGCGGGCGGCGACTGGCAGCTCGCGCGCTTCAAGCGCGATCCGGCCAATCGTGGCAAGGTTCTGGACAGCGGACTGTGGCGCTATACCCGGCATCCGAACTACTTCGGCGACTTCTGCGTGTGGTGGGGATTCTTCCTGATCGCACTGTCCGCCGGCGGGTGGTGGAGTGTCATCGGCCCGCTGCTGATGTCCTTCATGTTGCTGAAGGTGTCGGGCGTGGCGCTGCTCGAGAAGGACATCGGTGAGCGCCGCCCCGACTATCAGGCCTACATCCGCCGTACGAACGCCTTCTTCCCAGCCCCCCCTCGGGACACCTGACTCGACTCGACCTCCATGGGAGCACTGAACATGAGATCGCTGACCCAGAGAACCGTCAACACGCTGTCCATCGTCGCAGCCTCGCTGATCGCGACGCTCGCGACCCCGCTGCAGGCCACCGGCGCCGACGGCGCCCGCAAGCTGAGCTTCGATGTGTTCTTGGACGACCGCGCGATCGGCTACCAACGGTTCTCGTTGACGCCAGCAGGCGAAGCCCTACGCATCGAGACGCAGGCGCGGTTCGAGGTCAAGGTGCTGCGGATCACAGCGTTCTCGTACGACCACCGCAACACCGAAGTCTGGCGCGGCGGCTGTCTGCGCTCCATCGACGCCTTCACCGACTCCAACGGAAAAAAATCTGCCGTCAGCGGCCGCGCGCAGGGCAACGCGTTCGTCGTTGCGACGAAGGACGGCGAGCGTGCCCTCGGCGATTGTGTCGCGACTTTCGCATACTGGGACAAGGGTATCCTGCTGCGCAGCCAGACCCTGCTCAACTCGCAGACCGGTGAGCATGTACCGGTCCGGATCGCGCCGCTCGGAGCAGGCACCCAGCGTATCGGTAGCCGCGACTTGCCCGTCGCACGCTACGCGATCAAAGGCAAGGGGATCGACATCACCCTTGCGTACACCCCGGACAGCGACGAGTGGGTGGCGCTCGACAGCAAGATGGAGGGCGGGCGGACACTGCGCTACCGGCGCAACATCGGCGAATTGGACCGCGCGACGGCGGCACCGCCGCCCCGGACCGGCGGCGTCGCATCCGGTCGCTGAGCGCCCGCGGTACACTGCGGGCACGGACCGACGACGCCATGACAGACGAGCCGCGACAACCCAACATATTGCTGGTCGACGACCACCGCGACATCGCGGGCGCGATCATCGAGTACCTCGAGCACCGGGGGTTCGCGGTCGACTACGCGGCCGACGGCATCACCGGGCTGCACCTCGCCGTGACCAACCCCTACGATGTCATCGTGCTCGACATCATGATGCCCGGGCTCGACGGACTCTCGGTGTGCCGAAAGCTGCGCGAGGAAGCCCGCATCGACACGCCGCTCCTGATGCTCACGGCCCGCGACACCCTCGACGACAAGATCACCGGTCTCGGCGCCGGTGCGGACGACTACCTCGTCAAGCCGTTCGAGGTCCGCGAGCTTGAGGCACGCATCAGCACCCTCCTCCGCCGTCATCGTCGAGCGGTCGCCCGCGAGATCTACACCGTCGGCGATCTTACGCTCGACACCGGCACGCTGCGGGTCGCGCGCGGTGGCCAGACGCTCACGCTCACGCCGATCGGACTCAAGCTGCTCACGGTGCTGATGCGCGCTTCGCCACGCGTCGTCACGCGACAACAGCTCGAGCGCGAGGTCTGGGGCGACCTGCTGCCCGACAGCGATACCCTGCGCAGCCATCTCTATTCGCTGCGTAAGGCGATCGACAAGCCCTTCGAACACGCGCTGCTGCACACCATCGCCGGTGCCGGATACCGGCTGTCGGACGACGATGGCCGCTAGCGGAGTGCGTGCGCGGCTCGGTCGCGCTTTCCTGCTGCAGGCCGTGTTCATCGGCGCAGCGGCAGTGGTCGGCGTGTTCCTCGCCAGCCTGCTGCTCGAAGGCGTGCTGATCCGTCAGGCCTTGAGCGAAGAAAGCGCACATTTCTGGGAGCAGCACGAGCGCGACCCGGCGTTCCCGCTGCCGGCGACCGTGAACCTCACCGGCCACCTCGGCTCCGCGCCAGCGTCGATCGCGGGCCTGCCCCCCGGCTATCACGACCGGGTGGTCGACGGCGTCGATACCGTGGTCCTCGTGTCGGACCGGGGCGGTGAACGTCTGTACCTGATGTTCGACCGCAGCGGCGTCGGCAAGCTCGCCACCATGTTCGGCCTGCTTCCGCTCGCGATGGTGCTGCTGGTGCTGTACCTGACGACCTGGCTTGCATTCCGCGCCTCCCGCCGCGCGTTCTCGCCCATCATCGCGCTGGCACGGGCGGTGCGCGGGCTCGACCCGGCGTCGCCGGATCCCGCGCAGCTCGACCCCGCCCAGCTGCCGAAGGACGCCGACGACGAGGTGCGCGAGCTCGCCGAAGCGCTCAACCGCTACGCCCAGCGTCTCAATGAATTCGTCGCACGCGAACGCGACTTCACCCGCGATGCCAGCCACGAACTGCGCAGCCCGCTCACGGTGATCCAATTGGCTGCCGGCATGCTCGAGACCGACACCGGGCTCAGCGAGGCGAGCCGCCGGTCCGTAGCGCGCATCTCGCGTGCATCGCGCGACATGGAGGAGCTCACCAGCGCCTTCCTGCTGCTCGCCCGGGAGTCGCAGACCGGTCTGCCCGTCGAGGACACCTGCATCAACGATGTGCTCGCCGACGAACTCGACCGGGCGCGTCTGCTCGCCGCCGGTCGCCCCATCGAGTCGCGGCTCACCGCCACGCACCGCCTGTCCGTCGATGCGCCTGAGAAGGTGCTGCCGGTGCTGCTCGGCAACCTGCTGCGCAACGCGTTCTCCTACACGGATGCCGGGGAGGTGACGGTGGAGGTCGGAGAGGCCTCGGTCGTCATCCGCGACACCGGCGTCGGCATGGCTCCGGAGCAGCTCGATGCGATGTACCAACCGTTCGTCCGCGGCGACAGCGCCCGGCGCGGCGGTCACGGCGTCGGGCTCACCATCGTTCGCCGGCTGTCGGACCGCTTCGGCTGGCCGGTGACCATCGAGAGCAGCCCGGGCGTCGGCACCCGCGTCGAGATACGCTTCCCCGACGCACGCAGTGAACCGCTCGATGGCTGAGCGCCGAAACCATCAACCGATCGGGTCGATGACCTTCAGGAAGTCGAAGCGGCGGAAGTCGCGATCGGCGGTGTAGAGCCGCGTCACGCCGTTCTGTTTCAGGATCGCTGCGAGGTGGGTGTCCGGTACGGCGTTGCCGCGCACCGGCAAACCCTGCGCGCACTCGAGGTACACCGACCAGAAGCCTTCCTGCTCGGTGAGCGTGCGGCAGTGAGGCACGCTCAGCAGCGCCTCGATGTTGCGCTGCGCCTGCGCGGCGGTGAGCGGGGTCTGCAGGATCTTCGGATGGGTCACGAGACGCGCGTAGCTCATGAGGCTCAGCCACGCGACATAGAACACCTCGGGGCCGCGCACGCAGTCGCGCAGGAATGCGCTCGCGGCCGCGTGCTGCGGTGCGCCTTTGGCGGAGGCGTAGACGAGCAGGTTGACGTCGATCGCGAAGCTCATCGGCGCGAGGGTTTCAGTGGGGCTCCCTCGGGCGGGTGGTCACCCGCGTCGTCGAGCGCCTCGTACACCGCATCCTTATCGGCGAGGTCCACGCGCAGCGCCCCGGCGCTCGCGGTCCAAGCGAAGTACTGCGGCGCGGCCTCTTTGACCTCGCTGGCGAGCGCCTGCGCGAGGAGATCCGACACCAGCCGGCCTAAGGAACGACCGTCACGGGCTTGGATGGCCTTGATCTTCTTCAGGATGGGATCGTCGATGTCGATCGTGGTGCGCATGATGCGTGATGCTATCTACGCGCGCATCAGATGTCAAAATACTCCATCAAGGTGCCATCACCAGCGCCAGACGCGGGTTGTCGAAGGTGTTGATCAGCACGGAGCGCAGCTTTCCCTCGTCGAAGTCGATCGCGACCGTGTCACCCACGCGCGTCCACTTGAGCTCGGGGCTGAGCTCCGGCGCGGCGTAGAACTCGGTGTCCTCGCGCCCTTTCAGGATGAGGTAGTAGTACTCGATGTCACCGCGACGCTCGCGCGCGATCGCGAGCACCTCGGCCTCGAGTCTCTGCTGCTTGACGAGATCGTCGGCGACCAGCGTGCGCCCCTGCTGTTGCAGGCTGTTCTGGTAGTTGCGCAGCGCATCCTGGATGGTGCTGTCCACGCCCACCACCATGAGGTTCTGGGCGCTCACAAAACCGAACATCTTCACGAGCCCGTCGTCGCCCTTCAGGGTGGTGAGGTAGGTCGGGATGCCGCCGATGTTGTAGAGCACCGGGAAGGTCGCCTCGAAGCCCGCCTCACGCACGCCACGAGCGTTCTCGGCCGCGCTCTGTGCCGACGTCTCCATGGCACCGGGCATGCGATACCAGCGCACCTTCTTCGTGCGCGTGTCGACCAGCACGAATCCCACCGTCCCGTCATCGGCACCGGCGGACTGCATGCCCGTGTACCAACTGGTGCGGCCGTCGGAGCCGTAGACGAGGCTCATGCCCGGGGTGGTCTGGATGACATCCAGCCGGGAGAACAGACTGTTCCACCAGCCGCGCACATACTTGCCCCAGTCGTCGAGCTGCTCGACCACAAAATCTTTGGGCTGTACGCGGTCGACCCACGCCGGCGCACCGGCGATGTCGTGCTCCTCGATGGCGCCCGTCTGGGCATCGACCAGCACGATGCCCGTCGGATCCTCGCCCGAGAAACCGATGCGCTTCGCGTATCGCGTGACCACCCAGAACGGCCGGCCATCGTCACGGATCTCGAACGCGCCCTCGGTCAACCCGGCGGACACGAATCCGTTGGAGCGAAGGTGCCGCTGCAGGTCGTCGCCGAAATAAGCCCCGGCCCGCAGGTAGCGCAGTCGCAGCCCACCATCGGGAAGCGCAGAAACCCCCGTGGGCGCGACGGAAGTCACCATATAGACCTTCGAAGCGTCGGTCGCGGACACCACCACATAGCCCGGCGTGACATCGTGGCTGAACCACCGCAAGAATCCGTCGTGGATCAGCGGACCCGCCCACATGAACTCGTCATCGAAGCAGAGCTCCCTGACGGACCCGTCGTACTCGCGGATGGTGAAGCAACCGTCGAGCAGCTGGATGTTCATGGCCCCGAGCTCGACGCGCGAGCCAAGACCCGGGATCTCGCCCAATCGCTTCTGACCGATGTTGTGGGCGAGCGCGCTATCGACGATGCGGACCTGGCGAAGATCCACCGGCGAGACATCGTCCGTGAATCGGGACTCGGCGACCGGGCCGAGCAACTTGCGGTAGTCCGCGGCGTGGAACATGGGCGTGGTCGTCACGAACGCCAGCACCACGCCGATGATGGCGATGAAGAACGGGAGGGAAGTGGCCCAAACGCTTTTGTCGCCCGGGGTGAACCAGCCGAGACCGGCACCGATCGCCGCGCTCGCGATCACGAACCACCAGACACCGCCGAAGTTCCAAGCGAGCGTCGGCATGAGCAGCCAGCCCGCAAGTCCGAGGACGACGAACGCGAACCCCGCGATCTGCGCCGAGGCGACAAACGAGCGGTTCACCGCGAAAGAGCTGGCACCCGCGAGAATGGCACCGATGGCGCCGTAGATCAGAAAGAGCATGGCATCCCCCCTTAGACGGCCCTGAACTCAGCCTTTGTTCCAAGACCGCGCGGACCGCGACAAGTTCCGTGCCCGCTCAGACCTCGAGCACGGTCTCCATCACCACCGGGCACAGGATGCGCGCCTCGGGGATCGCGCTCAGCCGATCGAGGTCGGCAAGCGCAGCGGTCGCCTCGTCGGTGGTGAGCAAGCCGCGCTCGGCGACCTTCGCGAGATAGATCCGCAGGAACGAGCGGGGCCACTCCCAGGTGAGCTCCGAGGGCGCGGCGAGCTTGCCGATGGGCCGGGTGTGCAGCACCTTCAGGCCGACGCGGGCCGCCATCGCCGGGATGTGCCTGCCGACATCGATGTCACCCGGCTGCTCTTTCATGGAGCGATAAGCTGCAGCGATCCCCTTGGTGAGCGCTGGGAACTGCGGTTCCGTCTGGAACAACGGCCAATGAAAATACTCCTGGATGACCATCCGACCGCCGGGCTTGAGCGCGGTCTTCACCTTCGCGAGCACGCCCTCGGGGTCCGGCACCCAGGCGAGCGCCCAACGGCAGAACATACCGTCCAGGCTCTGCGGTGCGAGCTGCATGTCCTCGAACGAGCTGTGCTGCGCGTCGATGTTCAGCCCGTGCAGAT
>DBCG01000007.1 GCA_002292945.1 Proteobacteria bacterium UBA964 | reverse complement strand
CCAGGAGGACAGCGCCTCGGCAGAGCGCGACGCCGGGGCAGCAAGACCGAGAGACAAGCCGAGCGACAAAGCCAAGGTCGCACAGAGGGCGCGAAAGGGCGTGTTGCGGGGCATGACGACGTTCTCCGAAAGACGGGGGCTAAAAAAAGGGCCGCATCCTTTTGCAGAATGCGGCCCCATCCACCGGAACCGGTGTAAAGGTCAGTGCGTCAGCGACCGCTGCTGCTCATCACCGATTCCATGACTCGGTCGAGGTTGAAGCTGCCCGGCTTCTGGCGGGGCGGGAACTCCTTGAAGGACTGCAGCCACTTGGCGACATAGGCACCGGACGGCGCGATCATGTACATCCGCTCGAGGTACCAGCGCTGGTAACCGATGGCGTTCTCCTCCTCGGCACGCTCGAAGGGATCCATGCGCAGGTTGGTGATCTTCGGGGCGCGCAGCGGGACGAACGGCTCCTGCCACACCTTGAGACCCTCGGCCTGCTGCTCGAGGAAGGTGATCTTCCAGTTCTCGTAGCGCAGAGCGGCGACCGAACCATCGTCGGTCCAGTAGATGAACTCCTTGCGCGGCCAAGCACCCTCGCCGCGCAGCGCGGGGCCGAGGTCGTAGCCGTCGAGGTGGACCTTGTAGGCCATGCTGCCGATCTTGCGGCCCTTCAGCAGGTCCGCGCCGACATTGGCATCGCCCGCCGCGGCAAGCAGCGTCGGCAACATGTCCTCGTGGGCGACGATGTCGTTCACCACCGTGCCCGGCTTGATGACGCCCGGCCAGCGGATCATCGCGGGGACGCGGTAGCCGCCTTCCCACTGCGTGTTCTTCTCACCGCGGAACATCGTCGTGCCGCCGTCGGGCCAAGTGAAGGTCTCGGCACCGTTGTCGGTCGAGTACATCACGATGGTGTTCTCGTCGAGGCCCATCTCCTTGAGGGCGGCGAGCAACTGACCGACATGGCCGTCGTGCTCGACCATGCCGTCGGCGTAGACGCCGAGACCGGTCTTGCCGACCGAAGCGGCCTTGAGGTGGGTGAAGATGTGCATGCGGGTGGAGTTCCACCAGATGAAGAACGGCTTGTCGTCGTTCTTGGCGCGGCGCATGAAGTCGAGGGTCTTGTCCATCACCTCGTCGTCGATCGTCTCCATGCGCTTACGGGTCAGCGGGCCGGTGTCCGTGATGCGGCCATCGGCGAAGCTGTGGATGACGCCGCGCGGACCGAAGTTCTTCTTGAAGTTCGGATCCTTCGGATAGTCGGGGCTCTCCGGCTCTTCCTCGGCGTTCAGGTGATAGAGGTTGCCGAAGAACTCGTCGAAGCCGTGCTTCGTCGGCAGCATGTCGTCGCGATCACCGAGGTGGTTCTTGCCGAACTGACCCGTGCGATAGCCCTGGGCGCGCAGCAGCGTCGCGACCGTCGGGTCTTCCTTGCGCATGCCCTCCGGGGTGCCCGGCAGGCCGACCTTGGTGAGACCGGTACGGATGGGCGACTGGCCGGTGACGAAGGCCGCGCGACCCGCGGTGCAGCTCTGCTGGCCGTACCAGTCGGTGAACAGCGCACCGCCCTTCGCGATGCTGTCGATGTTCGGGGTGCGGTAACCCATCATCCCTTGGTTGTAGGCGCTGATGTTGAAGCCGCCGATGTCGTCACCCCAGATGATGAGGATGTTCGGCTTCTTCTTCGCGGCCGGCGACTGCGCTTGGGCAGGCAGGGCGAGCGCAAGAAGGCAAAGCGCCAGGATGCTGCGGATGAGGGTCATGAAAATCTCCGTGATGCATGGCCAATATGTGACCATTGCATACACATTAGGCTTCCACCCCGCCTTGAGTCATTGCACCAAGGTGCAACGGTCAATCCGCCTCGCCACCGGCCGGCGACACGCCAAGCCGCTGCGCGGCGGTCACCAGCGCAGCCACCGAGCGGATGCCGAGTTTTTCCATCACGCGCGACCGGTGGACCTTGATGGTCTGCTCGGTGGTGCCCAATTCCGCGGCGATGACTTTGTTGAGGCGACCCGCGATGACATGCTCCATGACCTCGCGCTCACGGGGGGTCAACTGGGCATAGCGCGCCCGCAGATCCGCCACCTCGCGCACCCTCGCGAGCCCGAGCCCCACCGAAGCGATCAATTCCTCCGCCTTGACGGGTTTGGTGAGGAAGTCGACCGCGCCAGCCTTCATCGCCCGCACGCTGCTACGGATGTCGCCGCGGCCGGTGAGGAAGACCACCGGCCACCGCGTGGATGCCGCCACCAGCCTCTCCTGCGCCTCGAGGCCATCAAGCCCCGGCATGGCGAGGTCCATCACCACACAACCGTCGGCCTCGGCCGGAAGCCGGGCCAGGAACTCCAACGCCGACCCGTGGCTCTCCACCTTGAACCCCTCGGCACGCAGCAGCCGTTCGATCGCGCGCCGCAGGTCAGGCTCGTCATCGACCAGGTAGACCTTGTTGCTCATGTTCCCCGCACTGCCTGAATCGGGAGCTCAAGCTCCAGGATCGTACCGCCCCCGTCGTTCGCCCGCGCGGAGATGAGTCCATCGTGGGCGAGGACGATGGAGCGCGAGATCGCAAGCCCCATACCGAGCCCCGCCGGCTTGGTGGTGAAGAACGGCGCGAAGATCTCCTCGGCACCGGCTTGCAGGCCGACCCCATTGTCGCAGACCGACAAACGCAGGGTACGCCCCTCGCGCGCGGTACGCAGGGTCAGGGTCTTCGGACCGGTCGACTGCACCGCCATCGCGTCGCAAGCGTTGTTGATGAGGTTGATGAGCACCTGATCGAGCGAGACACGGTCGCCCCAGATGCGGACCTCACCGGCTTGCAGATCGGTCTTCACCTCGACGCCCCGTCGCCGCAGCTCGCCACCCAGGAAATCGAGTGCCGCGAGCACTGTGGCGTCAAGCTCAAGCCACTCGCGCGCGACCGGCCCGCCACGCAGCATGGAGCGCAACCGGCGCACCACCGCATCCGCGCGTTCGTCGGCGGCGAGTATGTCAGCCAGGATCGAACGCAGCTCGTCGTGGTCCGGGTCAGGCTGGGCGAGCAGACGTTGCGCCGCCTCGGTGTTGCTCATGATGATCGCGAGCGGCTGGTTGATCTCATGCGCCAGCGTACCGGACAGCTCTGTCAGCGTGTTCACGCGCGCCAGGTGCTCGAGTTCCTTGCGCTGCATCGCCCGCTCGTCCTCAGCGTGCTTACGGGCGCTGATGTCCATGGCCACACCGCTGATGACCCGCGATCCGGTCTCGCGCCCCGCATAGGAGCTGCCGCGAGACGCGACCCAGCGGATGCCGCCCGACCGGTCGCGGATGCGATACTCAAGATTGCTGACGCCGTCCTCGGTGCGCGCGGCTTGCAGCACCCGCTCCACGCGTGGCCGGTCCAGCGGATGGATGACTGCAAGGAGGTCTCCGATATCGATGTCGGGTCCGTGCGGCAGGTCGAAGATCGCATAGGCACGCGGCGTCGCCCAGAACCGACCGCTCAGGGCATCGAGGCTCCACAAGCCCGCATCCGCAGCGTCTGCCGCCAGCGACAGGCGGCGCTCGGACTCCCCCAGTTCCAGGCGCAGCTCGGCACTGCGCAGCAGATCCGTGCCGAGGTAGGTCGCCATCACCAACACGAACGGCATGAAGAACGCGATGGCGATGGTCGGCAAGCGCAGGAACCCCCAATAGCTCGCCAATGCCATCGCGGAATTGACCACCGCGAAGAGCAACAGGCCGGCGCCGATGGAGAGCGCCCTCGTCCGGTCTCCGCGCTGCCACAACTGCCGCGTGGCATCCGCGAGGAACAACACCAAGAGCGCGAGCGCAGGCTGCGAGAGCAACAGCCAAGGGCTCGCGACCGCCTCTGTGACCACCACCACGGGGTCACCCAACAATTCGACCACCCCGAGCGCATCGATGCGCTGATAGTTCATCGTGCCACCGGTGAGCACACCGAGCATGAGCGCCACGGCCCGCAAGCCGATGCTGGTCATGCCCAGCCACAGCCGGCCGACATTGAGGTAGTAGTGGGTGAACGCGACCATGGCAGCCATGGCGACCAGGACGGGGAAGTGGTACCAGAGCAGTACCCGCTGAAACTCCTCGGGCGTGGCAGCGCGCATCATGCGCAGTTCCATGAAGCCCATCACCGCCACTGCGACGGCGAGCGTCGCGAAGGCGAGGTTGGCTTTGCTGTCGGCGGCCTTGCGGCGGCGCAGCCAAATGAGGGCGTGGATGCTACCGAGCGTCAGGCTGGCCGCCGACATGGTCACCCAAAGGATGTCGATCAGTCTCAAGACAGGCCCCGTTGCATCGTCAGGATTGTAACCACGGCGCGGCGCCGTAACATCGCATCTGTCCACCCCGTGAGGAGATCCGCCATGAAGAAGACCGCTCAGTTCATCAAGGACACCTTGGTCGGCGGAGTGCTGTTCCTGCTACCCGGAGCCCTGCTACTGTGGCTCGCCGAGAAGGTGCTGCCGCTCGCGCGCCAGCTCATGAAGCCCGTGGAGAACCTGCTCCCGGGGCACCTCGTCGCCCAGTTCGCGCTCGGGACGTTGCTCGCCGTACTCGCCCTGCTGCTGGTCGCCTTCATCGCCGGGCTGCTGGCCCGCACCGCGCCCGGCCAGCGGCTCATCCGATGGATCGAGGAGTCGATCGTCGGCAGCCTCCCGCAATACCGGATGGCGAAGTCGGTGCTCGAAGGCCGGGGCGGTGGCGATGGCGATGGCGTGCCGGATGTACAGCCGGTGCTGGTGCCCGCCGGTGAGGGCTGGCGGATCGGGATGAAGTTCGATTCCATCGAGGGCGGCTGGGCGAGCGTCTTCCTGCCCAACTCACCGAAAGCCCGGACGGGCAGCATCGTGCTACTGCCCGAGTCCTCGCTGCGGCCGCTCGACCTGCCGATCGGCGAGACGACGCTGCTCCTGTCCCGTCTCGGCGGCGGTGCGGGCTCGGCGCTGCGCGGCGTGAAGCTCGACTAAAAGCCGAGGACCTTGAAGCCGACCTCGATGCCCCAGTCGGCCGGTCGATCACCGCCGGCGAAGAGGCTCGGCTTCACCGTGACGATGCCGACGCCGCCCAATGCGGGACCGGTGACGCGTCCGAAGGTGACGGCGAGGCTCAAGAATTCCTTGTCGTTCTCCCAGTCGAAGTTGACCGCCGGGTCCACGGTGATGAGGTTGCGCGGGTCGGCGAGCTTCGGGACGTAGTAGAAATCGAAAGTGGTGGTGTTGACGTCGGCGCGCCGCGCCTGCCCCGACACGCTGTTGCTCTGCACCACCGCCGGCGCGAAGATCGCGCCCGTCGGCAGGAAGCGTGCGTAGATGAGCGTGCCTTTCAGCACGTTCTTGCCGGTGCCGAGCTCCGGGCGCGCGGCGGTGTCGAAGACCGCCTCGCCCTGGAACACCCAGCCATGGGTGCGGGTCAGCCCGAAGACATGCGTCAACATCAACGAGGCGTCACCCAGATCGTGCCCGGAGTTCCCGAGCACATCGTTCATCTGCACCGGCACGCGCAGCCGCAGGCTGTAGTCGCTCTTCTCGCCGAAAGGTTGCGTGTAATTGAGACGCAGCACCCCGCTCTCGAACCCGCCGACGAGGTCGAGGTACTCGTAGGTCGGCTGCAGGATGGTCGTGAGCTTGGTGGGATCCGTGCCGTTGTTGACGGGTTTTTCCTGCGCGCGTGCACACTGTGCCGCGCAGCCCAAACCCGCCAACACGACCGCACCGATCGCAGCCCAGCGCAAAGTCATCGGATCTCTTCGATGTCCGGCAGCGCCCACTCCTTCTTGAAGTAGGGCTCGGTCGGCGCATAGAGGCGGAAATAGGTGAACCAGCCCTTGCCCGGCACGGTCTGCACGAAGTTCGCGTTCGCACCCGCGGGCTTCTTCGGCCCGAAGTAGAGGTCCACCGAGCCGTCCGCGTTCACCACCAGCCCCTTCTTGCGCGAGGAGATGTCGGCGGCGCCCTGCGGCGACTGCAACGGCGCGCGGGTGGTGTTCTCATAGAGCGTGAACGACCAGAACTGCTTGACCGGGGCGTTCGGCGGCACGCGCAAGCGGTAGGACTTGGCGCCGTCGAGCCACGCACCCGACTTGTCGCGCGCCGTCTCGAGGTAGACCTGACCGAAGCCGACGATACGACCCTGCATGCCGGAGGTGTTGCCGATCGCCTCGTAGAACCAGGAGGCGCGCTCGTCGAGCTGCGAGAACATCGGCAGCTGCTGGTCGAGCTCGACCATGTTGGCGTATTCCCAGTGGGTGCCCTCGAACACCGTGGCACCGGGGAAGCGCTTGTCGAAGGCGTTGGCGCGGGCCATCAGCTCGCCGGTGAGGGCCGCGTCGCCGAGGATCTTCCTGCGGCGTGCGTCGGGCTGGAAGGGCTTACCCGGCTCCATGCCGAGCGAGCGCATCATGGCGTAGAAGTAGCCGTTGTGCGTCTCCATCGGTTCGCCGTCGAGGATATCTTTGAGCTGCTCGAAGTAGCGGATGTCGCTCGGCTGCCAAGACGCCCAGTCACGCCCGCCGACCGGGATGAAGTTCGTCACGCCAGGCGTCGCGCGTTGGTTCCAGCCGTAGACACGATGCTTGCGCAGCGTCGCCTCGGCCTCGAGCGGGTCCGGCGCGAGACCGCGCGAACCGAACCAGATCTGATTGGTCTTGGAGCGCGCGACGAAGTAGCCCGCTGGACTCAGGTCTTCAGCGCCCGGCGGCAGGATCAGGTACTTGCCGCCCTGCCCCTTGTCGGGACCGGTCTGGCCCATGTCGATGACAGGCCGCTGCCAGATGTCATCCACGCCCCCGGCGGTCGCGCCCGCGGGCACTTCGACCACGAGCGGCCCTTGCGTCGCGAGGTTCCAGAAGGTGAAGGCGTAGACCGTGGTGAGGTTCGGCGTCAGCATGCCCGCCTTGTCCTTGAGGGACTGGTACACCACGACCTCGCCGTCGCGCGCACCGAAGTTCTTGCGCTGCGCTTCGCGCAGGCCGTAGAAGCCGACCGCGGGCAACCCCCAGAGGAAGGTCTGCGTCGCACGCTGGAAGTCCATCTCGTCGTAGAGCTTCTCGACCGCCTCTTTGGAGGGATAGCCGTTCTCGAGCTGCAGGGGGCCGAGGCGGGTGTCCACCTTCTGGGCGTGAGCCGAAGAGGCGCCAAGCCCGACGAGCGATAGAGCAGTGACCCACACGACCACGAGGGCACGAGCGGGGCGGGAGAGGAGGATGGTCATGACCGATACCTTGTGACGAGGAAGGAGGCGTCTCGACGAGAGAAGCCGGCGGGCAGTGTCGCGAATTGCAACCCGACAGGGAGCCATACTTTGGGGGAATAACCATGCATGAAATGCATAGTAAACATGTAGGAACCCATTCAGAATGTTGCCCATGAGATTCGAACTCCGTCTGCTTCAATACGCCCAAGCCTTGGCTCAGCACGCGGGCTTCAGCCGCGCCGCCGAGGCCTTGGGCATCTCACAGCCGACCCTGAGCCGCGGCATCAAGGAACTCGAAACTCGGGTGGGCGTGCCGCTCTTCCACCGCAGCCGCTTGGGCAACGAACTGACCGATTTCGGCAGGGTGTTCATGCAGCATGCCGAGGGCTTGATCGAAGGTGCGCGCGACCTCGAGCGTGAGGTGGATCAAGTCCGGGGGGTGGTCACCGCGGAGGTGTCGGCGGTGCTCGGACCCTATGTGGTCGACGCGATCGGCGAGCGGATCGCAGGGCTGTTCACGGTCTCGCATCCAGATGTGCGCTTGCGCCTCGACATGTGCGATCCCGCCGCCGTCGCCCGTGCCATTCGGTCGCGAAGTGTGGACCTTGGGCTCGCCGAGGACACCGTCAACGCTGCGGATGACGAGATCGAGACCGTGACATCGCTTGCACCCATCCGGGGCTGGGTCTTCGTGCGCAGCGGACACCCTCTCGCCAGCCGCCCCGGAGTCACGCTCACCGATCTGCTGGATTTCCCTTTTGCGCAGGTGGTGATGCTGCCGCCACGGCTCCTCAAACCGATGCTGGCAGCGCGACGGCCCCAGGCCGGCGGGCCGGCGCTACCCTTCCCCGCGCTGGAATGCGCCACGGTGCGCCTCGCGATCGGCGCCGTCGCACATTCGGATGCCTTCACCTTCGGCACCCTGGCGCAGGTCCGGCACGACCTCGCTGCAGAGCGCATCGTGCCGTTGATGCAGCCGCCTTGGCTGCACTCGTCCTGGTCCATCGTGAGGCTGAGGAACCGGGTGATGACGCCTGCGATGCTGGCGTTGGTCGCGTCGATCAAGCAGGCACACGCTGCCGTGCTGCTCGAGAACGAAGAACTCAGCGCGAAATATCATTGAGCGAAGCCGCTGCGGGTGCTTCCCCGCAGCGGCCGTCACCGATCACCGCAGTTTTTCGACGTCGCCAGGCTTCCAGCTCTTGTCGATCGCCGCCTCGGTCGGGCCGTAGAGACGGAGGATCGCGAAGTAGCCCTTGCCGGGCACGGTGGCGAGCCAATTGCCCGCCTTGCCTTTCGGCGCGGTCGGACCCAGATAGAGATCCGTCGTACCGTCCTTGTTCTTCACGGGCTTGTCGCGCGAACCGAGCGAGGGGAAGGGCTGACCGTTGGCGAGACCGGAGGCGTTTGCGGCCTCGTAAAGCGTGACGGACCAGAAGTTCCCTGCGGGGATGTTGGCCGGTAGCGTCAATCGGTACTCGCTGCCACCGGAGAGATCGACGCCGGCGCTGTCGGTGAACGCCATCATGTATTTCGCACCCTTGCCCGGGATCTGCGACAGCATGCCGGGACTCACCGAGTAGTAGTCGGTGAAGAACCAGATGCGGGTATCGACGTCGAGGTAGCCGCCATCGACACGACGCCAGCCGAGATCGAAGGGCCCCGCCGGGTTCGCCGGCGTGGCGTCGGCCATCGGGTTGATCCAGCGTCGGTCGGGATAGATGCGCAACGAGCGGCCGCTGACATTTTCTTTGAACCCGATCACACGACTCATCTTGTAGCCGGTCTTGGCGGCGCTATCGAGGATGCCGCGGGTGCGCGCGTCGGGCACGAACGGCTGGCCCTTGACGATGCCGAGCGCCGCCAGCAAACCGAGCGAGTCGGGCTCGGCGAGGTGGCTGCCCTCGCTGTCCACGAGGCGCTTGAGCTGGTCGAAGGCGCGTCCGTCGCTCACGGGCAGCAGGTCGGCCGGTACGCCGGAGGCGTCCGGGAACACCATCGGCTTGGCCGTCGCCTTGCCGTTCAAAGGATAGATCTTCGACTGCTCGATCAGCGCGACCGCCGGCGTCAGGTTCCCCGGATCCTGGTAGAACGCGCGCAGGAAGACGAAGACGTTGTTGGTGGACGATCGGTAGACGTAGTGATCCACCGGCACCTCGCCGCTGTACCCGGGCGGCAGCAACAGGAACTTGCCGCCCTTGCCGGCGTCGGGACCCGGCAGACCGACGTCACCTGCGAACTTGCCGCCATCCACAGGGATCGGTCGCTGCCAGAAGTCCATCAGGATGCCCTGCAGGTTCGGCGGCGCCTCGAACACGAGCGGACCGTCCTTGCCGAGATCCACATAGCTCATCGCGTAGATCACATCGGAGTTCGGGGTCGTGACCAAGGTCTTCGCATCGAGCCGCTTCTTCCACACCGGCAGCACGTTGTACCCGGCCCCAAAGATCTTCTCGGACCCTTCTTTCATCCCGAGCGTGTTGATGAGCGGCAATGCCCAGAGGTAGGTCTGGGTCGCGCGCTGGAAGAGCAGTTCGTCCATCAGCGTCTGGGTGGACCCGGCAGCGATGCGGTTCTCGAACGTCGGGGTGTTCGCGAGCGCCTCGTAACGCGCGTCCTGAGCGGATGCAGCACCCGCGAGAAGCGTCGTCGCTGCGATGATCGGCATACAAAAGGCACGATACATAGCCGAAGCGTAATGACGATGGCGAGGGACGTTTTGGGCGCTCATATTTGCCTCATTGGATAGACCTTCGGGGAGGAGCGCGGGCGCGACTCGTCGCCCACATCTTTGAGTCTATCCCCCTCAGGACAGCCGCCGAGTGCTACGAAGGTCTAGTACGGGCTATCGCATCCACTCAGCGCACGACATGCCAGCTCGTCTGTCGCCCAGCGAGGTAGGTCACGCGCTCACCATCGAACACCGCGTCCTGCTCGAGCTTCATCTGCACGATCTGCCCGCCCCACTCCGGTACGGCCACCTTCACATTGCCCTCGATGGCATAGACCGTATTGGGGTGCAGCGGCCAGTCCCCCTGCCCCGGCGTCGGGCCTTGGTTGTCCCACATGCCGATGGTGGGACCCGGCGCGTGGCCGAACATCCCGAGCGGGTGGGAGTACACGCTCGACTGGATGCCCGCTTTGCGCGCAGCCTCCAGCGTGCGCGCCAAGACCTCGTTGCCGCTGCGACCCTTGGCGAATTGGGAGGTGAGCAGGTCCTGCCAGCGGTTGCCCGTGCGCATCGCCGCCTCGAGGCCCGCGGGCACGCCCGCCTCGCCGAGCCGCGGCACATAGCCCATCTCCTGGGTGTCTGTGCAGAGCTTCAGGTAGCAGATGCCGACATCGGTGTGCAGCACATCGCCGGGCTCGATCACCCCACTGCCGCCGCAGAACGGCATGTCGGCTTTGCAGTCGATGCCCTGCCGCTGCCGGTTGACGTCGGGGAAGAACCAGATCGGCAACCCGAGCGACTCGAATCGCGCACGGATGTACCAAGCGACATCCTGAGTCGTGGTCACTCCAGGGGTGATGACCCGCGTGCTGAAGGCCTCGGCGATCACGCCGCGGGCGATGGCGACGATCTGCGGATAGACGGCGAGCTCGGAAGCCGTGCGGGTCTCTAGCCAACGCACCACCAGAGACTCTGCGGGCACCAGTCGCTGCGCGTACGCCGGAGGCAGCACCTCGCGCAACCGGTCTCGCAAGGCGCCCGTGAGGCCATCGGCGACCGGCCACTCGCGCGAGACATTGACACCGATGCGCTTCGGATCGCGCTTCACGATGACCTCGGCCAAGGCCTTCCACTGCGCATCGAGGTCACCACCCGCCCAAGCCGAATCGTAGGGTTCACCTAGCGGGTAACGGTTGACCGAGAGACGTTCCAGCGAGCCATCAGGCTTTCGCGCGAAGACCAGCATCGTGGTGCGCCGCGCCGCAAAGCTCGGCTGCGGGACCAGCGAGAAATACACGGGGTCTTCGGCATACTCGCGATTGATGACGAGCCACATGTCGAGACCGCTCTCGGACATGAGCTGCGGCAGCAAGGTCTCGAGGCGCTCGCGCACCATTCGGTTCTCGGGTTCGATACGTTCGCGGCTCGAGAGCACGCGGAAGCCGTCCGCCGAGTCGATGACGCGGCCCTGCGCGGCGACAGAGTCGGCGGCGCGTGGGGGCGCAGCGGGTGCGGCCACGGCGATCAACGCCGCAGCGAGGATCATCGGGGATACAAAGGCGTTGCGGGACAGGGTAGACACGGTTCACCTCAGGTTGGCGCGCGCCATCGGGAGATCATGATACCGCGGGCCCTGAGCCGTCGCGATCGACCCGGCAATCGATCAACCCAATAGAAGATAGGCGACGAAGGTCAAGGTGCCGAGACCGCCGGCCACCATCGCCCGGCGCCGGTAGTGCGGTACGTTCCAGGCCATCAACAACCCGGACAGCAGGATCACCACGAGACCGACGGCCCACAACACCGAGATGCCCTTGGCGATCTCGCTGCCCTTGGCCTTGTGCAACTGCACCATGTGGCGCCATGGCGTCGTCTCCTTGACGACCAAGGTGGCACGCAACGGCTCGTCGGTCGGCTTCAACAGCACATCGCGCTCGGCGCCCGTCCACTCCAGCTCGAAGGATGTGCCGGCTTTCTTGAGACCTGCCGACCCGGAGGGCGGCGCAACGCCGGCAGCGGCCAAAGACCGCTCGACGACTTCGATGAGCGCCCCCAGCTCGGGTCGCAGCGGTTCGGTGAGCTCGATGCTGCGGCTCGTCTCGTTGTAGGAACCCTTGATGGACAGGGTATAGAGCGCGCCGGTGGCCGCGAACATCAAGGCGACCGGCAGGAAGAACGCCGCCAACCAAAGGTGGATCGAGATGAGGGTGCGTTGCATGCGGGTCAGACCTCGAACGGATCGAGGTACTCGCGCACCCAAGTGCCCTCGACGCAATCGGCGATCTTGGGCCCAAAGTGCGCCAGGTGCGGCGTCGACATGTGGTGGTGTTCGTCCGCCTCGGTGGCGAACGACTCGACCACACAGTAGCGGTTCTGCTCACGCAGCTTGAAGAAATCGAACCAGAGGATATCGGGCTCTTTCTCGCGGACGACCGCGGTCAACTCCTTGCAGAGCCCGACGAACTCGGCCTCGCGACCTGCCTTGACCGTCATGCGCGAAACGAACGTGATGCGTGACATGGTTTACCTCGTTTAAAAACGCTGGACCTGATGATCGCTGAACAGGAATTTCTTGCGCCTACGGCGAACCGCGCGGAAAGCCGCCAGACGGACGATGTTAGCCCAATCGGCCGTTCTGGCGCTCGAAGGACGGGACAACCCGATCGCAATCATTTATAAATACCCTTGCCCTTTCTTAACTGTTTGAGGTCTCGCATGAACCCAGTCTTGGCCCGTGCTGTACGCATCGCCATCGCCGCCACCCTCGGCGCTACCGCCGCCACCGCCTCCATGGCGCAGAACACGGGTAACGAGCTCGTGCTGACAGAGGTCACCGTCACGGCGCAGCGCACGTCCGCCTCGCTGCAGGATGTGCCGATCTCGGTCACCGCCCTCAGCGCCGAGGACATCGACCGTCGGCAGATCAACAACACGCTCGATGTGATCTCCAAGGTCCCGAACCTCGTCGGCAGCAACAACGTCGGTCTCGGCAGCGCCACCTCGTTCTTCCTGCGCGGCGTCGGTCAGGACGAGTCGCTGGCCACCTCCGATCCTGCGATCGGCACCTATGTCGACGGCGTCTACATCGCCCGCCAGATCAACAACAACGCCTTCCTCTACGACATGGACCGCATCGAGGTCCTGCGCGGCCCGCAAGGCACCCTGTACGGCCGCAACACCTCCGGCGGCGCCGTGAAGGTGATCACCCGCAAGCCCGAAGACGAGCTCAAGGGCTATGTCGATCTGTCCTATGGCGACTATGACGCCTATTCCGGTCGGGCGATGATCAACGCGCCGATCAGCGACACGCTCTCGCTGCGCCTCAACGGCTTCGTGCTCGGTCAGGACGAGGGCTACATCAAGAACCTCACCACCAAAGAAGAGATCTGGGCGCCCGAGGGCTATGGCGCCCGCGCGCAGCTGCGCTTCCAGCCGAACGACGATGTCGACTTCACGCTGGCTGTCGAATACGCCGACGAGGAAGGCACCGGCCTCACCGGCTCCGACTTCGCACGCAACACCGACCGCAACCTCTTCACGGTGGTCAGCGGGCTGCGCGAACAGTTCGCCGAGACCGA
The DNA here is from genome assembly GCA_002292945.1 of Proteobacteria bacterium UBA964. Classification (GTDB taxonomy): domain Bacteria; phylum Pseudomonadota; class Gammaproteobacteria; order Steroidobacterales; family Steroidobacteraceae; genus UBA964. Next base: position 7,048 of record DBCG01000007.1, on the reverse strand, counting down.
CCAGACCGCCGTCACACTGGGTGGCACGTTCAAGCTCGGCAACGTCACGGTCGAGTCGATCACCGGCTGGCGCGATCTCAACCAGCGCTTCCTGCTCGACCTCTCCGACGCCGCGCCGTCGCAGTACATCCTGCCGCACAAGAGCAACCACGAGCAGCTGAGCCAGGAGTTCGTGTTCTCGGGCGAAGCCGGCCGCGTGGACTGGCTGGCAGGCGTCTTCTACATGGACGAGAAGAACCGTACGGAAAACGGCGACGAGCTGTTCCTGTTCGGTGGCGCCGTCGCAGCGAACTTCCGCCGCGACCTGCGCAACGACAACGAGAGCTACGGCATCTTCGCGGAGGCGACCTTCAACCTGAACGACCAGTGGTCGTTCACGGCGGGCGGACGCCAGACCGAAGAGAAGAAGACCGTCAACAACACGCAGTTCTTCGTCCTCCCGGGCGGCGGACCGCGTAATGTCGGCGGCAACAACTACCCGGGCGTCCCGGGTGGGCTCGTGCCCCTCTGGGGCAACCCCGAGATCCTGGCCAACGGCGAGCCGACCAAGCTCGACTTCTCGGAGTTCACGCCGAAGCTCGCTCTCCAGTACCGTCACAACGACGACCTGCTCACCTACGCGAGCTACACCGAGGGCTTCAAGTCCGGCGGCTGGAACGCCCGCGTCACCGATGTGCGTGACTTCGTCGCCTTCCAGCCGGAGACGGTGAAGTCGATGGAGCTCGGGGTGAAGAGCGAGTGGATGGATGATCGGCTGCGCGCCAACTTCACCTACTTCCAAGCCGACTACGACGACTTCATCATCTCGGCGCTCAACGATGCCGGCCGCTTCGTGACCATCAACGCGGCGGAAGTGAAGATCGACGGCTTCGAGGTCGAGCTCGCGTTCGTCGCTGCCGATGGCCTGGATTTCTTCGCCAGCCTCGGCCAGATGGACAACGAGTACAAGAAACTCTCGGGCGCCGATTTCCCGAAGTCCAACCAGGTCAAGCGCACGCCGGAGATGTCCTATCAGCTCGGCTTCAACTGGGATGTCGCTGTGCCGGGATTGGGCGGCAGCATCCTCACGACCGGCTCGTTCTCGCACCAGGACGAGTACTACAACGGCCTGAAGAACGCGGCGGTCGAGTTGGCGCCGGCGATCGACCTGTTCGATCTGTCGGTGGGCTTCCGCCCCGACAGCGGTCGATGGGCGCTCACCGCAAGCTGCAAGAACTGCGGCAACGAGGAGTACTACCACTCGACGCTGAACTTCGGCACGCTCGGGTTCGCCACGCAGTTCCCTGGACTGCCGCGCACCTGGAAGCTCGGCTTCCGCTACAACTTCGGCGCGCTCTGATCGCGTGATCCAGCGACCCCGGCCCCTCGCGAGGGGGGCCGGGGTTTTTTTATGCGCTGCGTCCGGCGTCCGCGTCGTAGAGCAGTTCGAAAGCCTCGACCCAGAACGGCATGTCGTCGCTGACCGTCAGCCCGAAGGGCTCGAGCAAGGCGTTCCAATAGACGGTGTGCAAAGGCACCCAGATCGCAGGGTCGCGCACCGGAGAACCGTCGACCGCCGTGTCCTCGGCCGTGACCTTGCCGAACACCGCCTCACGCACCGCGCGCGTGCGCAGCAACAAGGTCGGTCGTCCACCCATGTCGATCAACACCAACAGCGCACCGACCCGGGGAACGGGTTGTCCTGTACGTTCGACGATCCAGGGCAACGTGAAGGTGCCGGTCTTGTCGCGGGCGCGGATGAGCTCGAAGATCGCCAACGTGCTTTCGGCATCGAGACCGATCCAGCGGACCTCGCAGACCGGGCGCGGACCCACCTCAGGACGGTCACGGATCGCCGCCTCGAGAAAGGCTTGCAGCGCCGCGGCCGTGGGCGGCGTCGCACCTGCGGGAAGATGACCCGGAGTCAGGTCGAAGTTTTGGCTCATGGTTTGACGGCTCCCAAGAATGCGATGGACAAGAGCAGGATGTAGATCGCTCCGACCCAGACGACCGCGCGGTCGACCGTGCGACGGATCACCGCCTCGATCTCCGGGGTCGAACCCTCGGTCGCGAGGCGCGCAAAAGCGGGACCCATCGGCCGGAATTCGAGGTCGATCATGATCGAGCAGAAAAACACGAGACCGAAGAGCAGCACCTTGCCGGCGAGCCAACCGGCGGGGAACGGCCCGCTGCCGAGCAGCGAGGCGACACCGAGGCCGATCACGCCCGCGCCGAGCAAGGCCTGCAATGCAAGGTTGGCGGTGGCGTAACCGGCATGCCGGGGCGTGCCCTCGGCCTTGTGCAGCGCATAGAGCAGCGCGAGCCAGAGAAGCCCGATGATCCAAGCCGCCGCGAACGCGACCGGGGGCGGTGAGACCCACCCCGACGAGGCCGCCAAGTGCAGCCCTACCGCGAACGACAGCGTGAGGCAGACGCGAGGCAGGATGTCGATGATCATCGCGTACTGCACCAACACCGCGCGCTGCGGGAACGACAGATCGCTGCGGCGTGCCGCACGCGCAAGGATCAGCACGCCGAGATCGGTGCCGAGCCAGAACACCAGCAGCAGGATGTGCAGGAAAACCCAATGACCTGGTTCCATCGACCCCCCCTCAAGCCACGTCCGATCAATCGGCATCCAAGCCCAGGTCCAAGCGGGGCGCAGAGTGGGTCAGCGCGCCTGCCGAGATGTAGCCGACGCCAGTCTCCGCCACCGAACGAACGGTGTCGAGGCGTATGTTCCCCGAGGCCTCAAGCACCACGCTGTCACCCGCAAGGGCTACGGCGTCGCGCAACGAGTCGAGGTCCATGTTGTCGAGCAAGATGCAGTCTGGGCGCAGCGGCAATGCCTCGCGCAGCTGCTCGAGGGTATCCACCTCGATCTCGATGACGCGCATGTGCCCGGCTGCGGACTGCGCCCGCTCCAGCGCCGTGCGTACACCGCCCGCCGCCGCGATATGGTTGTCCTTGATGAGGATGGCATCCGCGAGGGAGAAACGGTGGTTGACTCCGCCGCCCAGCCGCACGGCGCGCTTTTCCAGCGCGCGCAAACCGGGCGTCGTCTTGCGCGTACAGGTGATGCGGGCGCGTGTCCCCGCGACAGCACGCACGTACTCGCGGGTCAGCGTCGCGATCCCCGACAGATGCCCCATGAAATTGAGCATCGTGCGTTCGGCCATCAGGATGGAACGCGCGGCACCCCGGAACTCCGCGATCACCCCACCCGCCTCCACCGCTGCGCCATCACCGATCGACACCGAGACGACGACCGACGGATCGACGATACGCAGCGACAACAGCGCCGCATCGAGGCCTGCGACCACGCCGGGTGCGCGCGCACGCAACAACGCGTGCATGGGTGTGTTCAGCGGCGCGACGCTGTCGCTCGTGATGTCCCCAGCCGGTGCGAGATCTTCGAGCAGGGCGAGCCGGACGAGCGGCTCGAGGATGACGTCGGGCAGCGGGGGGAAGGTCATGCGTTGGTGCTCCGCGGTCGGGGCTGTGGCGGGAAGGGGTCGCGATCGAGGAAACAGATGCCGTGCTGGCCATCGCGCACCATGAAACTGCGCCGACCGACGGGGTCGGTCGCGGGGTGGTCGTTGCGCCAGTGGCCGCCCCGACTCTCGCGGCGCTGCAAGGCAGCGGTCGCGATGAGCCGCGCCGCCGTCAAGGCGCTCGGTCCGCCCGCCGATCGGTCCGTCGCGGTGATCCAGTCGACAAGACCCGTGAGCCCCGTACCGTCCCGGACCACACCGCAGTCGCGGCTCATGCGCTCACGCAACGCGCCAAGGGTCGCCACGTCGAGCTGCGGCGGTGCCTGTGCATACCCGACGCGCAACGGAGTTTGCGGCGCATCGCGCAGACGTTCTGCGATGCGCGCACCGAACACCATGGACTCGAGCAAAGAATTCGAGGCAAGCCGGTTCGCACCGTTGGCGCCGGTCGACGCGCACTCGCCACAAGCGGAAAGCCCGGCGAGGGTCGTGGCGCCCCAGCGGTCGGTGACGACGCCGCCCATGTGGTAATGCGCGGCCGGCGCGACGGGGATCGGCTGGATGCGCGGATCGATGCCCGCCGACATGCAGGCACTGAACACCGTGGGGAAACGCTCCGGGAACGCCGCACCCACGCTCGCGCGGCAATCGAGCCAAGCACCACGCCCCGCGTCGCGCTCCGAATGGACGGCGCGCGCGACGACATCGCGCGGCGCGAGTTCGGCTAAGCCGTCGTAACGCGCCATGAACGGCTCGCCGTCGGTGTTGACGAGCCGTGCGCCTTCACCCCTCAGGGCCTCCGTGGCCAAGGGCGTCGGATAGGCGCCGATATCGATCGCCGTCGGGTGGAACTGCACGAACTCGAGGTCGCCGACCACCGCGCCCGCCCGGAAGGCCTGCGCGATCGCCGCGCCCCGCGCCTCCCGCGGGTTGGTGGTGACCCGGAACAGACCGCCGATACCACCGGTGGCGAGCACCGTCTCGCGGGCGCGGACAGCCCCATCGCCGCGCGGCCCACGGACGAGCGCACCGGCGATCACGCCATCGTGCTCGAGCAATGCGACGGCACGGACCCCCTCGAGCAGGGTGATGTGCTCGGCACGGCGCACCGCGCTCGCCAACGCGCGCATGATCGATCGGCCTGCGAGATCGCCAGCCACACGCACCACACGGGGCTTCGAATGTGCCGCCTCCTGAGACAGGGCGAGGCTGCCATCAGCCTCCCGATCGAAGGGCACGCCGAGCGCAAGCAGATCGTCGATCCGCGCCGCCGCATCTTGGGAGAGCAACGCCGCGACTTCCGGGTCTACCAAGCCTGCACCCGCCGCGATCGTGTCCGCTGCGTGGAGGGCGGCGCTGTCCCCGCGGCCAAGCGGCGCGGCCACGCCACCCTGCGCCCAAGCACTGGCCGCAGCCTGCCCGAGCGGTGCCGGCGACAGCACGATACAGGGACGCGGCGCCAAGCGCAGCGCGAGCGACAACCCGGCGAGCCCCGCCCCGATGACCAGGACGTCCGACTCGAGCCCGTCCGTCACGCCGCGGACATCACGGTCACATCGACGGGATCGCGCCCGGTCGCGAAATCGGCGGGCCGGGTTGCACGCGGCAGGGACAGCATGCGATCGATCGCCACCCGAGCTCTTGCCGCGACATCCTCGGGCACCACGACCTCGTGGCGCAGCAGGCGCAGCGCGTCGTAGAGGTTCTCGAGCGTGATCCGCTTCATGTGCGGGCAAAGATTGCAGGGTCGGATGAACTGGCTGGCGGGGCTCTCCGCCGCGACGTTGTCGGACATCGAACACTCGGTTAGCAGCACGACCCGTGCCGGCGCGCGCTCACCCACCCATCGCGCGAGCGCCGCCGTCGAGCCGGCGTAATCCGACGCTGCGACCACTTCAGGCGGACACTCCGGGTGCGCGAGCACCACCGCCCCGGGGTAGGCCTGCCGCAGACCGGCGACATCGTCCGCGGTGAAGCGCTCATGCACTTCGCAGCGACCGCGCCAGGTGATGATCCGTAGCGGCGTCTGGGCCGCGACGTTGCGCGCCAGGTATTCGTCCGGGATCACGATCACGCGGTCCGCGCCCCACTCCGCGGCCGCCCACTCCGTCACCTGCACGGCATTGGACGAGGTACAGCACACATCGCTCTCGGCCTTCACATCCGCCGAAGAATTGACATAGGTGACGACCGGCACACCGGGGTGCGCCTCACGCATCAGACGCACATCGCGGCCTGTGATGGATGACGCCAACGAACAACCAGCCCGCTCGTCCGGGATCAGCACCAGCTTGTCGGGGCAGAGGATCTTCGCGGTCTCGGCCATGAAATGCACGCCGGCCTGCACGATGACACGGGCCTCCGTGCGGGCGGCCTCCCGGGCGAGCTGCAAGGAATCGCCGCGGATATCACCGACGCAGGCGAAGATCTCCGGCGTCATGTAGTTGTGGGCGAGGATGACCGCGTCGCGCTCGCGCTTCAGGCGGTTGATCGCGTAGACGAACGGCGCGAACAGCGGCCACTCGACGGCGGGCACGATGTCTCGGACGCGCTCGTAAAGCGGCGCGGTCTCGCGCTCGACTTCGGGCGTGAACGCCAGATCGCGCCCTTCGGGCAGCGCGGAGTCCGCGCCGTGACCCGGAATGACGCACTTATCAGACCCTCCGGTGAGGGCATCGACGATTCGGCTCATGGTCGGGTCATCATACCCAAGACGGCGCGGTGACGCCCCCGGAGGACCTGGGGGCTGCAGGGGCCTGGGGGCTGCAGGGACCGGGCCCGACAACGCGCTGCGCGGCTTTAACGATTTTGTAGTACGCACATCGCAGACTCCGCCGATGGCACGTATCGACGGTTCCAACGCTGATACTTGGCTGGGCTCCCTTCCCGGACTGCCCGCGCCCCCGCCCCTTCCCGATTCATCGAGTTTCATCGCGCCACCCGTGCCCTCGCCGATCGAAGCGCTGGTGGCGTTCCTGCGCGCTGTGGAGCGCGACCTCGATGGCGGTCGGCGGGTGATTGCGCGCGCCGCATGGTTGCTGGGCATCGCCGCGATCTGCCTGCCGCCGCACATGCTGTGCCGGACGCTCGGCTGGCGCTCGCACTGGAACCGCTGGTTCATGCGCTGGGCGACCCGCGCCTGCGGGATACGCGTCGAGATCATGGGGCAACCCCTTCGACGCGACGTGTTCTACATCGCGAACCACCTGAGCTGGACCGATGCCCTGATCCTCGGGAGCGCCACCGGCACGGCCTTCGTCGCGCAGCACGGCATCGCACTCTGGCCGGGTCTCAATTTCCTATGCCGCATGAACGACACGGTCTTCGTCAACCGTACCGAGCGGCTGCGGGTCGACGAGCAGGTGGCGGCTCTGCGCGCGCAGTTTGCGGCACGCTCGACGCTGACGCTGTTCGCCGAGGGCACCACGAGCGACGGCCGTCGGCTACTGCCTTTTAAGGCCTCGCTGCTCGCGATGCTGGTGCCGCCGCCGCGCCCCGCCCGCGTTCAACCGGTGGTGATCGAGTGCGACGAGGCGGGCCGCGATCTCGCCTGGATCGGCATGGAGACCGGCGCG
>DBCG01000142.1 GCA_002292945.1 Proteobacteria bacterium UBA964 | reverse complement strand
AGTCTTTTCGTGTTTCGAGAATCACCACCCGATTCGTCAAACCAAAGAAAAAAACCCAACTCAGATGAGTTGGGGATTTGCATGTGGTGGGCTGGCGGGATTTGAATCCGCGTCCACCGCTCCCTCATGTCTTCAGAATTGCTATACCCTGAGCCATGACTTCCCTCACGGCCAAGTCCGGACAGATTGCTCCCTTGTACAAGGGGCTACAGGGTGTTCCAGCAAGTTTCACTGACAACGCCAAGGAGTCAACCAAGCCAAAATGGTCCCTGTAGCCCTCAGCGTGGTACGTGAACTGGTTCATGATTCCCAAGACACTTCTGTTTGAGGTCTTGGAGTAAGTCACCTGTCCCATCTTTTCCAATTCGGACTTTACCCTGTCCTGCCCAATTTCCAGCGCCAGCAACACCTGCGCCAGTGCATCGGGAAAACGCTGCGCAAGAGTCGTCGCAGGAGCCAGCGGCATGACCACTGGAAGCAGGGTTCGCTCGTTGACAAACAGCGCCAGTTGAGGTTTCCAGAACAGTGCCGTGGCATACCAATCACCAAGGATGGTTGTTCCGTTAACGGCAGCCTGAACGTCAGGCTTTATACGGTCGAGTAATTTTTTTGTGCAGTGCAAATTGAACATGGTCAACCCATTTCCGAGGCATGAGATTCAGAGTGCTCAGGCACCTCTGCGCATTAGTCCATGCAACAATCAAAATCCCACCTCTTTTTGATGGCGCACTGCCAATACCGTGACGAGGCGCTGGTCAACCCGGTAACGAACCACATAGCCGCTGTCGCCAAAATCAATGATCCAGTCACGGAATTCATCTTCCATGTCTTCAACTGGGCGCCCCACTCCCGACTGCTTATCCAGCACTTTGACACCTTGGCGGATAGCCTTCACGGCGCGTTTTGCAGCGTCAAGATCCTTGGGCTTGAGGAAGTCATAGAGCCGCTTGACATCCAGCAACGCTGCCGGAGACCAAATCAGGCGTGACATCCGGGCGGCTCAACGTCATTGCCTTGTTCGAGCTGAGCCATCCAGGCATCTGCCTCATCCGCGGTCACATGCAATCCGTTTTCACGAAAATCTTCCCAAGCTTTGAGCGTGTCCCGGCGAAACGCCTCGCGCTTCTCTTCTCTATCGACGTACTGCGTAATCGCCTCGCGCATCAGCCAATGTGACGTACGCTGACGCGCTTGCGCCAAGCGCTTCACTCGGGCTTTGATGTCTTCGTCGATCTTGATCGCCACAGGGCGAACAGCGGTAGCGGTCATGTGGCTTACCTCTTAAGAGTAGTTGTAGGTATTACCTTACCATACTTACTCCAGCTTAGCCACAGCATGTAGATGCTGCCTGAACTGCGGCCCGAAGAAGCAAACCGATGGCCCGCAAACCCGCGCCAATACAGGGGGGACAGGCAAAAAAAATCCCAACCGGATAAGGGTTGGGATTTCACATTATGGTGGAGGCGGCGGGAATCGAACCCGCGTCCGCAAGCACTAGACTTCAGGATCTACGCGCGTAGCTCTCTCATTGGATCTCGCCTTGCGCTACCCGAGGAGCAGGGAAGACGCTCGGCCAGTGACGGTGTCTCTTAGCGGAGCCACCCCGTCGCACGGTGGTCCGCGATCCTGTGAGCGCGTCCCCCGGTTCCGTGGCACAGGCACCAGCGGGTCGGAGGTTAGGCCGGATTAAGCGGCCAGAGCGTAGTTGTTGTCGTTGGCAACTAAGTGTTTGCAGCAAAGTTTTACGAGGTTCACTGCACCTCGGCACGCCCCTGGAGGTTCGCAACCCACGTCGAAGCCGGTCGCCCCCATTGGAAACACCAGTATACCGGAACGGGCAAGGGCGGGTGGGGGCGTGTAAACTCCGCGCCCGCCATGCTCGCGACATCCAATCTCACCATCCAGTTCGGCGCCAAACCCCTGTTCGAGGGGGTGACGGTCAAGTTCACCGACGGCAACCGTTATGGTCTGATCGGCGCCAACGGCTGCGGCAAGTCGACCCTGATGAAGATCCTGGGCGGCGATCTCGAGCAGAGCGCGGGCGATGTGATGCTGCAGCCGGGCCTCAGGCTCGGGAAGCTCAGCCAGAACCAGTTCGGCTACGAAGACCAGCGGGTCATCGATGTCGTCATGCAAGGTCATGCCGAGATGTGGGCGGCGATGTCGACGCGTGACGCGATCTACGCCGACCCTGCCGCCACCGACGACGATTACATGCGCGCCGCGGAGCTCGAGGTGCGTTTCGCCGAGTACGGCGGCTACGACGCCGAGGCGCGCGCGGCGGCCATCCTCATCGAGGCCGGCATCACCGAAGAATTCCACCACGGCCCCATGCGCGAGGTCCCGCCCGGCCTCAAGCTGCGCGTGCTGCTCGCGCAGGCCTTGTTCTCGAACCCGGATGTGTTGCTGCTCGATGAGCCGACCAACAACCTCGACATCCACTCGATCGGCTGGCTCGAGCAGGTGCTGAACAAGTCGGACTCGACGATGATCATCATCAGCCACGACCGGCATTTCCTCAATCAGGTCTGCACCCACATCGCCGACCTCGATTTCCAGCAGCTCAAGGTCTACCCCGGCAACTACGACGATTTCATGCTCGCCTCGACCCAGGCGCGTGCGCGGGTGGAAGCCTCCAACACCAAGGCCCAGGAGCGCATCGCGGAGCTGCAGGAGTTCGTGCGGCGCTTCTCGGCCAACGCGTCGAAGGCCCGGCAGGCGACCTCGCGCCGTCGCGCGATCGACAAGATCAAGATCGAGGAGATCCGGCCGTCATCGCGCCAGAACCCCTACATCCGCTTCGAGCAGGGCAAGAAGCTCTATCGCTCGGCCTTCAACGTCGACAAGCTCAGCTTCACCTATCCGGGCGCCGACGCGCCGGTTCTGCGGAACGTGACCTTCAATGTGGAGGCGGGTGACCGCATCGCCATCATCGGGCCGAACGGCATCGGCAAGACCACGCTGATGCATTGCATCGCGGGCGTGCTGAAGCCCACCGCAGGCAGCATCAACTGGGTCGAGAACGCCGAGCCGGGGTACATGCCGCAAGACCCGCAGGCCGAGTTCGAGGAGAAGACCGATCTCTTCAAGTGGATGCAGCAGTGGTCGGGCAAGGCCGATGACGAGCAGATCGTGCGTGCGACGCTCGGTCGTCTGCTGTTCTCGGGCGATGAGACCAAGAAATCGGTGAAGGTGCTGTCAGGCGGCGAGAAGGGCCGCATGATGTACGGCAAGCTCATGTTGACGCGGCCGAATGTGCTGCTGCTCGACGAGCCGACCAACCACATGGACATGGAGACGATCGAGTCGCTGCAGATCGGGCTCGAGAAGTACCCGGGGACGCTGCTCTTCGTCTCCCACGACCGCGAGTTCGTCAGCGGACTCGCCACCCGCATCATCGAGATCCAGCCGGGCGGCGGCATCGTCGATGTCCACGGCGATTACGACGAATATCTGAAGTCCCAGGGGTTGTCGGTCTAGTCTTGGGATGACCACACCGCGATCCGGGCCGCTTCGGCGCGGGTCTGCGGTCAGCGGCCTCGCATCAGCCGCGCCTTGTCACGCGCCCAGTCGCGGTCCTTCTCGGTGGCACGCTTGTCGTGGGCCTTCTTGCCCTTGGCGAGGCCGATGCGCACCTTCGCCTTGCCGCGCTGCCAATAAAGCTCGAGCGGCACGATGGTGTAGCCCTTGCGCTCGACGAGGCCGATGAGATGGACGATCTCGCGCCGGTTGAGCAACAGCTTGCGGCTGCGGGTCGGATCGGCGACGACATGGGTCGAGGTGGTCTTGAGCGGTGCGATGTGCGCGCCGACCATGAACACCTCGCCGCCGCGCAGGTAGACATGGGCTTCGGTGATCTGGGCTTTGCCGGCGCGCAACGACTTGACCTCCCAGCCCTCGAGCGCGAGTCCGGCCTCGTAACGCTCTTCGATGAAGTAATCGAATCGCGCCCGGCGGTTCTCGGCGATGACGCTCGGCCCTGCATCCGCTTTGGCGGTCGGCTTGGACGAGGCCGCCGGCGTCGCGGTGGGTCTGGAAGGGGGCTTGGCCATGGTCCTGCGCATTGTACGCGCCGCGGTGGTTGTCGCGACGGAGCCCTTGCCGGACAATCCCCCCATGCGGGAAGTCACGCGTTCAGCGCTGGTCGCGCTCCCTCCGTCGGAGCTCTACGCGCTCATCACCGACATCGAGCGATACCCGGAGTTCGTACCCGGCTGCACGGTCGCGCGCATCGAGTCCCGCGGCGAGCGCGAGGTCGTGGCGACGCTCGGGATCCGGCGCGGCGGGCTCGACACCGAGTTCACCACCCGCAACACCCTCGATCCAGACCGCTCCGTGGCGATGCGGCTTGAGCGCGGCCCCTTCAAGGCGCTCGAGGGGATCTGGTCTTTGAGACCGGTCGGCGAGTCGGGCTGCGAGGTGTCGCTGCGCCTGCGGTTCGAGTTCGCCAACCGCTTCACCGGCATGATGTTCTCGCCGATGTTCGAGCAGACCGCCGCTTCGCTCGTCGATGCCTTCGTGGCGCGCGCGCGGGAGGTCGCCGCGCGCAGGTCGGAGGGCGGTGATGCCGGATTTGCCGGGCCCGTCGGGCGCAGCGAACGCGCTGACGCGGAGGGCGACGGTGATGGCGGTGGCGATGGCGGGGGCGATGGCGGGGGCGGTGACTGATGCGCTGCGCGTTCGCGGCGGCGTGGGACGCCTGGCAGGGTGTGCTCGGACTCGAACTGCCAGAGGGCGCAACGGTGGCGGACGCCTTGGAGGCCGCGCGCTCGGCGTTGCGTGCACAGAGCGACACGGCGCGGTCGGTCGCGGAAGCGGCCGAGTGGCAGACGGGGCTTGTCGGGATCTTCGGCGAGATCTGCGGCCGCGATCGGCGCCTGCAGGACGGTGACCGGGTCGAGCTCTACCGATCGCTGATCGTCGATCCCAAGGCGGCGCGCCGAGCGCGCGCCACCGCGATCAGGTAGGCGCCAAGGTCGTCGGTGCCGGCGTCGTGGGCGACGGGGTCGACGGGGGGATGACGGCGGGTTCCGCGACGGCGGGCTGCAGCTCCTTCGGCACTTCGGTCGGGGCGCCATCGTTCTCGATGCGCGCGACCTTGTCGCCCTCGAAGAACACGGTCAGCCGTTGGCGCTGCGGTTTCTTCAGGGCGCGGACCTGCAGCGTGTAGAGATAGTCCCAGCGGTCGTTGTCGAAGGCATCGGGCAGCATCGGCGTCCCGAGCAGGAATCGCACCTGAGCGCGGGTCATGCCGACCTGCACCTGGGTCACTTGCCGAGCGTCGAGGAAATTGCCCTGCTGGACGGCCATGCGGTAGACGCAACCGCCGGTCGGCAGCAAGAGGATCAACAGCGCGGACAGCCAAAGCGCTCGGCCCGTCAGGGACGAGCGGACGGTCGAGGATTCTGGAGCGGCGAGGGGGGCGTGGCTCATAATGGCCATTCTACTCCAAACCCTGACCTCCGAACCCTAAAGGGACACCCCGCTCGTGGAAAGCAAGGATCTGCGCAAGGCTGGATTGAAGGTCACGCTCCCGCGCGTGAAGATCCTCGACATCCTCGAGAGCAGTGGCACCCGTCATCTCTCGGCTGAGGACATCTACCGACGGCTTGCCGAGCTGCGAGAGGACATCGGTCTTGCCACGGTGTATCGAGTGCTCACGCAGTTCGAGGCGGCGGGTCTCGTCACGCGGCATCACTTCGCTGACGGGATGGCGGTCTTCGAGTTGAACGAGGGGGCGCACCACGACCACATCCTCTGCCTCGACTGCGGGCATGTGGAGGAATTCATGGACGCGGGCATCGAGGAGCGCCAGACGGCGGTCGCGGGTCGGCTCGGCTTCGAGATCAGCGAGCACGCCCTCGTGATCTACGGGCACTGCCGCCGGCAGGAGTGTCCGCACCGCTCGGCGCCGAAGGGCTGAGGCGCGAGCCGGCCTCGAGCATCTCTGCGGCGTGCTCGCGAGCCGTGGCGGTGATGTCGATCCCGCCGAGCATCCGCGCGACCTCTTCGATGCGGGTCGCGCCCGCAAGCGGCGTGACCTGGGTCCGGGTGGTGCGGCCGTCGGTGAGCTTCGAGATGCGCAGGTGCCGGTCGGCGAGGGCGGCGACCTGAGGCAGGTGGGTCACGCAAAGTACTTGGGTGCCGCGGCCGAGCGAGGCGAGTTCCCGGCCGACGATCTCGGCGACCGCACCGCCCACGCCGGAATCGACTTCATCGAACACCATGCAAGTCCGCAGCCGGGCAGGTCTGGCCGCGTCGTCGCTGCGGGTCGAGCGGCCTGCGAGCGTGACCTGCACGGCGAGGGAGAGGCGCGAGAGCTCGCCGCCGGAGGCGATACGCGCCAGCGGCCGCGGCGGTTGGCCGGCGTTGGCCGACACCAAGAACTCGACGTCCTCGAGGCCGGCAGGTGTGGTGAGGGTGGCTTCGGCAGCGATCGGCTGCAGCGCGACCTCGAAACGACCGCCTGCCATACCGAGCGTCTGCATGCGCGCGCTGATGGCGGTGCCGAGCTCCTTCGCGGCGCGCTGTCGTGCTGCGGAGAGCTGCTCTGCGCATCGTTGCCAAGCCTGCACGGCTGCGCTGACGGCGGCACGCAGGCTTTCCAAGCCTTGGCCGACCCCGTCGAGCCGCGCGAGCTCGGCGTGCAGCTCCGTCGCCTTGTTCGGCAGCTCGCCGGGCGCGACGCGGTGTTTGCGCGCCAGTGACTCGATCATCGCGAGGCGTTGCTCGATCTGTTCCTGCCGGGTGGGATCTGCTTCGAGGCCATCGAGATAGCGCGTCAGACCGCGACCCGCCTCGGTCAAACCACCGACGGCCTCGTCGAGGCCGTGCAGCAGATCGCCGAGCCGTGCATCGAGCGTCGCGCCTTGGCGCAGCAGACCGAGCGCTCGTGCGGCTTGGGCTTGGGCGCTGCCGGTCTCGGCGTCGTAGAGCAGTTCGAGGGCGGCACGGGCGGTCTCTGCGAGCCGTCCGGTGTTGGCGAGCCGGGATCGCTCGGCCGCGAGTGCGGGCAGTTCGTCGGCCTGCAGGCCAAGCGCGTCGAGTTCGCCCACCATGTGACGCAGCAGGTCGAGGCGATCGTGGCGGTCGCGCGCATCGTCCTCGAGCTGGGTGAGCGCCGAGGAGCGATCGAGCCGCTCGCGATGCAGGCTCGCGAGCGCGGTCGCGAGCGACTCGCTGCCCGCATAAGCGTCGAGCAGGCGCCGCTGGGCCGCAGGCTTGAGCAGCGACTGGAACTCGTGCTGACCGTGGATCTCGGCGAGCAGGGCGCCGACTTCGCGCAAGCCTTGTATGGGGACTTGCTGGCCATTGAGGTAGGCGCGCGACTTGCCTTCACGGGTGATCACGCGGCGCACGACGAGCTCGTCGTCGGCCTCGATGCTCTGCTCGGTGAGCCAGCCGCGCACCGCGGGGTCGGCGGCGCGTAGGTCGAAGGTGGCGGCGATCTCTGCGCGGGCCGCGTCGTGGCGGATGACCTCGGTGCCTGCTCGAGCGCCCACGGCGAGCTGCAGCGCGTCGACGAGGATGGACTTTCCGGCGCCGGTCTCGCCGGTGAGCACGGTCAGACCGTCGTGCAGTTCGACTTCGACGGCATCGATGATCGCGAAATCCCGGATCTGCAGGTGGGTGAGCATGTCGGTCGGCGGTCTCGGGTCAGGCCGGGGGGTCGAAGGCGCGACGCCCCCAGTTGAGCTTGCTGCGCAGCAAGCGGTAATAGTCGTAGCCCGGGGGATGCAGCAGGGTCAGGCGCGAGGCGGCCGGTCGGATGACCAGCCGGTCACCGGGTTCGAGGGCGCCGAGTGCGCGGCCGTCGCAGGTGACCGACGCAGTCGAATCCGGGCGGTCGACCAGACGGACCTCGATGCTCGCGCGACCGGAGACCACGATGGGGCGGTCGGAGAGGGTGTGCGGGCAGATGGGGGTGACCACGACCACATCGAGCGAGGGCTCGATGATGGGTCCGCCGCAGGAGAGCGCATAGGCCGTGGAGCCCGTGGCGGTGGCGACCACGAGGCCGTCGCCGCCGTGGGTGTTGACGAAGCGCCCGTCGATCCAGGTCTCGAAGTCGATCAGGTGGCCGCTCTGGCCTTTCTGCAGCACGATGTCGTTGAGCGCGAGGCCGCTGAGGGTGCCGCCCGAGGCGCAGTGGATCTCGGCGATGAGCAGCGGTCGTTGATCCTCTGCGCAGCGACCCTCGAGCGCGGCATCGACGCTCGCGAGTATGTCCTCCGGCAGGACATCGGTGAGGAAGCCGAGGCGACCGCGGTTGACGCCGAGCAGCGGGGTGCCGCGCTGGGCGACGAGACCCGCGGCGTAGAGCAGGGTGCCATCGCCGCCGATCGCCACCACGAGCCCGGCTTGTGCGACCAGCGAGGACTCCGGCAGGAACTCGGCCTCCACGCCGGCGAGACGCTCGGCTTCCTCGGCGGGCGCGAGGACGGCGACACCGCGCGCGGCGAGGTGGCGCGCCAACACCGCCGCGCTGTCGGTGGCGCGGGCATCGGCGAAACGGGTGACGAGGGCGCAGCGGTGGATGGGGGGCATGGGGCACCGGAAAGGAGGCTCTGTTTTTATCATGCCGCGCTGTCCGCGACCAACCTGCATTACGGGTGTCTTGACGCAATTCCACATGGCTCTGTAGCGTGACGGGCATGGCCCACGACGATGAACGGCTCAACGAACGCGCCCGTCAGCTGCTGCGGGTGCTCGTCGAGAGCTATATCCGCGACGGCCAGCCGGTCGGGTCTCGGGCGTTGTCGCGCGATTCGGGTCTGAGCCTGTCCTCGGCGACCATCCGCAATGTCATGGCGGATCTCGAGTCGCTCGGGTTCGTCGCCTCGCCGCACACCTCAGCCGGGCGTGTCCCGACCGACCGCGGCTATCGTTTTTTCGTCGACACGCTGCTGCGCTCGCGGCCGGTCGATGCGGCGTCCCTCGACGAGTTGCGCCGCCACCTCGATGTGGCGCCGGGCGGTGATCCGAAAGCCCTGTTCGCCAACGCGTCGCAGCTGCTCTCCAACCTGACGCGGCTCGCGGGCGTGGTGACCGTGCCGCGTCCGCAGTTGGCGCGGCTCACCCACCTCGAGTTCGTCGGGCTCTCCGACAACCGCGTGCTCGTCGTGCTCGTGTTCGACGATCGCGAGGTGCAGAACCGGATCATCCAGCTGCCCCGCGCACATGGCCCCGAGGAGTTGCGCCGCGCCGCCCAATTCCTCACCGAGCAGATGATCGGCCGTACGCCGGCCGAGGCCCGTGAGGAGATCCTGCGGCAGCTGCAGGAGGCGCAGCAGCACATGAACACGCTGATGGTCGAGGCCATCTCGCTCGCCCAACAGGTGCTCACGCCGGAGCCGGCGCGTCCCGACCTCGAGTACATCGTCGCCGGCGAGACCAACCTGATGGGTGCGGCGCAGCTCACCAGCGTCGAGAAGCTCAAGCGCTTGTTCGAGGCCTTCAACGAGAAGCGCGACTTCCTGCATCTGCTCGACCAGAGCCTGCATGCGGACGGGGTGCAGATCTTCATCGGCCAGGAATCGGGCTACCAAGTGCTCGATGATTGCAGCATCGTCACGGCGCCCTACAGCGACACCGACGGCGTGCTCGGGGTGATCGGGGTCATCGGCCCGACCCGCATGGCCTACGAGCGCGTGATCCCGATCGTCGACATGACGGCCCGGCTGCTCGGCTCGGCCTTGAATTCCCGCCGCTGACCCCCAGATATCCGAGGTGACGCGTAGCGCGCCACCTGCGCCCGGTCGGCTTTTCGTCCGGCAGATATCTCCTAAAACCATGATCTACAAGGCTTTCTGATGTCTGACACCCCCTCGTCTCACACGCCGGATCCCGCGTCGTCCGCCACCGCCCAAGCGGGCGAGGGTTTGACGCTGGACGATCTCAAGGCGCTGCTCGCCGATGCCGAGTCGCGCTGCCAGCAGCAGCGCGACCAACACCTGCGTGCGGTCGCCGAGCTCGACAACGTCCGCAAGCGCGCCCAGCGCGATGTCGAACAGGCGCACCGTTTCGGCATCGAGCGGCTGGCACAAGAATTGTTGCCGGTGAAGGACAGCCTCGACCTCGCGGTCGAGAACGCGGCTCGCGCGGATGCGGCGGCGCTCGCCGAGGGGCAGGCGGCCACGCTGCGCCTCCTGCAGAAAGCGCTCGAGCGCATCGGCATCACCGAACTCGACCCGACCGGGCAGCCGTTCGATGCCGATCAGCACGAGGCGGTCGCCGCCCAACCCTCGGCCACGGCCGAGCCGGGATCCGTGCTGCTCGCGGTGCAGCGCGGCTACAGCCTCAACGGTCGACTGCTGCGCGCCGCCCGCGTGGTCGTCGCCCGGGCCCCGGACTGACGGTCGCGTCGCGACCGCCCCTTGAATCGTCCACGGGCGACCCCACTTAAACCGCCATACGCGCCCCACAGGGGCCATAACGAACGCAGCGGAGCAGACCATCATGGGTAAAGTCATCGGCATCGACCTCGGGACCACGAACTCTTGCGTCGCGATCATGGACGGTGGCAAGCCGCGCGTGATCGAGAACAGCGAGGGGGATCGCACCACGCCCTCCATCGTCGCCTTCACCAAGGACGACGAGGTGGTGGTCGGCCAGTCGGCCAAGCGCCAGGCGGTCACCAATCCGGCCAACACCCTCTACGCCGTGAAGCGGCTCATCGGGCGGCGGTTCGACGAAAAGATCGTCCAGAAGGACATCGGCATGGTGCCTTACCGCATCGTCAAGGCCGACAACGGCGATGCCTGGGTCGAGGCGCAGGGTCGGAAGATGGCACCGCCGGAGATCTCCGCGCGCGTGCTCATGAAGATGAAGAAGACCGCGGAGGATTTCCTCGGCGAAGAGGTCACCGATGCCGTGGTCACGGTCCCGGCGTACTTCAATGATTCGCAGCGCCAGGCGACCAAGGACGCCGGTCGCATCGCTGGTCTCAACGTCAAGCGCATCATCAACGAGCCGACCGCGGCCGCCTTGGCCTACGGGCTCGACAAGGCGAAAGGCGACCGCAAGGTTGCGGTGTATGACCTCGGCGGCGGCACCTTCGACGTCTCGATCCTCGAGATCGGCGACGGCGTCTTCGAGGTGAAGTCGACCAACGGCGACACCTTCCTGGGC